>NZ_CALEFV010000320.1 GCF_937877005.1 uncultured Fibrobacter sp. | reverse complement strand
CCGAAGACTGGGAGTCGGACGACTGGGAATCAGAAGATTCCGATGCCGAAGACTGGGAGTCGGACGACTGGGAATCAGAAGATTCCGATGCCGAAGACTGAGAATCGGACGACTGGGAATCAGAAGATTCCGATGCCGAAGACTGTTCGCTGGAGGAAGACTGTTCCACAACAATCTTTCCTGTAGTCGAAGTGTTAGAATCTATACCCGTCACTTCAATCGTAAAGACATATTCCTGTGCTACCGCATCCACATCCACGGTACCGAAGATCTTGAACAATTTCGCATTCTTGTCCATCGAGGCCTTTAGACCTGCAGGCAGTCCAGAAGCTTCAATAGTCGTCACATTTTCATATCTGTAGACTATCGGCAAAATGGTATCGCCAGCAGTCACAGTTCGATCCGCATTTTCACTTTCCAACTCGAATACAGTTACCAAAGGAGCATGTTTCACGACAATCTTTGCAAAGGCTGTATCTTTATTATCGGCACCGACAGCCACAAGCATCACCGTATACTCGCCATCCGTAAGAGATGCATCCACAGTCCCTTCAACAGTAACCGTACCCAAAGTATCGTCCTTTGCCATGGTCAGGCCTTCCGGAGCACCGCTCATCTCGATGGACTTCATATTCGCATATGTGAACACGAGCGGCTCAATAACCTCGCCAGCGGTTACAGTCTGCGTCGCATTACCGCTAGTGAGTGCAATAGTCGTTACAACGGGCTTATGTTTCACGACAATCTTTGCAAAGGCAGTATCACCATTATCCAAGCCTTCCACAACGACCTTCACTTGGTATTCTCCATCCCTGAGAGCCTCGTTTACGGCGCCAGCGACTGTCAGAGTCTTCGCACTCTTGTCCTGCGATACGGTTAAATCACCTTCGGGTAAACCGAGTACCCGTGCAGACTTCAAGTTTTCGTAACTAAACACAATCGGCACAATGGAGTCACCAGCAGTTACAGTCTGCGTTTCGTTGCCGCTCGAAAGCACAACAGTCGTTGCAACGGGTTTGTGCTTCACCGTAATCGTTCCTGCCGCTGTCACTACACTATCTTCAATTCCAGTGAATGTCACCGTGTAGCCGTATTCCTTGTCGTTCAACGTATCGGGAATGGCCCCTAAAATCGTATAGGTGCCTGCCAGTGTATCTAGATTTTTTTTCAAGCCCTTCGGCAAGCCCTCGACAGAAATATGCCTTATATTCTCATAGCTGAAGACAACCGGCTCAATCTCATTTCCTGCAACCACCGTCTGGTTCAGACTGCCACTGACATGTTCAATTGCAATGGTCTGTGACACCACAGAAGAGTCGGCTCCCTTCTCGAGCGAAAGATTCGCAATCGTCACCGATTCCCAGCGGGAACCGGGCAAAGTCAGCGTCAAAATTGCAGATTCATCTTTCCTGGCCGTAAGGACGCAGGAGAACTTCGAATCGCCCGCAGTTGCGGATAGCGCGACAGATTCATTGCAATACTCGCCGAGCGAAACAGCCATATCCATCGTGTTCTGCTGCAAAGTTGCCACAAAAGAGAGTGTATAGGTTTCACCCGAAGTAATCTCGCCTAAGTTCTTTCTGATAACGCGATCCGAAATCCAGTCATTCGACGCACCGATGGTCACCCCTTCATTGGAGTCATTCGTAATTTGGGCATTGCCTTCCCACTTGTCACTCACCACAACCGAGGAAGAACTGTTTTCGGAACTACTCGATGCAACGCTACTGCTTGACTGGGTCTCCGTTACCGTCACCTCAATCTCATAGATATCACCATTTACATAAATGTTCTCGACATACTTACCGGCATTTGTATTGGCAGGAACCGTGCCGTCGACAACAAGCGTCGTTCCCGAAAGCGAAATGTTCAAGAAATATGCATTCTGCGTCTGTCGATAACCCTTGTTCACGTTCGTGAAAATAACCGGCTGGAAAACGCCACCCTGTTGAACAGTCTGTTTCAGGTCACCCGTCACAACAACCGTTGCCATACTGGAAGACGACATGACGGAGCTACTCGATGCCACGCTAGAAGAGGAATTCACCGAAGAGCTACTGGACCTGGCGGAACTAGAGCTTGAACTGGACGGCGAGGCGACCGGCCTTATGGCCATGCCAGAGCAGCGCACGTCATCGACATACAGGTAGTTCATGCTCGGCTGAGTTCCCTTGATTTCCCAGGTAAACTTGTTGATGCGCTTTTTCGAAAGCGACACATTGTCGGCCCAGGATTCCTGCGTAAGCATGTCCCACGGAATCGTCACGGTTGTCCATGAAGACGCAGCAGTCTTCGTAATCTGGTGATACCCATAATCCTGAACAGCCGTATCTTCAGCCTTGAAGTTATGGGCGGCACCCTTGTACTTGTAAGTAATTTCAGAACAGGCGGAAAGGTCATAAGCCGTCTGCGTTGCATTCAATGCGACACTGAGGGCCACGTACGGATTGTACTTGTTGCCACCCTGCGAAAGCTTTACGCCAGTAATGCCCGCCGTATACTTGGTAGAACTACCCGCCGTGGAGCCCGGAATGACAACATTGTAGCCACCCTTGTTACCGGGACCGTTAGTAATGGTCGACGCACCATTATCACCTTCGTCGGTATAGGCGTACCATTCACCACCGGTAAAGGCGAAGTTATCACCATCCTCAAGATCATCGATATAGTCCGTAGTCCCCGCCGGCTGAACAAAGCTCGAGGAACTTGCGACAGAACTGCTCGATGACGGAGTAGATCCGCTACAGGCCGTATACGACTTGGGCAGCGAACCGAAAACATTCGTATTCACCCACTGACCGCTGTTGGAGTAGTTCCAGGCGCTCCCGCTAAAGTAGGAAGCTCCCTCGTTCTTGTTGGACACGGCCCAGTTCGCACCGGAAAGCTTGTGATCCTTCATCCAGTTGATCCATGTGGAAGCATAGCCGCTCACTCCACCATCGCCGTCGGCATTCACCGTTCCCCATTCCGAAACGAATACGGAAAGCCCGCTGTTCATGGCGCGCACGGCATTCGCCCCTTCATTACCGGTAGAATGCGTCCCCGCATAGAAATGGAACGTATAGGCGATATTCTTCTTGGAATCCGAAACCTCGCTACCGATAGCATCGCTCGGGTACTGGTCCCAGCTTCGGTTACCCACGAGAATCAGGTTGTCGGAATACTGGCGGATTGTCGAAACGACCGCTTCGGCATAAGTCTTGATAGTGCCCCAGGACTGCGAGGTGGGCTCATTGAAAACTTCAAAGATAACGTTGTCGTACTTGCCCCACTTCTGCGCCATGTAGCCAAAGAACTTCTTGGCGTTGTCGACATTGTCGGAGGCCTTGTGGCTGTGGTAGTCGATAATCACGTAGATGTCGTTGTCGATGGCGGCCTGTACCACTGTATTCATCAGGCCCTGGTAGTAACCTTCCTTGGTGAAGTAGTTGCCGGAACCCCAGTCCTCGTCGACACCCATCGGTGCACGGATAATCTGGATGTTTTGTTTCTGCACAAGCCCACTCACGATATCTGCGGTCCAGAAAGGTGAACCCACATCGCTCGAAATACTCCAGAAGAGGCTCATGCCCTGTACAGCAACCTCGTTACCGCTCGTAACGCCCTTACAGGAACCATAGATCTGGCCCTTGCCGCTGGAATTCTTGCCCGCCTGGAGTTGGCCGTACTGGCTTACTGGCCCCACGCGTCCAAACGAGACTGAAACAAGACCCATGGCAAGAATGCCTAGGCCCAAAAACTTCGCACTGAACAATTTTTTCATAAACATCCTTAAAGATACACCTAATTCCAAATATAATTTCATCATGTCTAAAATCCATGTGACAGGAAACACTCCTCAATGAAAGCCGGACACGACAGTATACAATACAATCTTTTTGAAGGGTTTTGTTCCGTTTTTTAACCAGTACCCACAAAAAAAGCCCCGCTCATAGGCGGGGCAAAACATCCGAAACGATTCAACAGCTAGTTTTCGTTGTTGTGCATTTCCATCTGTTCACGGTCCATCGTGTGCTGCAAGTATTCCTTGAAGTCACGGTCGATATTCACACCGTCGAAGTCGAGGTCATCGTTTTCCAACACGAACACGGCGCTCGGGTTATCGAGCCAGCCAACCACGTCCACGCCTTCGAGTTTCATGGACTTGTCACCTGCTGCCTGAGCAACATATTCAATCTTGGACTTGGCAACCCAACCCTGACCGCAGTTACCCTTCACGAGCACTTCGGTATCGCCGTCCTTCACGATGGTCAACTCGTCGTTAAAGCCAGCCGTGCAAACAACAGCACCACCATCTTTTTCCTTGGTCAGGTCAATGTCACCCAGCTTGGACTTCACTTTCTTACCGGCACCGAAAGAGAATCCGACCAGCAGAACGAGAGCAATTAAAAGCACCTTTTTCATATCTTTCCTCAGAAACAGGTTAAAACTTGACAATGCAGATAGGAATATACCTTTTATTTTTGACTTTTGTCACAATTTCTTTTAAATTTTTGCGTTATGAAGAAGATTTTACTTTTTTTAGCCCTTATTTTGGCTCTTTTGGGCACTTTTGCAGCCATAAATATCAAATCGAGGCTCTCGGAAACGGCCCAAAATAAGGATACGGTGCTTCTGGAAGTTCCCAGGGGCAGCTCCCCCACCAAAATTTTCCAGATTCTTGAAAAGAACGGCATTTGGTCCGACGACCTCGCCTTCCGGTTGACCATCCGGAAAATGAAACCGAACCTCAAGGCGGGATGGTTCGAGATTCCCGCCGGGCTCACGCTTCCTCAAGTTCTCTCCATTATTGAAAGCGGAAAGAACGCAGTCCGCCATGTGACCATTCCCGAAGGCCGAGCCTCGTGGGAAATCCCCTCCTACATCAAGAAGGCTTACCCAAACTTTAGCGAAGAACGGTGGAACAAGCTCGTCCAGGACCCGAAGTTCGCCCATTCTCTCGGAATCGAGGCCAACTCGCTAGAAGGCTACCTGCTCCCTGACACCTACCCGTTCCCCATCGATGCCGACGAGGAAGTCATATTGAAGCAGATGGTGGCAGCAAACCTCAAACTGCGCGACGAAATGCAAAAAGCGCCCGGTTCCATGTGGGAAACCCTCGGAAACTGGCATAAGGTTCTCACCCTCGCAAGCGTCGTCGAAGAAGAGACGGGTATTCCCGAGGAACGTCCGCTAATCGCTGGCGTATTCCACAACCGACTCCGTATCGGCATGCCACTCGGGGCCGACCCCACGGTGCGGTTCATCTTCAGAAACCTGACCGGTCCCATCTACAAGAGCCAACTTAACAGCGACAGCCCCTACAACACCCGCAAATTCAAGGGACTCATGCCTGGTCCCATCTCGAATCCGGGGCGCAAGGCTATCCAGGCGGCGCTCTTCCCCGCCCAGACCGATGCCCTTTACTTTGTTGCCAAAGACGACGGCAGCATGACCCACTTCTTCAGCAAGAACCTTTCCGACCACAACCGATACAAGGATGTCGCGGCAAGGAACCGGGGAGAATAGGGCCTGTCCGGCAACAAATCCGCGCACTCCTGTATACAGAATATTTTTGAGACACTCTAGCCTTAAAGTCCTGACATTGCTAACATTTGCGCCGCTATGCAAGTCAAGGATCGATCCCTCCTAAGCCTGTCCTGGCCGCTTTTCATCACCTTCGGCATCGCGACTTGTCAGCCGATGATGGACAGCTGGTTCCTGTCGCGCACCTCCGAAACGGCGGCAGCGGGCGTGGGGGCACTCATGCCCGTCCTGGGCGCCCTCTTTATGGCCATTCAGGCTTTCGCCCAGGCAGGGGCGAGCATCGCCTCCCAGTTTATCGGGGCGGAGCGTCCTCGGCAAGCGGGCACCACCCAGACCATGGTCCTACTCGGCAGCCTGCTTCTCGGCATTGCCATTACCTTAATCGTCATTCCGCTTGCCAACCAGATTGTCTGCTGGATGGGACTGCAAGGCGATGCCGCCGTGCACGCCCGCGACTTTTTGCATGTCGTCGCCATCGGTTTCGCCTTCAGGGCCCTGCAATCGACACTCACATCCTTGATTGCAACCCACGGACTCACCGTCTGGAACTTGCTCGGCAATATCATCACCATCATCTCGAACGCGGCAATGAACGTGGTATTCCTGAATGGCTACCTCGGTTTTCCGCAGATGGGAGTCAAGGGAGTCGCTCTCGCCACCATGCTCTCGTGGCTCATCGCATCGGGCATCCTCTACCTCATTCTTCGCTACAAGATTCACCACAAGATACGCAAGACAGATTTCAAGCGTTCCCGCGTCATCCTTCCCGACTGGATCCGCATCGGATTTCCCGCGGCAGTGGAACCTCTCAGTTTCCAAATTTTCCAGGTCGTGCTGACCGCCATCGTCGTTCACCTTGGCATTACCGCCATGACTGCGCGCATCTTCAGCGGGAACTTCGCCATGCTCGCCGTGATCCTGAGCGTAGGGCTCAGCTGCGGAAACCAGATTCTGGTGGCACATCTCGTCGGCGCTCACGATTTTGAAAAAGCCAATCGCAGACTCCACCAAAGTCTAATGGCCGGCTGTTCGAGCAGCCTCATCGTGGCCATTGTCGTTGCGCTCTTTGGAGGGCAGCTGCTTTCGTTCTATACCAGCGATCCCGAAGTCATTCGCCTCGGAAAGCTCTGCCTTTGGTGTGACGTCTTCTTGCAACCGTTCAAGGCTGCAAACATGGTCATTACCGCAGCACTCCGCGCATCGGGTGATTCAAAGTTCCCGGCCATCGTCGGTTCCGCCATGATGTGGACCTGCGGTCTCGGCACCGCATTGCTGCTCGCCTTCGGACTTGAGCTAGGCCTCGTCGGAATTTGGCTCGGCATGGCAAGCGACGAATTCTACCGGTCCATCGTCAACTACATCCGTTGGCGCGGAGGCAAGTGGAAACAGTACGGAGTCGTCTAGGACTTGCCTAGAACTCGTAGTTTCCGATTCTGATAAAATAATTGTAGTCCCTGAACCGGGTCAGGTCACCAAAGGTGTCGGTATCGACAATCCGGTTCAAACCCGCATAAATCACGACGGACCTGTAAGCAAAGCGTAGAGCAGGTTCAAAGACGAACTTGTTCACATCGAGACTTGCGAAGGGAGAATCCTCAAAGTCATGATAATAGGCTCCGAAGACCCATGCTCCGAAATGATCTCCATGTAGCGATATACTGGTTCGAATCAGACCATATTCATGCGAAGAGAGTTCCGGATTGTACCATTCCATCGACCAGGGCGATGCAGGTGCATGCTGGCGGTAGGCGATATCGAGAGGCGCATATCCAAAAGACCTGGGCGATACATAGCCATGGCCTTCATCGTGATAACGCTCAATGCCACCTGCCGCAGCGGCAGTCAAGGTCAAGAAACGCAATGGAGACATGGTCCAGCGCGCATCAGCCAAAAGTATCCAGTAAATCGGAACCACATCTATAATGCCATCATCAAAACCGATCGATTCAAAGCCGCCCCATACATTCAGGACATGTCCACCAGTCGCAAACCAGTCATCATCGACGCCGTTCAGGTAACGATAATGGAGCATGGGCGAAACCGGGTAAGTTTCTATTTCCTTGCCACCATAATTTTTGCGTTCCAGTTCAAAGGTCCTGGAACCAAAAACAAATTCTGCGGAAAACCGCTGATAGCTATCCGCAGAATAGAATACATTCATCCTCAGGTCGTTACGCCTTTCCGTGACGATGCGCATATGGCTGCTCATGCTCCCGTTAAACGACTTTAACGGAGAAAGCTTCAGGAAGTCATAACCTAGCTGCAATTCCCAGCGGCGATTCATCAACTTGGAAACATTCAACCGAGGCTGCAATCCATAAGAAGTCCCACCCCAGAAACCAGCCAGTACCAGTTCTATTTCCACATGGTCCACATGGTGCATGGACGCTTCGAAATAGGCGTTAGGTCCAATCGCATTCGAGCCGAAACCGCCCACAGCTACATCAAAGGTCGGATGAACAGAAGTTTCCACTGCAAGGGCACCGCTAGGCAACATGTTTAAATCAAGGGTATCGTAAGCGGGGTTTTCCAGCACTCCATAGGCAAACTGTCGCGGCGCCACTATACCCGTATCAGCCTTGTTCCAATAACTCATGACGGGACCATGCGTCTGTGAAGGAAGACTGTCAAAAGCAGGTTCATACCGGAACCAGGGCTTTGCTCCGCGACGATCCCTGTCATAAGCGACACGTCGTCCATTCAGAACCTTAAAGTCGGATAGTAGCTTTTCAAACGAAGTGAAACCAGCCTGTATCCAGACCGCACGGGCCGTATCAAGTATCGTATGGGCCCGGACAATTACGCCCGGCTGATTCACCAGTTGCGAAAGCGCCTGCCTTTTCAAGAGAACGGAGCGTTCGTCACCCGACAAGGATCCGCGCAAGGGATCGGAGACAACGACAATCGGGAGTTCCGACATGGAGTCCTCGATTGGCAAAGAAAGATAGGGACACAGTTCTCCGGATACGGAGTTCACGCGATCCTGCGAACGCACCCAAAGCGGAAGGGACGCAATGATTTCTTTCGTTGAATTATCCTTCAGTTCAGGATATCCCTCCTTACAACCCATAACAGCGATCGGAATCTTATAAGGGCCACGCTGGCGATAGAGGCTTTCCTGAAAACGGAGTCTGGCCAAGGCCCGAACCACCTGCATCGAATCAACCACTAAAGGTTTCTTGTGGCGTTCCATAAAATGAGTCGAATCTGTAGACAAGGTAAACCGCTGCCGTATCGAGGGAATTCCAGAAATAGAAATGGGTATTCCATGCGCATCCGCCTTCTTATAACCGAGCTCCGACCCCGGAGCAGAAAGATCATGGCCGACAAATGGCGCAATCGCCGAATCCAGCATCAGCTTCTGTATGTCATCCAGGGGCACTCCACGAGACCACAAGGCTCCCATCCAGGCACCCCACGATGTTGCAACAATCGAATCGACGGGAATGCCGTATTCCTCTATGGCGTAAAGTACGCCCAATTGGAACCACGGCGAACGCTCTCCACCACCTAGGTAAAGAACCGTCTTGACCGAGGAAGAATCCGTCGTTTCTTTTTTCAGGGTATCCGCGGCAACGGATTCTACAAGGGTATCGAGAACGGGAACATCCTGGTTTGTCAGGGAATCTCCGTCGAGAGTTCCTGTCGCAAACGCCACAAAAGGCAGTCCCAACAGAAGCAGGACCGCACGACACTTCGCTTTCAGAACGCTATCCCAAACGTGCCGGAACAGATGCATACCTCGCCGCATCCTCCTGAGTCACGTAGCCCGCCTTGACCAATTCGGCAAGGCAATCATCCATAAGCATCATGCCTTCGGAAGCAGAGGCCGACATAATCGACGGGAGCGTATAATATTCGCCGCTACGGATACGGGATGCGACATTCTGCGAACCGTAAAGGATTTCCCAAGCGGAGACCGCGCCCTGGGCCCCCGGCAAAAGTCGCTGAACCACGATTCCCTTCAATACGGCTGCAAGCATATTGCGAGCCAAATCGCGATTTTCAAGGGATTCGGCCGAAAGCAAGGCGTCCAGGGCGCCCACCGCGTTACCCGCGGTGACCGTGAGCACGACAAGCGCTCCCGCCTCCGCCGCACGAAGCACAGGAATCAGCGAAAGCCCCTCAAAGTCGCCCAGCCATATCACGTCTATGCCACTGCGCAGCGCCTGTTCCATTTTTTCCGGTGTGTCTCCCGTAGTATTCTGAAGAACCAGGCAGTCACCGTACTTGACCGGAAGTTCGGATTCCTTGTCCAAAAAACTCACGCGAAGAACGCCCGACTGGCAAAGAGCGGAAACATAGGCCGTAGCCGTCGTCGTCTTGCCACAGCAAGCTGGCCCTGCAAAGACGACTAGGCCTGAGCGCATGCCGAGAAGAGCAGAAAGGGACTGGGGCGCGCCCAATGTCGAAAAATCGGGGCACTCGTCAAGCATCGGCCTAAAAATCGCCGAATTACCGAGAGCCGTTCGGTTGTAGCGGACACGGAAACGCGAACCGCACCATGGGCCACCCATCAGAGTTCCTGCTTCACCATCCATCGAGCCTAGAAAAGCCCTTAGCGCACCCACTTCGACAGGAGGAGCATCGGGAATGGCGCAAACTTTTCCGGCGAGGCGGACCGCCGCGGACGCCCCCTCGGTAACCACGAGTTCGCTTGCGCCCACATTCAAAGTATATTCCAACAAGGATTCAATTTCAGTTGCCATAGCGGTCTCCTCAATTTGCCGGACGGTAAGAAGCAAAGCGACGGCCATCGACAGCGCGCATCCACGCTTCGGCCCCGTCAATGTAACCCGATTCGACACACTTCTGCAGAGAGTCATCCAAGGAAATTCCCTGACTTCCCTGACTACTTATAGCGGCAGCCAACTGGGCTATCTCGCCGCGACGCAACATGTTCGCCATGGTCGAGGTCATCTTGGTCGCCTCTACAGCAAGCACCTGCCCCTGATTCTGTACAATGGGAATCAAGTGCTGAACGATAATTCCCTTCAGTTGCTCCGCAAGGGAATTCGCAAAGGCCGTACGGTTTTGTTCCGACACGGAAGAAATCAAGCGGGATAGAAGCGCATGCACATTGTTTCCAACCGCAGAAGCGAACACGAGAGCGCCCGAATTCGAAGCACGCAGCAGCATCGACAGTTCGTCCATATTTTCTAGATGATCGAACACAATGACATCTGCCCCGCTCTGCATGGCAAGTTCAATGCCCTCGATTCCCGTACGCACATGAAGTCCCACTTCACGTTGAGCGATTGCTCCGCGGGGATTCTGCAGCAGGCGTTCAATCGGCTTTTCGATAGTCTGTATGTACACATCGCGATTCGCCGCTATCGTCTCGGCAAATGTCGCCATCGTTGTCGAACGACCGCTAGCCGCAGGCCCTGCCACAAGAATCAGACCGCTATTGAGTTCGGCAAACTGATTGCAGAAAGCCGGCAAGTAGAGATTTTCAAGCGTCGTAGATTCCTGCGGAATCACGCGAATTGCGATACTCGGATTGGTTCCATTCCAGGTTACGGTCATACGGGCACGACCGACACCGGCAAGACCTATTGTCTTGCTGAAGTTCTTCCCGACAACAATCTTATAGCCATCCGAGAATCCTTTCGACGCCTCGTCCAGGCGTTCATTAATGCGAGACAAATCTAGAGGCTGTTCCGACGCCACAAAGAGAGCTCCCGACTGTCGCATCACCACAGGACGCCCCGCATACAGGTAAATATCCGTCGCATTGAACTTGCGGGCAAAGGCAATCAGCTGCGCCATATTCGTCATGGGCCGAATCGTTTCAGGAGCTTCTACCGGAGTACCTTCTCCAGTTAAAATGGCAAAGCGACTAGGCAACTTCTCGGTTTCTTCTTCGGAAGTTTCCGCTTCGGCTTCTGCCTGGACCTGCACCGTACTGATACTTGTCGATTCAAGCCCCGCTACGGATTCCACTTCCATATTTGAAGTGGAAACCTCGCCATAAAGGCTATTGCCTTCGATATGCAAGCCTTCCTGTTCAGCAGCCGGCTGAGGGGCAGGCGCTACAGAGGGGGCTGAGGCCGGAGGCGCTTCAAAACGAGCTGTCTGCGATGCAGCCGGTTTTGTAGATGCACTGGCAACAGACGCCGGGGCACTGGTTGCCGGAGCCTTACCATCAGCTTCTGCGGCAGCTTTCGCTTCGATCTGCTTGACAAAAGCAAGAACCTTGATATACATCGGAGGCTGCAAAACACCTGCATCCACAAGGACCTGACCAATATCTTTCTTGTCCGTTATCTCGGACCAGTGCGCCTTAATCTGAGCTTCCGTCACGACCTTGTTATGCACAAGGACTTTTGCCATGTACTGGTTTCTCATAGGAAATCCCTCCGGCTAAACCACCAGCTAGCAATCGCAAGGAATACACCCACATAACCGATTGCATAAACAGTATTCCAGAACAGATACAAGTCCGGAAGCGCCAAACCATGGACAACGTAGCTTGTCACATTATAACGATAGAGTCCAGGAAAGACTGCATGAATCACAATGGCCATTTTTTCGAAAAGAGCCGTAGACGCATCGCCCATTTCTCCCATACGGCTTGCAAAGCGGACCTGTTCCAGGAGCTGATCACTCAAGTGACCCGCAAAGTAAACACCCAAAGTAAACAGAGCGCTAAGCACCGTACTGCTGAAGCTGCTAAACAGGAGCGCAACGGCAATGACCACCGCCATCTCACAGAAAATCAGGTAAATAGCCGTAAGCAGGCTGAGCGTCGGGTCCGATCCCGTCACGAAAAGAATTGCGTAATAGATTAGCGTGAGAAGTACCAAATGCACCGCCACGACCGCAAGCAATCCAAAATACTTGCCCACGATAAAGGCCACACGGCTAATCGGTTTGGACAAGAGTGTGAGAACCGTGCGCCGCTGAATTTCCTTCTGCACCAGACTGATACCCACAAAGATCGAAATCAGGAGTCCCGATAGGCTCATCACTGACAGCGTCGTCGACTTGATGACATAGGACCGGTCAAACACGGACCATTCTCCAAGCACAATACTAAACAGCGTAAGAGCTATCGCCAAGAATCCGATGTTGTAAAGAATCTTGTCGCGAATGGATTCACGGAAAGTATTGAGGGCAATAATGCCAATATGCTTAAGCGTCTGCACGGGCAATCTCCTCTGTCAAAATGTCTTCGAGACTCGGGCGCTTGTGTTCCATACGTTCCACAGCAATGCCCTTATCCAAACAGTAATGCAATAGACGGTCACGAGCGGCATCGTCTGCACATACACATTCCTGCGGGTGACCGGCGGGGGTAACCCCCTCGGGCAGTTCTGCCAGCGGAATCGCTTCGCGGGTACGCACATGGTATTCCACGCCGCAAGATTCCGTAATCTCGTCGACGGTTCCTTCGCGCACGATTTTGCCGTCCACTATCATCGCCACCTTATGGCTGATCGATTCTACATCACTCAGCAAGTGGCTCGAATAAAAAATAGTGACACCCGTACGGTTAAGTTCCATAATGGCTTCACGCACATCGCGACGGCCCATTGGGTCCAGTCCGCTCATCGGTTCATCGAGAATCAGCAGTTTGGGCTTACCTAGAATTGCCTGAGCAATACCAACGCGCTGCATCATGCCCTTGGAATACGAACGCAAGCGACGGTCAATCCAGTCCTTGTTCGCATGCAACAGGTCCAACGACCAGTCGACACGCTTATTCAGCTCCGCACCCGAAAGTCCAACTAGCTTGCCGTAAAACTGAAGCAACTCGCGACCCGTCAGGTAATCATAGAAGTAGGGCTGCTCAGGAGTATACCCGATATATTTACGGCTCTTGACATCGCGCGGAGAAATTCCGTTCACAAGGACCTTGCCCGAATCAAAATTCAGAAGACCGGTCAAGACCTTAATGGTCGTAGACTTGCCTGCACCGTTCGGTCCGATAAAACCATATACCTGACCTTGTTCCACGTTAAAGCTTACATCCTTGAGTGCAAGCTTCGGTTTCATCAGAAAACCGCTATGGTATGTCTTATGTAAATGTTCAATCTTGATCATAAATCATCCATTCAGTTGTCCCGGTCATCAGAATTCTTGCCAAAGGCCCGAGTCTGGGCCTCCTCGATTTCGCGTTGGCGCCGTTCTTCCTTTGCTTTCTTGTTGATAAAGAAATAAATCACGGCACCAAGCGCATAGCACGCAATGCCCGAATAGAAAATCGGATTAATAGAATGACCTTCCAGCCCCGGGAATATATTCAGGACAAGGCTATGTCCAAAAAGCATCAAAAGCACAAGAACAAAGCCCAGTGCACGAAGTACATAAGTCACGACAACAAGTTTTCGCATAGATACCTCAAAACCGCACCTTTCGGTGCATTTTTCTTTTAAAGAAAAATACACAAATATTTGAGTAAAGGAAAAGCCGCGTTCCAAAAAAGCCTATAAAAAAGCTGATTCCGAAACGAGTTCGGAATGACTTTCAACTACAAGAATTCAAAAGAGAAGCGTCTATTCAATCAGCGCAAGGCAAAGGCTCAAAAACGAAGTTTTGCAAAAACGAGCAGAAGCAGGCGTGAAACGACATGGCGTACAAAGATACGCGAGGAGTTTTACAACGCACCTATGCGAATTTTTTAGCCCTTCACATGGATTGCGGCGGCAAATTCCTTGAGCAGTGCCGGGTCTTCGACCTTTTCCCAGAGGGTTCCGGTCACGATGATGTTCGCGCCGGCAGCCACGCGGACCGCTGCAGTCTGCGGATCCTTGATTCCACCGCCAGTAATGATGGTCATCTCGGTCGCCTTGCGGGTATAGGCGATGTGTTCTACCGGCACGGGTTCTTCTGCGCCGCTGCCCGCTTCCAGATACACGTAGCGCATGCCCATGAGTTCTGCAGCAATGGAGTTCACCATGCTGAGTTTCGGCTTGTTCGCAGGCACCGGCATGGTGCCACTGATGTATTCCACCGTGGTACGCTTGCCGCTGTTAATCAACTGGTATGCCGTCGGAATCGCTTCCATGTTCAAGGCACGCACCAGGGCACCACCGCGCACCTGTTCGTCAATCAGGTAATTCGGATTTCGGCCGCTCACAAGCGTCATAAAAAGCATCGCGTCAAAACCAGGCACCACCTGAGAGGCGCCACCCGGGAAAAGGACTACCGGCAAGTCCACGTTGGCCTTGAGGGCAGCCACCTGCTTCGGGAGCGTGAAGTTGCCCAGGTAAGACCCGCCTACCAGCAAGAGATCAGCGCCGTTTTCGGCAGCCATCGCGCCCGCCTTCACAAAGGCGGCCTCGTCAGAGGTATCGGGATCCAACAGCACGGCAAAAAGCGCACCGCGTTTCTCGATTTCTGCGTTCAGGCGAAGTTCGGTCTTACCAGGTTTCATAATCAATTCCTTCGTTCACAAGCGGAACACGTCCCTTAAAGATACAATATTTCAGTGCGGCTACCGCCTGAGCACCAGGCGAGTCACCGTTTTTGCGCCCGAAACCGCCCTCACGGCATATACTCCCGGCTTCAGGGCAGAGATATCCAGCGAAACGCGGCGGGCATTGCCGTTCCAGCGCAGGGTTTCGCGATTGTTCACGTCGAATAGGCGGATTTCACGGATATCGCCCGAGCTTACGACCTCAAGGCGTTCACCCGCGAGCGTAAAGTTCAGATCCTGTGCCGGCGCGGCGACAGGCTTCACGGCATCCGCCGAGTCACTCCCGAACTTTTCCCCGATATCCACGCCCTTCTGCTTCACGAACCGCGAGATGAGCCGGATATACGCCGTCTGGTACCCGAGAGAGGGTTCCGTGAGTTCCCAGGAATCGATGGGCCAGCCCTCGTTGATATCCGCGTACATCTTCGCGTGCGGTTCCCCGACCGGGAGCGATACCGCATAGCAGAGCGCATTGTTCGCGGCACTCCCGCAACCCTTCGCAGAGTTGTTGGCATCGTACTCCTTGCAGCAGGCCGCCCACGCATAGCGGGAGTTCGCACCGCCCGTCACGTAGCCCGGAGCGGGGTTATCGCCCGTAAACCACCCGTGATAGAACTTCGTGACGCTCTTGCCTGCACCGTAGCCGCCCATGTTCGAGAGATACACCATGCCGAACGGGTTCACGCCGTGCAGGTAGTGCAGGTAATCTTCCGCGGCATCGTGCCATGCGCCCGCTTCTGCAGAGGTCGCGCCGTCGCTACCCGCCATCAGGTCGAACAGGAGCCCGCTCGAAGCCTTGTGCGAATTGGAACCCCAGTTGTAGTCGCGGATGTAGGAGCGGTAGCCGTCATGTCCCAGGCCCGCCGCAATATACTTACTTTGTCCAAAAATCGAGACGAAGCGTTCCTGCACGATTCCCTTCACTTCGGCATCCGCATCCTTGTAGCCCAGGTACTGCAGGTAGAGCAAGTCGTGCGCAATGCGGTACTGGTCGAGCGCCCAGCTGCCGTACTGCCGCATCAGGGGCAGGCTATCGGGAGTCGCCTCGAAACGCCCGAGGTATTTCGCGTCGCCGGTGAGTTCGTACATCGCAAAGTCCGAAGCCACCTTCACCGCGAAGCGTGCACCCGTCGTGTAGTTGGTATCGATTTCCTGCTGGCCCGCCGCAAGGTCCTTGGTGCCGTATTCCGCCTTGTTGTTGTAGAACATGGAATCGGGACGAGCCTCGGCCCACTTGTAGGCACGCTGGGCGGCATCCTTGAGCGTCGTCGCGTATTCGGTGTTCCCGCGCTTTTGTGCAACTATGGAACCGAGCGCGAACGCCTTCGCCGCAGAGTAGGCAGACATCGCGTTGGGAGCGCCGTAGTAACTGCGGCCCGTCGCCGCCGAAGGGGGCGATACGTGGTCCTCGTCAACCACCGAGAGCACCGAGCCGTCCTCGTTCTGCATGCGGAGCAGGTGATCCATACCCCATTTCACCTCGTCGAGGACATCGGGAATCCCGTTGCCCGATTCGGGAATGTTGTAGTCGTCGGTAAATGCACATGGCACGTCCATGTAGGCGCGCAGAAGCGTCTCGATGTAGTTGCCGTTCCAGATGGTGTACTTGTTGAAGTCGCCCGCATCGAACCACCCACCGCTCACGTCACGTTCCGTCGCGGCATTCGTGCTGTCGGTAAACAGACGGGCCGCCTTGTCCTGCGCGTGGTTCATGGCATCGGCCCAGTCCTTGCCCGCATACTTTTCCTCTTTCGCCATGCCTACGCGCTGGTAGAACATCATGCGCATCGCCGCCTTCAAGATATCGTTGTACACGTCGTCCCGGATGCGGAAGTAGAAAGACTGTTTCAGGTTATCCGCCTTGTCACGGATAAAGTAAGTACCCGGCGTATTGAGCTGCGAGAAGTCAAACCACCAGACTTTATCGCCCGAGGCGGTATCGATTGCGCCTTCCTGGAAGGCGACTGGCGCACCGGAAAACACAACCTTCGCCGTCGCGCTGTCCACGACTTCCATCACGCTGCCCGGAGTGTACGAGAGCGCGGCGTCGTAACCCACCTCGGGGCTACGCAACACGGCGACCTTCTTTGCGTCGGGGCGGTACCCGAACTGGTCGACGGTAATGAACACGTCCTGCGCAAAAGCGGCAGGTACGAGGAATGCGACTAGTAGAAACAATGGGGCCATTTTATTCAATATAGTATAGGGCAGGCCCGATTGCGACCCCATTTTTATTCCAACTTGGAACGCATTTCGCCCCAAAACGACACCCGCGCGTGACGCGCTTCACAACGAGCCGCCCATAAGCGCAAGCCAATCACTATTGACTATATTAATGGCATGGACTTTTTCACGAAAGTAGACATCCCCGCGTCCGGATTCAAAATCGACTACACGAGCCGCATCGCGTTTTTCGGGTCGTGTTTTGCAGACAACATTTCGGCACAGTTCGCATCGCGGAAATTCAATGTGCTGACAAACCCATTCGGGACGGTATACAACCCGCTTTCGATCGCCCAAATGGTAAAGAACATCGCCGATGGAAAAGTCTACGGCGACGCCGATGTGTTCCAAGACGTATGCCGCGGCAACGGCCACGGCGACAACCTGTGGCATTGCTGGGATGCACATAGTTCGCTTTCGGCAGGCTCCCGCGAAGAATGCATCGCCAAGTTGAACGCAGCCATTGCAACCGCACGCGAATTCATCGCCAACGCCGATGTCGTATTCGTGACGCTCGGCTCGGCATTCGTCTATACGCTGAAAGAAACGGGAATCGTCGCCGCGAACTGCCACCGACAAGACCCGAAAATGTTTGAGCGTCGGCTGATTTCCGTCGAAGAAGTCGCCCGTGCCATCCGCGAAATCGTCGAAAATCTGCGCAAGATAAAAAATCAGACCAGGATTGCTTCGCCTTCGGCTCGCAATGACGTTGCAAGATTTACAAGCGACAACACCCCCCGCATCGTATTCACGGTATCGCCCATCAGGCACAGGGGCGACGGCGCACACGGCAACAATCTTTCCAAGGCAACGGTACTACTCGGCATAGAAAAAGCAATTGCAGAGATTGCCGCGTCGCCTTCGGCTCCTCGCAATGACGCAGTTACATATTTCCCAAGCTACGAAATCGTAATGGACGAACTGCGGGATTACCGTTTTTACGCCGACGACATGGTTCATTTGTCCAAAACCGCCGAGGAATACATCTTTGAGCGAATGGTCGAAACCTACTGCAACGACACCACCCGCGAAAACATGGCGAAAATCGAGAAGTTCATGAAGATGGCATGCCACCGGATTCAGAACGAAAGTTCCCCCTCCTCGCAGGAATTCCAACAGAAAATCAAGGTTCATGCAGTCGAACTTGAGAAACAGATTCCCGGTCTTGACTTAAGCCGCGAAAAAAGTCTACTTTAGGGAGCTATTTTAACAACACCTAACAACGCTTTTAGCTTTTGAAACACAACATTTCTCCCTCTGGAATATATCTTTAGAAAAAATCCATAAGGAGAGAGTGATGTCTTTCAAGAAATCAGTAACCGGTATTGCACTCGGAGCAACCCTTATTGGCACAGGTTTCACAAGCGCCTTCGCCGCAGACGAAACGCTCCGCAGCCTTGCCGAGGAACGCGGGCGCTATATCGGCGCCATTCTGAACAGCGAATGGTTCGGTGGCGGATGGGGCGCCAGCATCGAACCTGAATTTGAACAAATCCACAAAGTTCAATTTAACGCCGTCGTTGCAGAAAACGAGATGAAATTCGACGCGACCGAACCGAGCGAAAACAATTTCAACTATGACAAGGGCGACAAGATGATTAAATACGCGCAGGAAAATGGCATGCGCGTACGTGGCCATGCACTCGCCTGGCACAGCCAGGTTCCCAGCTGGGTAAACAGCTACAGCGGTCAAAAAGACAAATTGCTAGCCGTGCTGAAAAATCATATCGAACATGTCGTCGGGCACTGGAAAGGCCAAGTCGCCGAATGGGATGTGGTAAACGAAGCCGTCAACGACAACAATCCTCATGGCTGGCGTTCTTCGGGATCCGTGTGGTACGAAGGTATAGGCCCTGAATTTTTGGACTCCGCTTTCGTGTGGGCACACGCCGCTGACCCAGATGCAGAACTCTGCTACAACGACTACGCCATCGAATGGGGACTCAGTAATGGTTCCAAGGCCAGTTTTGTATTGGAACAGGTGAAACGCTGGAAAGCCAACGGTATACCTATCACTTGTGTAGGCACGCAGACACACATTGAAATTTCACATGAAACTACGCCACAGAATATCCGCGCATTCGCCAAGGCGCTCGCCGAACTGGATGTCAAGCTGAACATCACCGAACTCGACATCGGGTTTCCGCAGGGTTCTGCAAACAGCCTCGGCGCTTCCGACTACGCTAAGCAGGGGCATTTGTACCGCCAGTTCATGGACGTGTTCCTTGAAGAACCCAACATGGGCGAATTCGTGATTTGGGGACTCACCGATGCTCACAGCTGGCTCGACGGTTCACAGGGCAAGACGCAGGGGCTGCTTTGGGACAAGAATTACAAGGCCAAACCCGCCTTTGACAGCGTCATGGCGAGCCTCAAAGCGCACCCCATCGACGATGTAGTTTCGCCCTACGGCTTGAAAGCCATCATTGATCCGCCCTGCGAGGACGCTTGCGGCGATTCCATCGACGCCATCAAGACCGTAGCATCCACAAGCAATCTCTCGATGAGTCTCACCGGTCGCACACTCTCTATTGCAGGCGCCACCGCCGCCAAGGTCGATGTATTCGATATGCAGGGCCGCCCGGTATTCAGCGAGAAGAACGTAAAAGGTTCCGTCGAACTCAGCGGACTTTCCGAAGGCCTATACATCGTGCGCATGCGCGACGGCTCCAAGAACCTCACTCAGAAAATTGCGATAAAGTAAAACGCACGGTACTCCACAATTACAACGAATATCAAAAGGCTACGAAACGAATCGCAGCCTTTTTAATATCATGATTTGGAATTCGGTTATTCCCTTTCATCCCTTTCCTTGTGGTGCCAGTAATCGAGTTTTTCGGCATCTAAGCCGATATGCCTTGCAATGAAGGCCGGGTTGCGCCCCTGCTTGCGCTGGAATTCGTAATCGCGGAGTGCCTTGAACGCGACGCCTCCCAGAATGACGCACGCAGGCAGGTTGATGAGCGCCATGCCGCCCATCGTGATGTCGGCAAGCGCCCAGCAGGCATCCATCGGAGTCACCGCGCCAAAGAGCACCACCAGGCTGCACAATATATGAATCACCGTCATAGCCTTCTTGCCGGGCATTTTCTTCTTGTTGATGTATGCAATCGCGTTGTGCACGTAGTAGAGGTTACCTAAAAGGGTTGTGAATGCGAACAGCGTCATCGCCACCGTAATGAACACCGGGCCCACCGCACCGAACGTCGTAGAGACAGCCTGCTGCACGTACATGGCGCCTGCGTTCTCGGCAGTTCCCGGCACGCCGGAAACAAGGCACATCAGGGCTGTGGCCGTACAAAGGAAAAGCGTATCGATATACACCGAAAGCATTTGCGCGAGGCCTTGCTTTACCGGGTGCGAAACATGAGCCGCAGCCGCAGCATTCGGGGCGGAACCCACACCAGCCTCGTTGGAATAAAGTCCACGCTTGATGCCGTACATCAGGCAAGAGCCTGCAATGCCGCCACCAATCGCCTGGAAGTCAAAAGCATCCTGCATAATCGCGACAATCACAGAGGGAATCAAGTTAAAATGTGCAATCAGCATGATGGTCGCAAGAATCACATAGAAAAGTCCCATGACCGGGACAAGGATTCCCGTCGTCTTTACGATGCGCTTGCCACCGCCGAACAGGCAGAAACCCACCAACACCGCAAGGATTATGCCGATAATCCATGGCGTGACCGACGGGTTGTAGAAACTGTATGTTTCGAAAGTCGACTGCAGGTTGTAAGAGCAAAGCAGATTGAAGCCGAACGCGTAAGTAGAAATCAGGAACACCGCAAACACGATGCCCAGCCAGCGGCTATGCAGCGCACTTTCAATATAATACGCAGGGCCACCGTAGCAGCCATTCGTACGACGGTCGCGATGTTTGTACACCTGCGCAAGCGTGCTTTCGACAAACGCCGACGATGCTCCGATAATAGCAAGCACCCACATCCAGAAAGTGGCACCGGCGCCACCGAGGCAAATTGCCGTCGAGACACCGATGATGTTTCCTGTACCCACGCGCGATGCCGTAGACACAAGCAGTGCTTGCAACGAAGAAACCCCGCCCGCCTCGTGCGGCTTTTCAATCAGCGTGCGAACAGCTTCCACAAAAAGTCGAATTTGCACAAACCGTGTGCGAATGCTGAAGTAAATACCCGCAGACGCGAGAACGATAATCAGAATGGGGTAATAAAGGACGCTGTCAACCGTGTTCAAGAAATCGACAATCATCGCATCTCCTAACAAAAGAGTGTTCAAAAGATAATATTAATATATGCAAAAATTCCAAGCAAGGCGCAAGTCAATCCCTTACGCAACGAACAGAGAATGCGCTCTCCTTATCGTAATAAGCACCTAAATAAGCCCCCAGATCTCGGGTCGATAAATGCATGTTGAAAGCTTTATCGCCAAGACCCTCCGTAACCGACCAAAAAAATGCACCATACTTTTCTTCATCAAAAAAAGCGGTGACATTACTGGGAATTATAGCAACAGGATCGTTACCGTCATAGTAATATTGAATAAAATCGCTTCTAGGAATTCGATATCCTGCAGGAAGCGCAGAAAAACCATAAAGATCTCCATCGCTATCATAGTTAAAATCGTTATCCCAACCGGAAACAGACTTTAGTTCTATACCAGCATATTCAGGCCCAGCATCCACAGCGGAAAAAAGAATTTTCCATTCTGTTGTATCAGGAAGATGCCAACCTGCAGGACATACATTTACAGCATCAACCCACTTGTACAGACGTCCGTATTTATCGCAATACTCTGTCTCATTCAGATAGCATACACTTGAATCCAAGACAAAGTTCAAATTTTCCGCCATCCAAACCTGACTACCAATGACAACCGTTCTATACGTTTGTCCATCACGTAAATCTGTCAGTGTCCCCTCTATCTGTTCGGCACCAGACTTATCCTGGAGACAACGCACTGATAAAGCTTCATCTTTATTAGCATCACCTATAGACGGGCCGTAATTATAACCTATATAGAAACCATAAGCATTTGTATCATTACTGCTTTTGCCAGAAACCGACCAAAAACTAGCACTCGAACGATTGCCATAAACATATTGTTGTCTAGAATCTTTGTACCCATTAGGCAGGATGGAAAAACCATAACTGTCTATTCCATCTCTTTCATAACCAGTAACCCAAACCGAGGTTGATTTCAATGCTATTCCAGCAAAAGATCTTCCGCCTACATTTACAACCAGCGTCCACCATTCAGCCCTACTGGGCAAGTGCCATCCTTCCGGACATGCATTTAAAGCGGCATTCCAGTTATACAGGCGACCAAAATTCTCACAGGTTTTAGGATCATCGTTGTAGCACCAACTTGAATCCGATGCATAGTTCAAATTTTCCGCCATCCAAACTTGACTACCAATAGGTATAGTCCTATAACTCTGCCCGTCGCGGACATCAATCAGTGTTACATATTCAAAGTTGGTATTATAGAATACTTCGTTAGAACTGCTAGAACTATCATCGCCACAAGCCGCAATCAGTGCGACAATGGCCACATAAATAAAAAAGTTATTTATTCGACATTTCATTAAACATTCCATTTTGGGCAATTTCAAAAATGTGAATTTAAATATAAAAAAAGGCGCTCCGCTTATTGCGAGAGTCACCTTTTGAAAAAGAGACCCCCGACCAAGTCGGGGGAGACATGTTAATGTTGCGCTATTTAATTAAGCACCCAGCTTCGCTCTAATCCAGTTGTTGGCGTTGGCGATAGCACCGGCAATCTTGTCGACTTCCTTGGTGCCGGCCTGAGCGCGGTCCGGGCGTCCACCGCCGCGGCCACCGCAAGCTGCGGCGAGATCCTTGACCAGGTCACCGGCCTTGATGCCCTTGGCCTGAACGTTCTTGCCCACCATCACGGCGATGCTTCCGTTGCC
>NZ_CALEFV010000319.1 GCF_937877005.1 uncultured Fibrobacter sp. | reverse complement strand
GCGCATCACCTTGTAGCGGTTCTGCCACACATCCCAGAGATCGTCCTTGTAAATGTTACCTTGTATGTAGTCACCGCGGAGGCTCGGGCATGCCGAAATGCTTCCGTCGCAAAGCACGGAAGAGACGTTCACGCCGGCTCGGCAGAAGAACGGGTAGTTGCGGGCGTCCTTCTCGTAGCTCCCGAGGAAACCTTCGCAGCCGTAGTTCACGTTGATGACGTTCAGTTTCTTGACTTCGCGGATGAAGTCGAACACCTGGCGGAATTCCTGGTTCGTGAGCTGGAACAGCGGATTGTCCTTCGCGCGGCCCTTCGGGAATACGGTCGCAATGCGCCAACGCTTGACGCCAATCTTTAAAAGCATGTCAAGAATTTTCGGGAGTTCCTTGAGATTCTGGCGGTTCACGCAGGTCATCACGTCAAAGGTGAGACCTTTGGTGTGAGCGGCCATGTCAATGGCCCGCAACGCTCGCTCAAAACTATGCGGATCGCCACGGAAATGGTTGTGACTCTCCTGCAGACCGTCAAGGCTAATGGTGAGCGAGCGTAGACCTGCGTTCAGCAGCTTGGTGTAGCGTTCAGGAGTCATCGCAAGGCCGTTGCTGACCATTCCCCAGGGGTAACCGCGCTTCTTGATTTCCTTGCCGCATTCTTCGAGGTCCTGGCGCATCAAGGGTTCGCCGCCAGTAATCACCACGATGAAATGTTTCGGATCGATATGCGGGGCGAGATCGTCGAGGACCTTCATGAAGTCTTCGCGGGGCATGTCGGGAATGGCGTCCTTGACGCAGTCGCTACCGCAGTGCAGACAGTGCAGGTTGCAGCGCAGGGTGCATTCCCAGAAAAAGTAGGTAAGCGGGTGAGCCTTGATTTCGTTGTGGCGGTAAAGGCGGTATGCTTCGAGTGCAAGTTTTTTCTTAAGGCTGATTTTCATGATGAACAGAAATTTTAGTTGTCATTCTCGGAGGACTCTGGCGAGTCTTCTTCTTTCAAGCACGCCTTGATTTGTCTATCCAGATTGGCGTTGGTGGAATCAAGCTTTGCCTGGTAGCGCGGATTCACGATGGTGTCACCGTCGCAGACTTGTTTTCTGGCAATAGGCTTCTCGTTGCATCCATAAGAACCAGGGACATAAATAGAGGTTAGACATTCTTTCTGTTCTTCAGACAGATCGGATGTCGCATTGCGTACGCTGTCTAGCTTGTTGGACCTTATTTCGTAAAGTATATTGTCGATGTTGCTGTAATTGAAATCGGTTTTCTGACAAAGGGGTGAAGGCAGCTTCTCGCTGCTGCTAGATTCTTCGGCAAGGCTGGAACTCGATTCGGCAGAATTGCTGCTTAATGGGAATTTCTCCATGTATTCATCAAAGGGGTAGATGAGAGAATCCTTGCTCAGGTACTCTCCGGCCAGATAGGAACTGTCGTTATCGCAGACATAATGTGTCAAGATTTCGTATCCATAGCAGGTTGGTACGCCATAGACTGGAGCGCAATCAGACAAATTTTCTAGTTCTTCTTCCAGGCTATCGAGTTCTTCGAGAGTTCTAGTCCTATTGTTTACGAGCATGTCACGCAGAGTACTTGTACTTGTTGAACCGGAGCCCGATCCTATATAGCCTAGGCACTTACCTGTAGTGAAATAATCCATCTTACAGTTTATCGCAGTGTTCCAAGAAAGTTTATAGGGACCAATGGGTGCTGCGCTAGAACTTTCGGGGGCAGACTCCGCAGAACTTTCAACGCCGCCCTCGCTGGAACTGGATTGATTCGGTTCCGTTGCGCTCGAGGGAGCTTGGGCCTGTTCAGCGGAGCTCTCCGAGGCCATATCGGCAGAACTGTAAATGGACTCGGAATCATTGCTGTAATTGGGATCGGGGCCATAAAGGCATACGGCTTCTGATGAAGAGTCGCCGCAACCGGCCCAGAAGAATCCTGTCAGGGAAAGAAAGATCTTTTTCCAGTGATTGTAGAACATGTTAGCTCTCCTCGTCGCAGGAATTGTTGAACATGCAGGGCGGACCGTATAGGGCTACGGGTGCCGTGAATGTGGTGTCCTGGGGAAGAACGACTTCGGAGGAGTCCTTCTTGGAATCATCGGTCTTGTAACGGGCGATAAACTCGGCTTCGTTGTATGTGTTGCCGTCGTCGCAGTCATAAGTCTTTTCGGATATCAGCACCACACCATAGTCAGGGCAGATGTCGTTGGAGCATTCATATTCGGGTTGCCAGTTTTCCTGGGTGGTTACAGTGCAGCAGACCTTTTGAGTGGAGTCGTCAATGCAGGTGATGAATTTGTCGTTAACACCGTATAGTGGCACGATGTTAAAGTCGTTGCCACTGCTTGACTTTGGCTCTTCGCTGCTGCTGGATTTGGTCTCGTTGCTGCTAGAACTCACAAGAGCAGAGGCGTCGCTTGAACCGGGGACCTGTTTTGCAGGCGCTGAAGAGGATGAAGCAGCTTCTGCGCTACTGGCTGGAACCTCTACTTCTGAATTTGCGGAGGCGCTATCCGTGTCGCAACTTGTCCAGAAAAAGGACGTTAGCGAAAGTGCAATTTTTTTCCAATGCTTATAAAACATTTGGACTCCTTTACCCATTTGAACTCTGTATCATTAAATATAAGCAAAAAAAAGATTTTGAGCAAGCGAATAAGGGGGGGGCCTTTTTTTTGTATTTATTTACAGATTTGTAATGATACAGTTTAGCGAAAAACCGCCATGACTAGTTTCAATCTTTCTTGTGGAAACACCGTTTAATGCGGGACAATGGTGTAGCAGGTTCTCGGTACAGGGTCCTTTGGGGGCAAGAATTGCGACAGTCCAGCCGGTGAAATCCTTCAATTTTCGGCCAATTTCGGCATATAGCTTCGGAGCGTCGGCATCCAGGCGCTTGCCGTAGGGCGGGTTGAGAACCAGAATGGGAAATCTGTCCTGGCGTATACGGGCAATTTCTTCGGGGGTATAGCTGAAGAAGTCCCGTTTCTGCAGCTTGATAAGGTCTGGAGCTGTTTTTGCAAGGGGAGTACTTTCGATATTGTGCCTGATGATGTTGATTGCGCGATCCGAAATGTCGCTGGTCAAAATTTGGACTTTGCTGTTGTTTAGTTCCTTACTTGCCGGTTTCGCGTTTTTTAGAATGAAATTCCAGGTCGCATCCTTGAAGGCGGGCTGATGCTTAAGTGCAAAGTCGCGGCATTTTCCTGGAATGAGCCCGCTTGTCATGTAGGCGGCCTCTAGGCTGAAGGTTCCGCTACCTGCCATAGGATCAAGAAGAACGGCTCGCGAGGAGGTAAAGTAGCCTGCCTCAAAGAGCATCGCTGCGGCGATGGTTTCCTTGAGGGGAGCTTCTGCGACGAAACGCTCATGACCGCGCTTGTAGAGCTCTTCGCCCGCTAGATCCAGGCTAACGGTACAGCGGTCGTCAATAAGGTTGATATAGAGGTGCTGCATTACGGTTTCAGTACTTCCCCCGTTAAATATTTTGTAAAACCGTTCGGCGATGGCGTCGCTGTGGTAGAGCCGGGAGTGCTTGCAGGTGACATGTATGCTTACAGATCCTTCGACTTCGCAACTAGTGTTGCTTCGCTCAGGATGACAAGGAAGGTAAAGTTCCCAGGGAATTTCGGCGACTTTCTTTTCTAGCTCGCGGAAGTTTTCGGCCTTGAAGGAGGCAATGTCCATGAGCACTCGGTTGGCGATGCGGCTGAGGGCTACGGTTTTCCAGGCCTCGGTAATCTTTGCAGTGAAGGAGACCTTTCCATCGGTGGTATCGAAGGAGTCGTTTTCGACGATGATTCCGATTTGCCGGAGTTCCTTGACCAGGGTGGCCTCAAAGCCAAGCGGTACAATGACGGTGAAGCGGTGGTGCTTCCCGTGAATCTGTCGCTTGAGGCGTTTTTCGAGGTTTTCAGGCATTGTCTAGAGGTCGCTTGAAGATTACTTGAACTTTACTGCCGTTCCGTAGGCGATAATTTCGGCGGAACCAGCCATTACCGAGGCGGTGGCGAAGCGCACGTTCACGATAGCGTCTGCACCGATGATTCCGGCCTGGTTTTCCATACGTTCAATGGCGATGTTGCGGGCGTCGTTTAGCATCTCGGTGTAACCGGCGATTTCTCCACCCACAAGTGTCTTGAGTCCGGCGAACACGTCGCGCACCACGTTCTTGCTGAAGACCACGCTTCCGCGTACCATTTGGAGCGTTTCGATTTCCTTGCCGGTGATAAAGTCTGTTGTATAGAGCTTCATAAGTTCTCCTTCGTTTGTATTGTGTGTAAATATATAAAGTGGAATGGGCGATGTATGTTAGACCTGTTTTTTAAAGGGGTATTTTGGAGGCTTGTACCTATAAAAATGGGGGGTGATGTTAGTTTTATAGGTATTGTTGGAATCGAAAAAATTTATGTGATAACTTGTTCGAATTGTACATATAAAAGTGCTGTTGACGAGTGATTTATAGGTACAAGATGCAAAAAGTGTGCCCCGTCCGTCGGCTGGCGCTTGCCAAGCCAGACGGAATGGAATACTTTGATTGAATTTGTCGGAGACTCTGCCACGGCAGGGAAGATTCTCAAGGCTACGAATACCTGGAGCGACAAGGAGCGCTACGAAGACGGTACGGACGATTACGGCTTAGAAAAATACCCTGTAGGGAACGATTTTCTGGTGCTTCCGTCCCTTGGTGTCAAAGTAGAGGGTGCGGCGGAGTCTGTTCATCTTTGCGTGCGGCCGCTTTGCTATGGATGTTGTTGTCCCATCGGAATAAATCATGAAGTATTGGTTCGTTCCGTTGTGTCGGATTTCTTCTATCATGAAGCCGTTTGAATTTTCTGTAATGGTGTGGTCGTATGACTGTACAATGTCTCCATCTTTTATTGGATTCCCGTTGTTATCTGTGCAACCATCTTCGCAATCATGAACTCGGTAGAATTCGTGGCAAATATGGCTGTCATTTGGGTCGGCAACATAGATTTCAAAACTGGCAGTATCCATCGGTGCGCCGTCTTCTGATCCAAGATGCAGTATGAACAAGGTATCGTTTTTTAATGATACTTCAGTGTGACCTAGGTAAAAGTTATCTTCACCCTCTTTTTGTGAGAATTCTGAATAATTAAGAACAACACGGTCTTTATAAATTTTTGAAGAATCCCTAGTTGTTCTTGATCCTACTATAGAGGATTCCTTGGTTAGAGTTTCACTTATGAGTGCTTCGATAAATACCGTGTCGCCTAAAATTTTTTTAGAGGCAATGCTGCGGTCGGAGAGAGTAGTTAAATCGTCTACTAGATAAAACTGAATCGTCGTATCGGTCTGGGTTATTCCGTCTTCATTCGATTTAACTACTGATCTTACGTAATCTTTTTCTCTTAGAATTTTCTCGGAACGAAAAAATTCTCCGTCGTAAGTGAAAAGAATGCTATCAAGGAAAGCGTCTGTTCCTCCTAAATAAAGCCCATACCAATCTTTATAATACATCAGCAGTCCTTCTGTGCAGGTGATGGCGTGGACTGTTGGGACAAGGAACAGTAGGAAAAGAAAATAGCGCATAAATAGCCTTTTTTATGGCGTAATGTAAAAAAAACGATACTTTTGTCAAAGGTGGGAAAAAATGGAACCTCGGTGCCTTTTGTAAAAAGAAAAAAATCAAAAAATGCATTGATTCGCTGAAAAAAGCGTGCAAAATGGGTGTTGCTGAAACACTATATTGTTATAATTGTGTTGTATGGTAATCTATTCTGAACCGTTTGACAAGAAAATTCTGTTGGAATTGCAGACGCATTACTTTGGCGATATGGTCAAGGGTGTCGTCGATGTTGCCGAAGGAAAAATTGCTTTGGATGCAGAAATGCATGCCGACTTGGAAACTCTTCTTTTACAGGAAGGGTCCAAACAAGAGAATCTTTGGGGCTTCAACCTTTATCCAGAAATGGATGGGGATGACTTCCTTGAATTTGATTCATTAATCAATATTCGTCCTAATCAGGGGAATCGTAGCCGCGGCGTCGAAGATCCTATCATTCAGGAAAAAATTAAGGATATAATCAATTCCTTATGCAAGTAGAGAACGCTCAACACAAGGAACTTGCGGCGGGGCGATGGGCCGAAATGCCGTTGTCGATGCAGATGCTGAATATTGGCAGTGAAATCTCGCGTGCGAACCGTTGGAAGGCAAAAGGAAACCAGAACCAGGTTGAAAGGGCTGTTTTTAGGGCTCTGGAGCTAATTGACCTTACGATTGAGGCTCAGCGAGGCAAGCACAGCCTCAAGGAATTCACTCGAATGAGGGAAACCGTCTGCGACTACTACCTTGGGGATAATTTCTATAGGTCCACGGGGGAACGAATTCAACGGGATTTCGATATGTTTTTCCCTTGCGCAAAGAAATAATTTGCCGATAAGCTCGCCTTTTAGTTATATTGGCATACGGACTCATGATCGATAGGAGAATTTTATGAAAAAGTCCTTCCTTCCTTCTCTAAAGGCCTGATTGCCTTTGGTTTTTGCGCGGCGGTGGTTGCCATGACCGCTTGCTCCGAATCATCCAGTTCCGGCGGGGGAGCGACGCAGCCTTGTGCAGATGCATCTTGTGCAAATTTGCCACAGAATCCGAATGATCCTTTTGATAATTCGCAAGCTTCAAATGCTTCGAAATGTGATTTGGCTATCCAGAAACTTCCTGCTTCTTCTCTCGCTTGGCAGCCGACCTTTGGCGATGGATGCGAAGTGAGTCAACAGATTGCTTTGGATGAATTGCAGAAGTTTGATACATTGCTGATTGCGGCGGGGTTTCAAAAAGAAGAGCTTGTTCAGGAATCCTATCGCTATGTAAGGAAAAAATTAGACCCTAATACTTCTGTGGCATTTAATGATACTTTGTTGTTTTCCTACAATATGGGAATTTTTGTTGGAAATTTTTCTTCAAAGAAAGATATGATGTCTTATTATGTAACAACGAGTTGTCCTGTTCTTTTACCTGCAAGTTTGTTTGAAGGGCATGATGTTTGTAAAGAAATCAATGAGAATGGTTATGTCTATGCAAAATCGTTTGATGTGTTTGAAACATCATCTCGTTCGTTGCGAATGAATTTAGAAGCCGATGGATGGACTTGCTCCGTTACAGGTCCTGCAGGAGTAAGAGAAAATGTGGCTTGTTCTGTGGTATACGAAAATCAGTCTTATTCGTTGTCTTATCTATTTGATTATGAATCTGATGAAAACAATATTAGTGAAATTGAGTTTAAATGGATTCCGCAACAGTAAGTTGATTTTTGGGGCGTTGCGGGGTGTCCCCGCAGTGGGGGTAGCGGTAGACACCGCGAAAGCCTGGCCGCTAAGCGGACAGTAAAGGCCGAAGGCCGTAATTTGTCCGCGAGCGGAGCAGGCTGAGCAGTGGCTAAAGCGAGGGGGATGCTTCCCCCTTTTTCTTTATACTAATTACAGCGTTGCCTGGAACTGGTGGAACTTTTCCAGGAGTTCGGCGTAGGTCTTGGTGGAATCCAGCTGCGGGAACTGGGCAACGATAGAGTCCGGGGCGCAGAAGAAGCAGCCCTTGTCGGCCTGCTTGAGCATGCCCGTGTCGTTGAAGGAGTCTCCCGAAGCGAACACCTTGAAGTTCAGATCCTGCAGGTGCTTTACGACCTTCGTCTTCTGGTCGGTGAGTCGCAGGTGGTAACCCTTGATCATGTCGTTTTCGACTTCCAGGTTGTGGCAGAAGATAGTCGGGAATCCGAGATTCTTCATGATGGGGTAGGCGAATTCCTGGAACGTGTCTGAAAGAATAATCACCTGGGCTTCGTCGCGGAGTTTGTCCATAAAGTCGCGGGCACCGTCGAGAAGTCCGAGGTTTGCAATCACGTTCTGGATGTCCGAAAGCTTGATGTTTTCGCGTTCGAGAATCTTGATGCGGCCCTTCATGAGCACGTCGTAGTCGGGAATGTCACGGGTGGTGAGTCGCAAGTCCTTAATGCCGGTCTTTTCGGCGACGGCGATCCAGATTTCAGGGGCGAGGACACCTTCAAGGTCCAGGGTAACGACACATTGCTTGGTAAACATAGGGCTATTTCTTTCGTTCGTTGATGATGGAGCGCAAATCCGCAAGCGTAATCTGGTACGGGGTGCGGCAGAAGTCGCAAATCACTTCGAGGTCCTTGCCTTCTTTTTCGAGGTCCTGCAAGTCCTTGAGCGGGAGCGTGGCGAGCGTTGCCACGGTGCGTTCGCGGCTGCAGGGACAGTAAGCCTTGGGGTCGATTTCTTTGACGATGTCTATTTCGTAGGGGCCGCGCAGCTGGTCCAACAGTTCGTCGAGGTCAAAGCCTTCGGGCGTGTTCATGTCGCAGAACTTCGGCAAGTTCTGGATGATGACTTCGATCAGGTTAATGTCCTTGTCTTCGAGGTCGGGGAAGGCTTCGATGTAGAAACCGGCGGCGTAGTCGAGCTTGCTCGGGTCTTCTTTGTTGAAGGCGGCTTCGATGCCCACGGCCGAGCGGATCTGTTCGGACTGCAAAAGGTAGGTGGCGAGGTTCTGGCCCATCGATACGGCGGGAGCCTCGATAATGCTTTCGTGGACGCGCTTACCCTGTTCGTTCAGCTTGACGACGCGGACGCTCTGCGGAATCAGGGCGGGTTCGTTACCGCCAACCGCCTGGAGTTCCGGCTGCGGAATCATGGCGCGCACCAGGCCCTGCGGCGTGGAGTCCGACTGCACCAGCGTGATTTCGCCCGAAAAACGGGTAGTAAAGCTCACGGTGCCCGGGAACTTGAGCGAGGCGCTCAAGAAAATGCTTGCGATGGAGTTTTCGGCGAGGAGCTTGAGGGCGAAACCCTGTGCGTTATGCTTTTTGCCGATTTCGTTCATCGTCGCGGTCAAGTCGACGACAATCAGGCGGAAGGGCGTCTTCTTGCCCGTAGCGCGGATAATGCGGTCCTTGAAATTCATGGCCCAAAGATAGAATATTAGACGAGAGACGAAAGACGAAAGACGAGAGAAAGTTGGTGTTATGTCATCCTGAGCGGAGAACCATAGGTTCGGAGTCGAAGGATCTATTGATTTTTAATTAGATTTCGTAAAAAAAGAGGTTTAATATGCAAATACTTTTCTTGATGGCTGATGGTTTCGAAGAAACTGAGTTTGTGACCCCGTTTGACTATTTGCAGCGTGCCGGTATTGATGTCGCTTTGGCATCTGTTTCGGGTAACACCGAAGTGGTGGGGGGCCATGGCCTTGCGATTGCGACCGACTTTGCTCTTTCGGGTGCCGATACAGCCGCTTTTGACGGCATTCTTTTGCCCGGTGGCGGCATTGGCGTCAAGAATCTGAAGGCCTCTGCCGAAGTGGAAAAAGTTATTCACGAATTCAACGACAAAGGCAAGTGGATTTTTGCGATTTGCGCGGCTCCGCTGGTGCTCAGCAAGGCGGGAATCCTTGCCGATAAGACTGCGACTTGTTTCCCGGGCTGCGAAAGTGAACTTGTCTGTAAAAAGTTCGTCGAAGACCGCGTGGTCGTAGATGGTCACGTTGTCACGAGCCGTGGCGCAGGCACTGCCGAAGAATTTGCGTTTGAATGCATTGCGCAGCTCGGTGGCCGCGAACTTACGGAAAAAATCCGCAAGCAGGTCGTGGCTCGATAGATTGCCGCTAACCTACAGAATGTTCGAGCTTGAGTGTCAGTAACTGACGGGCTTCCGTGGCGAATTCGCCCGGGAGCTCTTTAAATACATCTTTGCAGAATCCGCCCACCATCGCCTGAATGGCGTCTTCGCGCTTGATGCCGCGGCTTTCGAAGTAGAAAAGCTGGTCTTCGCTGATGCGGCTGGTCGTCGCCTCGTGTTCGGTGGTGGAGCTTGCGTTTGCGACAGTGATATAGGGGAACGTGTGTGCGGCACTCTTGTCACCTACGAGCATGCTGTCGCACTGGGTGTAGTTGCGGGCGCCTGTAGCGGACTTGCGGATGCTCACTTCGCCGCGGTAGGCGTTGCTGGAATAGTCCGCGCTGATACCCTTCGAAATGATGGTGCTCTTGGTGTTCTTGCCGATGTGAATCATCTTGGTGCCGGTATCGGCCTGCATGTGCCCGTTGGTGAGGGCCACGCTGTAGAATTCTCCGACGGAGTTGTCGCCCAGAAGCACGCAGCTCGGGTACTTCCACGTGATGGCGGAACCTGTTTCGACCTGCGTCCAGCTGATGCGGCTGTTCTTGCCGGCGCACTTGCCGCGCTTCGTGACAAAGTTGTACACGCCGCCGGCTCCCGTCTCGCGGTCGCCCGCGTACCAGTTCTGCACGGTGGAATACTTGATGCTTGCGTTGTCCTTCGCCACAAGTTCTACAATCGCACTGTGCAGTTGTTTGCTGCTGAATTCCGGCGCGGTGCAGCCTTCGAGGTAGCTTACGCTGGCGCCTTCGTCGGCGATAATCAAGGTGCGTTCGAACTGGCCTGCTTCCTTGTTGTTGATGCGGAAGTAGGTGGAAAGGTCCATGGGGCACTTGACTCCAGGCGGAATGTAGACGAAGCTTCCGTCACCAAAGACGGCGCTGTTGAGTGCTGCAAAGTAGTTGTCGCCTGCGGGCACCACGGAGCCCAGGTATTCCTCGATGAGTTCGGGGTATTCCTTGATGGCGTCGCTAATGCTGCAGAACAAAATGCCCATTTCCATGAGCTTGCGCTTGTGGCTGGTGTATATGCTCACCGAGTCAAAGACCGCGTCTACGGCCACGTTGGCCAGACGCTTCTGTTCGTCCAGCGGAATGCCCAGCTTTTCGAAGGTGGCCAAAAGCTCAGGGTCCACGTCTTCAATCTTTTCGTGGCTTTTCTTGGTCTTCGGGGCGGAGTAGTAGACGATGTCCTGCAGGTCCACCGGTGCAAAATGCAACTCGCCCCAGTTGGGCTGCTCCATGGTCTTGAGCTTCTCGTAGGCCTTCAGGCGAAAATCCAGCATGAACTGCGGTTCGCCGCGGAGCTTCGACGCTCTGCGGATAACATCTTCGTTCAGACCTTTCTCGAAGGCCTCGTTCTCGATATCTGTTACAAAACCGTACTTGTAGTTCTCGCTCATTTTATTCCTTTTTCGTCGCCAAAGATAGAATTTTTTGCCGAATCCCACTACCTGAAGGCTGTTGCCTATCTATATTTTTAGCCATGAATAGCAATCGTGAATCTTTTGCGTCCCGTTTAGGTTTTATCCTCATATCGGCGGGCTGTGCCATTGGCCTGGGTAACGTGTGGCGTTTTCCTTTTATTACCGGTCAGTACGGTGGTGCCGCCTTTGTGGTCATCTACCTGTTCTTCTTGCTCGTGTTCGGGCTTCCGATTCTGATGGCTGAATTTGCGGTGGGCCGAGCCACGCAGCGAAGCGTCGGCCGAGCCTTTGAACGCCTAGAACCAAAGAAAACCAAATGGCATTTGGCCAAGTGGCCAATGATTGCAGGTAACTATCTGCTCATGATGTTCTATACCACGGTCTGCGGCTGGATGCTTTACTATTTCTACCGCATGGTGGTGGGAGATTTCCAGAATGTGACGCCTGCGCAGGTGGGCGCCATGTTTGGGGAGACTTTGGCCAGCCCCGCGACGCAGGTGGGTTGGATGATTGCGACGACCGTTATTGGTTTTGGCATTGTTTCGCTGGGCCTTCAGAAGGGCGTCGAGCGCATCACCAAGTGGATGATGTCGTCGTTATTCGTCATTATGATTTTGCTTGCGATTCGCGCCGTGACGCTTCCCGGTGCCGACGAAGGCCTGCGCTTTTATCTGTTGCCCAACTTCAATAACCTTGTGAAAAATGGCATCGGGGAATCTCTCTTTGCTGCGTTGGGACAAAGCTTCTTTACGCTGAGCCTTGGCATTGGTGCCATGACCATTTTTGGTAGCTATATCAAGAAAAATCACTCGATTGCAAAAGAGGCTGCAAACATTTGCGCGTTGGATACTGGCGTTGCCTTGCTTGCGGGGCTTATCATCATCCCGAGCTGCTTTGCCTTTGGACTTGAACCGAATGCTGGACCGGGCTTGATTTTTGTGACGCTTCCGAACGTGTTCTCGCAGATGCCTGCGGGTAGACTTTGCGGAGCAGCTTTTTTCCTGTTCCTTTCTTTTGCGGCGCTTTCGACCGTGGTGGCCGTGTTCGAGAACATTACCACCTTCTGGCGTGATGCCCGTCGCTTTGACCGAAAGCAAGTCGTGTGGGTGAATGCGGTGCTGATTGTGCTGCTGTCGCTCCCGTGTGCACTCGGTTTCAATCTGCTTTCGGGCTTCCAGCCGTTTGGCGAAGGCAGCTGCGTGCTGGATTTGGAAGATTTCCTGGTCTCTAATACGCTCCTTCCGTTGGGATCGCTCCTGTTCATTGTGTTCTGTTGCTACAAGCGTGGCTGGGGCGAAGAAAAGTTCTATGCCGAAGTCAATACGGGCAAGGGCTTCAAGATTCCGACCTACAAGATAGTTCGCTTCTATGTCAAGTGGGTGATTCCCGTTGTGATTGCGATTATCTTGATTCAGGGGTATTTCCAGAAGTTTGCCCCGGAATTGTATAATAAGATATTTGGCTAAAAAGAAGGTTTATTTAAAAGTACGGCGGGCGAGTCCCGCTTTTTTATTTGATTGCAAAATGACAATTATTGTCACTGTTTTTAAGGTATATTTGTTTGCATAAAAAGAGAGGTAAATTATGAATCGTTTTAGCGTTGCTCACAATAATTTCGTATTTGCAGTGCTTCTGTTGTTGACTCCGGCTATTTTTGCCGGCATGTTCATTGGTTCGGAGAGTGCTCTTGCCGCTGCAGCTTCAGCTGTGGCGTATCTTAGCATCGTTATCGGTGAACGGCTGGAGGTTTAGCGCTTTCTTTTAATGTTTTTTTCTATTTTAGGGTCAATTATAGGACCATTTTATGAATATTGCCGTTATGGGCGGAGCGGGTTACATCGCTAGCCACACGATTATTGAACTATACAAGGCTGGTCACTCTGTTGTGGCCGTAGATAACCTGGTTAATTCTTGCGAAGAATCCCTGCGTCGGGTTTCCAGGATTGTCGGTCGCGAAATTCCCTTCGTCAAGGCGGATGTTCGCGATGCTTCTGCGATGGACTCGTTATTCTCCCAAAATCGCTTTGACGCCTGCATTCATTTTGCGGGACTCAAGGCGGTCGGCGAGTCGGTCGCGATGCCCTTGGAATATTACGAGAATAACATGAATGCGACATTCGTTCTCTTGAATGTGATGCGGAAACATGGCGTCAAGAACATTATCTTCTCGTCGTCGGCCACGGTGTACGGAAATCCTGCTGAGATTCCCATTACCGAAAAGTGTCCCAAGGGCGAAATTACGAATCCTTATGGCCAGACCAAGTCGATGTTGGAACAGGTTTTGATTGATCTGCAGAAGTCCGATCCGGAATGGAATGTGGTCCTGTTGCGTTACTTTAATCCCATCGGGGCTCATCCGAGTGGACTCATTGGCGAAGATCCGAATGGGATTCCTAATAACTTGATGCCCTATATCTCGCAGACGGCGGTAGGTATCCGCAAGGAACTCGGTGTTTTTGGTGACGACTACGATACTCCTGATGGTACGGGTGTTCGAGACTATATCCATGTATGCGACCTTGCTTCGGGGCACGTGAGTGCCCTGCAGGCTATTGAACGCAAGTGTGGACTAGCCATATATAATCTGGGTACGGGTCATGGCTATTCCGTCTTGGATGTTGTCAAAGCGTTTGAACGGGTGAACGGGGTAAAGGTTCCTTATAGTATCAAGCCGCGTCGTGCGGGTGATATCGCTACCTGCTACTGCAATCCGGAAAAGGCCTATCGTGAACTCGGCTGGAAAGCCCAATTCGGGATTGACGAGATGTGCCGCGATGCCTGGAACTGGCAGAAGAACAATCCCAAGGGGTACAAGGGATAGGTTCGTTAGTCTTTTTGAATGACTTCGACGGTGAGCTTGTTGAATGCAATTCTGCCGTTTTCTTTCATTTCGAGGGCGGCACGGAAGGTAGTGTCGTTTTTCTTGAAGGGCTCTAGGACGGGTGTGAACTTATTCCGTAAAAGGCTTTCGACTTCGGTGTCGGAAAATTTTCGCTGGTAGAAAACTTGCGGAATCCCATAGCCGCATTGAGGATTCATGCATACGTAGGCTGCGTGCGTCGTTTCATCGGTGTTCGGATTTGATGAGCCGCTGCGGAAACGCAGATGATCTCCGCATAAGGGGCAGGGAAGGTCCCGTTGCAGGAATTCAAAAACGGCATGTCCCTTGTTGTCGCCGTCACCCCATTTGAGGCATGCTGTGAACTCGGTTCCTTTCTTGCTCTTGAAGTCCTGGATCAGCGGAGTGCGACCATTCGTGAAGAGTTCTTCAATTTCCTTTACGGTCAGCGTATGTCCCGCGATGGTTTTGAAGAGAGTGAATTTGCAATCACAGTCTTCAGAGCTGGATGTACAGAAAAGGGCGTTCTTGTTTTCTTCAAGGATCGAACCGCAGAGAGGACACTTGTAATCGGTCTTCTGTCCGTGAAATTTGCCGTCGCTTTCGAATTCAAAATTAATGTTGAATTCCTTATCGAGTGAAAGTTTTGCGGAAAACTCGGTTCCTTTCTTGCTTTTGAATCCGCTTATGGGGCCGATGGATCCTCCTTCGAGGAGCGCCTTCATTTCGGCATGGCTGAGCATCTTGCCGGCGATGGTGTGTCCTATCCTGAAGGCGCAGTTTTCATTCTTGCAGGAGTATCCCCAGGGGGCGATTTCCATCGGTTGTCCGCATTTGGGGCAGGGAAGGGCCTCGGTCACATTTTCTCGTTCAAATTGGCAACCGTATTTGGCGCGGAGCTCATCAAAGAGCTGCTTGACATATTCTACGATGCCGTCGCGGAATTGAACTGGCGTGAGAGTCCCTTTTTCGACCTGCGATAGCCTGTATTCCCATTCTCCGGTCATTTCGGGGGACTTCACCTTTTCATCCATGAGCTCTATGACTTCACGGCCACGGGGAGTGCTTACGAGATAGTTTTTCTGCGCTTCTATAAATCCGCGTTTCTTGAGGGTTTCGATAATGCCCGCCTGGGTTGCCGGGGTTCCGAGTCCACGGTCTTTCATTGCTTCGGCGAGTTCTTCGTTCTCGATTTGCTTTCCGGCCGTCTTCATTGCGGCAAGGAGCGTTGCTTCGGTGTAGTACTTGGGCTTGCTTTTCTTTTTCTTTTGCAACTCTACGCTGTCAAAGGAGGCTCTATCGCCAATGCTCCATTCGGGGAAGGTCTCGACCAGGTTTGTAATATCGTCGTTGTCTCCCTTGCTGCCATCGTCCTTGTTGTCGGTGGTGGTGTCTCCCTTCTTCTTGCCCTTTGACTTGGTTTCCTTGATCAGTGCGCGGAAACCCATATTCTCGTTTCTCTTGAGCTTGAGTCGGAACAGGTCTGCGCTCTCTCGTCCGTTGTCGCGTGCCTCGAGGACCACTTCCATTTCGCTCCAGATGTAGGGGGTGAGCCATGCTTGCACAAAGCGTTCCTTTACGAGATCGTAAATTTTCTGCTCCATCTCGGGAAGGTCGTGGGGAGTCTCGCCTGTAGGGATGATGGCGAAGTGGTCGGTCACCTTGCTTGAGTTGATAAAGACAAAATTGTCTTCCTTTTCGCGGAAAAGCTTCTGCTGCACGGGCGTTGCGAGTCGTCGTGCGAGTATGTACGCTTCCTGCTTCATGGTGTCGGGTAGATACTGAGAATCGGTTCGCGGATAGGTGAGCAGTTTCTTTTCGTAAAGGTTTTGAGCGCAGTCGAGCACTAGCTGGGCGCTAAACTTGAAACGCTTGTTGCCTTCTTTCTGTAATTCCGTTAAGTCGAAGGGCTTTTGTGGAAACTGCTTCTTTTGTTGTGTGTCGATCTTGCTAATCGTAGCCTCGGTCGGTGGATTGCTTCGTTCGACTATGGCTTTCGCTTGAGCTTCTTTTTCGAATACGGCAACCTTGTCTTCTGATAGTAGCTGGGATGCGTAGCCTTTCCAGGTGCCGACGACGCTGTAATAATAGAGCTCCTTGAATTGTTCTACGATACGGTCGCGTTCTACGATTAGATTGAGGGTCGGTGTCTGCACGCGCCCCACCGATATCATTTTGCCTCGCCCGGCGGTAAGCGTGTAGGCGCGCGTTGCGTTTAGTCCGACCATCCAGTCGGCGCGTTGTCGCAGCCTTGCGGCATAGCTCAGGTTCAGCCTTTGTGTTGCGTCTTCCAGATTTTTCCAGGCTTTATCGAGATCCTTGGCCACATAGCTGTTTACCCAAAGCCGCTTGATGATTTTTTGCTTGAAACTGGGTGTGTAGTCAAGCACTAGGTCAAAAATTAAGTTTCCTTCGCGTCCGGCATCGGCTCCGTTTACGAGCACATCGGCCTGCTCCATCATCTGTCGCACCACATTCAGCTGCTTCCTTGTGCTCTCGATTTCCATAAGCTTGAATTTTTCGGGCAAAAGTGGCAGGTTTGAAAGGCGCCAACCACCTTCGAATCCGGGATAGGCGTCGAGTGGCGCGAGCGTAATTAGGTGGCCCACGCACCAAGTGATGCAGTGGTTCTTGCCGATTAGGCAGCCGTCACCTTGGGTGAATTTCTCTCCTTCGAGCCGCTCCAGCATGGGACGGTAATGTTGGTTTGCAACGGAAGGCTTTTCGGCGACAAGGAGAATCATTGCGGAAAAAATAAAAATATTGCCAAAAGAAAAAAACATTATTAAATTTAAATGCATGAAAAAGATTTTGAACCTTCGACTTCTACTACTAAGGATGCGCAGGAGCGCGTGCCAGTTTTAGAGCTTAGGATCAAGACGATATTAGAGTTTTAACCCAAGGATTTAAACCATAAGGCCCGCTCCAATAAGGACGCGGGCTTTCGTTTTTGAGTCAAATTTCTATTTTTGAACGAAAATGAGCTTGCCGCTTTATTGGAGAGGCAAGGAGATAAAAGATGAACGACAACATGAATGCAAGACAACCTTTCTTTTACGATGTCACCCTGCGTGACGGTAACCAGGCTCTTCCGAAGCCCTGGAACAATGCCCAGAAAAAGGACGTGTACCTGCAACTCTTGAAGCTCGGCGTGCAGGGTGCCGAAGTCGGTTTCCCGGCTTCGAGCGAGATGGACTTTGAATCGTGCAAGGAACTTGCCCAGCTGACCGCCAAGATGGCTGAAGAAGGCGACGAAGTCGCAAAGCGCATCGTGGTTTCGGGCCTGGCCCGCTGCGTGGAAAGCGATATCCAGCGCTGCTGGGAAGCGGTGCAGTACGCTCCGCATCCGCGTATTCATACCTTCCTCGCCACAAGCCCGCTCTCGATGGAGCACGTGCTGCACATGACCCCCGAACAGGTGAAGGAAAAGGCTGTGCATTGCGTGAAGTTTGCAAAGTCGCTCGTTGGCGATAAGGGCGATGTGGAGTTCAGCGCCGAGCATTTCGGTGACTGCCTCGAGAACATGGATTTCGTGATTGACGTGCTGAAGGCCGTGGTCGAAGCCGGTGCGACGACCATCAACCTGCCGAATACGGTGGAACGTTATCGTCCGTTCCTGTATGTGAATCAGATTAAGCAGGTGTACGAAGCTTTGCCGAAGAATATCACGATTTCGGTGCACTGCCACAATGACCTGGGGATGGCGACTGCCGCCACCGTTGAAAGCTTCTTCGTGGGCGCGACCCAGCTGGAAGTCGCGCTGAACGGCCTGGGCGAACGCTGCGGCAACACGAACTTCTATGAAGTCGCGGTCGCGCTGCACAATTCTGGCGTAAATACGGGCCTGCACATGGAACGCATTTACGAAACGGCCATCTTGATTTCCCAGTGGTCCGGCATCAACATCTACAGCCGCGCCCCGCTGATTGGCGCCGAAGCGATTGTGCACCGTAGCGGCATCCACCAGGATGGCGCCTCCAAGACGAAGGACATGAAGAAGGGCGCCTACCGCCCAATCGACTACTCCATCATCGGCCGCCACCAGAACGACGCCCTGAGCTTCACGAGCCAGAGCGGCCGCACCGCCGTGTACGAGATTATTACGAAGTTCGGCTACAAGATGACACTCGCCGAAGCCGCCGAACTGCAGCCGGTGTTGAAGGCCTGCAGCGAAAAGGAAGGCGAACTTAGCGCCGAGCGCGTGCTGGACGTGTTCCGCGAGCAGCGCGTGAACGTGAACGGCCGCCTGGTGTTCAACAACATCGAGGTTATCCCCGACGAGAACCGCTTCATTTTCCACTTCAAGAAGGACGGCGAACCGCTGGTGAGGTCCATTACGGCAGAAGGCCCGATCGAGGCCGCCCTCATGCTCATGCGCGAAATCGGCATGCCGGTGGAACTCGTGAAGTACCGCCAGCTTGTGGTGCCTGAAAAGGACAAGCTGTGGGCGGGCCGCGGGCTTAGCCGCATGCTCCTGAAGGCGGGCGATGTCGAGGTCGAAGGCCGCGGCGTCAGTAGCGATACGCTCAAGGCCAATATGCGCGCCCTCTTCGGTGGCGTGAACCTCTTGTACAAAAAGGTGTAGAACGTCATTGCGAGCGAAGCGAAGCAATCCATAGGAGAATGACAATGCTCGAACAACTGAAACGCCCGTTCAAGAAACGCTACGACAAGGTCCGCACCTATGCGGGTAACTTTGTCGGGCCCGTCAAGGAATCGGCGTCGAAGTTGTTCGCGATGCTCCCGAAGATGGAAGCCTTTGCGGGCTCCGAGGAACTTGCCGAAGGCGCAGAAGGGACAGCGACAGGTAAAAAGCCCGGTCTTCTCGCGAAGCTCAAGGACTTCAAGAAATCTATCAAGGGCCTCTCCGATTTCCAGAAACTCATCCTGTTGACCATCGCGGTCGTGCTCCCCGCGGGCATCCTGATTGCGGTGGCACTGGCGGGACTTCTTCGCCGGAAGAAGTGAGTTTTTAAGATTCGTGGAATTTTGTTAGGAGGTCGTAATGAAATATTTGGTTAGTCTCGTTCTGGTGTGCTGTGCGGTATTGTCTGCATGTGGTGACGATTCTTCGTCATCGGTAGAATCAGTAGAGATTGAATCGTCGTCATCAGAGAAGTCGTCTGATACATACGATTTGTCATCATCGTCAACCGGTTCTGATTTGGTTCTTTCGTCTTCGCTAGAATCAGATTTGTCGCCATCGTCATCGGCAGAATCAACAGAGATTGAATCGTCGTCATCTGTGGAATCGTCCGAGGCGCGTGAATCGTCTTTGTCTAGCGGTGTTTCGGATTCCGGCTCAGAATTGTCCTCGAACTCTTCCGAAGCTAATGTGGTTTATGACGTTGCAAAGGTTAAACCTTCGGGAACGTACGATTGCTCCAAGTATAAGTGCATAACGACCGAATACCTGAATCAGGATTTGCTTAAGAAGGGGGACTACGGCGAAGTTCTCGATGAAAGGGATAATCAGGTTTATAGAACCATTCAGATTAATGATCAGGTGTGGATGGCTCAGAACTTAAACTTCGAAACAGATGGCGGCTTTTGCAATACGGCAGATGCTGATTGTGCCAAGTATGGCCGCTACTATGTATGGTGGGGTGCTGTAGATAGAAAGGACTGTGCCTATGGAAATTACTGTGCCCTGTCTGGTGTACAGGGACTATGTCCTACAGGTTGGCATATTCCTTCTAAGCAAGACTGGAGCCGGTTGTTTGATAATGTAGGTGTGTATGGCAACGCCAACAGCAATGTTGCTCCTGAACTTCGAGCTCATACCGGTTGGTCTGTTGGAAACGAAGCGGATGAATATGGCTTCTCGGCGTTGCCTTCTGGTTATAAAGGCGGAACTGGTGGTTCTTTTGATAATGAAGGGGCTGTAATGTATGCCTGGACATCTACGGAAACTGGTGAAAAGGGGGCGTATCATCTTCGGGTCTATGGAGATAAAAGCTGGTATTCCTTAATCGAAGATGGTAAAAGTCTCGTTCTTCCTGTCCGCTGCTTGATGGATTCTAAAAAAGATACCGTATCTAGTTGCTCTTACGAGAATCCTTTTAATACGTGTGCTCCCAGTTTGGAAGGTGCGGATGAATGGCTTGACGTTGTATCGAGAGATGTTTACCTCAATCCAAGCATCGAATATGACTCGCTTGTTGATTCTCGTGATGGCCAAGTCTATAAGACGAGAAAAATCGGGAAAATGGTGTGGATGGTTCAAAACCTGAATTATGCCGATAGTGCGAAGACCCCTAGCCTTGCGAATGGAAGTTGGTGCTTTAGGGATGATGCTGCATATTGCAAGGTCTTGGGGCGTCTTTATAATTGGGATGCTGCGCAGGATGTTTGTCCCGAAGGTTGGCATTTGCCTAGCAGTGGTGAATGGAAAGAATTGGAATCAAAATTTGGTGGGCAGACGGCTGCAGGGCAATATCTCAAATCTCAGGCTGGTTGGAGAGGACGCAATGGTGCTGACGAATTTGGCTTCTCAGCGATTCCCGCTGGTGGGCGATATATCAATGAGTTTGATAATGACAAAGTGAATTACAACTATTTAGGGCAGGAAGCCTTCTACTGGAGTTCCTCGGATTATAGTGAATATATGGGTTATCGAATGAATATTTCCTATTCTGATGATTACACGAATGTGGGAACCTATAACAAAATTTACGCCTTCTCCGTGCGCTGCGTGAGGAATTAATTGCTTTCTTCCCGCTTGCCTAAAGATCTGTCTCCATCGCCGTTCTTTGCTGAACTGGAACGCGCGAAGGTGTGCGCGAAAAAGGATGCTGCCGAGGGTGGTCTTTCGTTTATCGACATGACGGTTTCTTCGCCTGTGAAGGCGGGGCTTCCGGTAGAAATGGACGCTGCGGTGGAGAATGCACGCAAGGATTTCGGTTGCTGGAATCCGGATGCGGCGGGTTGGAAGTCGGCACGCGAGGCGGTGGTGGAGTACTACCGCGAACGTGGCGGGAACTTTACCGCGGGCCAGATAATCCTTACGGCGAGCACCAGCGAAGCTTACTCGGTGCTGTTCAAGACTTTCTGTGACCCGGGCGACGTGATTCTGACGCCCATGCCGGGGTATCCGCTGCTCGATACGCTTGCGCAGTTGGAACACCTGGAATGTGCACCGTATTTTCTGCAGTTTGCTAAGATTAAAACGTCATTGCGAGCACAAAGTGCGAAGCAATCCATCTTCCGTTTCGTTCTCGATACCGACAGCCTGTTGGCTGCTCCTGAGAAAGCGAAAATTCTGCTGCTGGTGAGCCCGCATAACCCGACCGGGCATTGCGTTTCCCGCGAAGAATGGAATGCGGCGGTCCGTTTCTGCGAAGATAACGACATGATTCTTGTGGTCGACGAAGTCTTCGGCGATTATGCACTTACGGATAAAGTAAAGCGTACTTGGCAATACGTCATTGCGACCCCCGAAGGGGGGAAGCAATCCATTGAGGAAAAATCAAATAATCTATGGGATGCTGGTGGCGGCGACTTCATCAACCTTCCCGAAGACGGTCCCAAGTGCCCGATTTTCTGGCTGAATGGCTTAAGCAAGGCCGTAGGTTCCCCGCAGATCAAACTCGGCTGGATGGCGTTCTACGCGCCCCGTGAACGCTTTGAAGAAATCCGCGCGGCGCTTGAATTTGTAGAAGATGCCTACCTGAGTGTGTCCGCCCCGGCACAGGCGCTCGGCACGGCGCTGTTGCGCGCGGCCGCTGCTTACGAAGCCCGCGTCAAGGAACGCCTCCTCGCAAACTGGCAGACGCTCCGCGAAGCCTTCCCGTCCAAGTACTGCCCCGAGGTTCTGGGCGGCTGGTATGCAGTGGTCCGCCTCGGCGAAGACGACGAGGAACTCACGCTCCGTTTGCTGCGTGAAAAGCATGTGCTGGTGCAGCCAGGCTTCTTCTTCGACTTCGACGAAGATGGCTGGGTGGTAATCAGTTTGCTGCAAGACCCCGCGACCTTCAAGGATGCGGTGCAGCGAATGCAGTCGCTTTCTCGTTAAGAAAATCGAATTTGCATTTGGAAAAGGAAGGTGTTAGGAGGGGCGGAGCCTCTCCTTGTCTCAGAACGATTCTCGTTAAGAGAATCGTTCGTATAGTGCGTCTCTCTCGACTGGTTCCAAGCCCTCGTTCAGAATCAAGGACTTCATGCGCTCGGGGCTCATGCCCACGGGAACCGTGGCGCCGGCGGCGTGCGTAATTTTTTCTTCGATAATCGTCCCGTCCAAATCCGACGCGCCGGCGTGGAGCGCCTTCATTGCGGTTTCGATTCCCATCTGAATCCAGTACGCCTTAATGTGCGGGAAGTTGTCGAGGAAAAGCCTTGCGACTGCGACCGTCCGCAGAATATCTTCTTCGCTAGTAATGTTCGGAACGATCTTATGCAGTGCATTGTGTTCCGGATGGTACACCAGCGGAATGAACGCGAAAAAGCCCGGTGCTTCGTCCTGCAAGTCGCGCAACATCTTCATGTGGGCGATTCGGTCTTCAATCTTTTCGATATGACCGAACAGCATCGTCGCGTTTGTCGGAATTCCGATCTTATGGGCTGCGCGGTGGACATCGAGCCACTCTTCGCCGGTTTCCTTGCCTGGGCAAATCTGGTCGCGCACGCTCTGCACCAAGATTTCGGCACCTCCACCGGGGAGCGCATCAAGCCCTGCTTCTTTCAGCGTGCTCATAATTTGCAGCGGAGTCTGTCCCGAAATTTTGGCAAAGTGGCAGATTTCCACAGCGGTAAACGCCTTCAGGTTCACTTTCGGAAATTCCACGCGCAACTTGGCGAGCATTTCGATGTAGTAATCGAACGGGTGGTCCGGATGAAGGCCTCCTACAATGTGCAGTTCTCGGGCGCCGCCCGCAATTGCTTCGGCAGCTTTCCCCCGAATGGTGTCGTAGTCCCAGTCGTAGGCGGTGGGGCTGTCCTTCTTGATTTTAGAGAACGCGCAGAACTTGCAGTGCAACACGCACACGTTGGTGTAGTTGATCTGGCGGTTGTTCACCCA
>NZ_CALEFV010000318.1 GCF_937877005.1 uncultured Fibrobacter sp. | reverse complement strand
GTTCGAAAACGACGACGAAGCTTTCGCCTTGAAGAATCCGTTTACCTGGTGGCGCCTGCCGTTTAGAATCCGTTGGGGCCGTCTTGGCAAGATTATCCAGATGATTGACTGATGCGTTCGTTGTTGAAAAAATATGGCGCTGCTTTTGCTGCTTTGTGTACGACGGTATTCTTGTCGTGTGCAACGCAGGTGGCGCCTAGTGGCGGCCCCGAAGATAAACTGCCTCCGCGCATTGCGGGCGTTTATCCGGCCCCGAATACGACGAATCACCCTAACGAGCTCATGATCAAGCTCGAATTTGACGAATGGATTAACGCTTCGGTTCCGCGTAGCGCAGTCTCCATTTCACCTCCGATTGACAAGAAGTTGCGCTTTGAGGTGAGTGGCAAGACGCTTGTGCTCACGTCGCGTGCGGTACTCGATACCGGAACGACTTACTCCGTGACTTTTGCGGGCGGCATCAAGGACTTGCATGGCAACGCCTTGTCAAAGCCGTTCCATGTGGTGTTCTCGACGGGTTCGATAATCGATTCGCTCACGCTTTCGGGCCGCGTGCTTGTGGACCAGGCGATGGCACGCAAAAAGGAATACCCGAGTATCGGTTTGTTCTTGATGGGCGAGGAACGAGAATCCAAGCATTACCTGGACAAGTACCGCGACACGACTACGAAGGAACTGAGCAAGGAACCGATGCTGTTGAAGGAACCGCCGCTGTACCTGACGCGCGCGGACAGCGCCGGCCACTTTACGCTTACCGGGCTTAAGGCGGGCCATTACCGCGTTGTCGCCTTTATGGATGGCAACGGCAACCAAAAAATCGAACTTTCGACAGAACAGGTGGGCCTTTGGACGGGTGACTTGGAGTTGACTGCCGAGACAAAGGATACGTTATGGCTTGCCATTGCCGACATGGACACGACCAAGCTCGAACTTTCTTCGGTGACGCAGCCTTACGCCAACGTGCTCGAGGCGACCTTTACTCGCAACGTGTACTTTGATTCCGCCTTTGCAGATACTTCGAATTGTTACCTGGAATCCCCCGAAAGTAAGAAACTCTATCCGAAGCTGGTTTATCTGGGTGCAAGCACCAATCGCCCGCAGTTCTATTTTGATCCGGCGCCGAAAAAGGAAGTGCTTTACAAGTTCATTTGCTCGGCGGCGAAGGATTCCCTGTTCCGTACGCTCGATACGCTCCGCAACGAAGTGGAGTGGGAATGGAAAAAGATGGAAGGCGATACGCTTCCGCCAAAGGTGGCCGGCGTGAGGACGAATTCCAAGGCGAAGACCCTGTTCCCGGATGATTCGCTGGTGGTGTACTTCGACAAGCCCAAGCTCGATTCGCTGGAGCAGACATTCTACATCGCAATCAACAAGGACACGACTCAAGTTCAGGTGAAGCAGATGGACCCGGTGCGCTTTGCGGTTGAAAAGCCCGCGCCGTGGGGCACTGACGTCTCGGTGAATTTCTTGATGGGCTATATGGATACGACACTTGCCGCGGCCG
>NZ_CALEFV010000317.1 GCF_937877005.1 uncultured Fibrobacter sp. | reverse complement strand
ATGTTCACGAAGAAAAGCAGAATGCGTATAGTGAAGAATACCGCGACAAGGATGGCAAGGTCATCTGGGGAACGACGCAGACCCAGGCTGGAAATGTGGACAATGGCCGTGGCATGGCTGCCGATGTCGATTCCACGAATCGCGGCTTCGAAATGTGGTCGGGTACCAGCGGTGGAATGCGTACCGTGAAGGGGACTCTTTTGCATGAGACGAAGCCTTCGGTCAATTTCCGCATTTACTTTGACGGTGACTTGCAGGATGAACTGCTGGAGTCCACGGGCAGCGGCGGCAGTGGCGGAAAAATCGAAAAGTGGAATTCCAGCAAGAAGACCGTCGACCGCTATTTCAGTTTCTACGAAGTGAATAACTCGACTCTGAACAACTATACCAAGGCGAATCCCTGCATTGTGGCCGACCTGTTCGGCGACTGGCGCGAAGAATTCATTGCGCGTTCCAGCACGGATCCTTCGACGATTACGATTTTCCAGACTCCCGTGACGACTCCGCACAGGCTCTACACGCTGATGCATGACCCGCAATACCGCGTGAGTGTCGCCTGGCAGAATGTTGCCTATAACCAGCCGCCCCACGTGAGCTACTACCTGCCCGACATGGTGAAGAACTTGAAGAAACCCGACATTTACATGCTCGGCACCGAAGGTGTCGCGGGCCTCGCTCCTTCTATTTCGAAGGTGGGCGATGGGCTTGAAAACCAGGGAATCCTGCTGGGAAATGCAATCGAGAGCTTCGGCTACAAGTTTATCGGCTGCGACGGCGTGAAGGTGACGGGACTCCCGAAGGGCGTGACTGCGAAGGTGGAGGGCTCGACCGTGACCATTTCGGGAACCCCGACCGAAGCGGGCGTATTTGCCTACACTGTCGTGACCGAAGGTGGCGAAGGCGATGCCGCATCTGCGAAGGGCGTGCTCTCTGTTGCCGATCCGGGAAATGCTGAAGAAGTTGCGACGAAGAAGGAGGCCTCCAAGGTTGATGCTTCTACGCCGGATGCGGGAATCGGCTGGTCCGAGACGACCAATACGGGCTTTGTCGAGAAGGGATACTTCAACTTCGACAATTCCACCGCAAGCTACGGGACATGGAACCTGTATTCCGAACATACCGCTTCAACCACCATCAGCATCCGCTTTGCAAACGGTGGCAGTGCCGCACGTGACATGGAACTCGTGGTGAACGGAGTCAAGGTAGGGACAGTCTCTATGGATGCGACCGGCGGCTGGACGACTTGGCTTACGACCGATGTGAAGATTGACTTGGCAAAGGGACTCAATACGATTACGCTCAAGTCGACGACGGCCGATGGTGGCGCGAACGTGGATATGTTCTACTTCGATATCGAAGGCGTGAGCGCCTATGCGGGCCAGGTCGACGAGCAGACCACGATAAAGCCTATTGCAGCTTCTGTGCGTGGAATGGTGTTCGACCCCTCGACGGGTGTGTTGTACACCCCGAAGGCAGGCCTTGCTGAAATTTACTTCTACGACATGTCCGGTGCGATGCGCCTGGGCATCTCGAAGAATGTTTCTGCGGGATCTACAGCGATGGCACTCGACCAAGAACTGCTCCCGAAGGGAATGTACTTGGTGAAGGTTAAACTTAACGGAAAGGCTATTTTCGCAAAGAAATTTGCGAAGCAATAAAACACCTCACTGCCTAGCCCTGGTCTTTCGAGTGTTGGACTGGGGCTAGGCAATTTAGGGTCTTGGTTATGAAGATGTTTAATAAAATCTGGCAATCTGCCGTAATCGCATCGATGGTCGTCGCTCCGCTCACATGGTCGGCAGTGACCATCTACATGTGTGGTGACTCCACCATGCAGGACTGGAACGAAGGCTACTATCCCAAGCAGGGACAGGGCCAGGATTTTCATTTCTGGTTTGACCCGACCAAGGCGGCGGTGGTGAACCGCGGTCAGGGCGGTATGTCGCTCGGTGGCGGCGGCAAGGACAAGAAGGGCAATACCGCTGTCGGCTATTACGACATGTTCTTCAAGAAGGGCTGTTCTGCCGGTAATTGCATTGCCGAAAAACTTCAGGCGGGCGATTACGTCGTAATTCAGTTCGGTATCAATGACGTGAACTACAGTACTGAAGAATTCTTTGCTTCGAATATGAAGAAGATGGTGAGCGATGTCCGCGCAAAGGGCGCTTATCCGATTATCATGAGCCCGATTCGTCGTAAGTATTACGATTCCCCGACGCAGATTCATAACAGCTACCGCGGCTACCCGGCGCTGAACAAGAGCCTTGCCGAAGAACTCAACGTGCCGTTTATCGACATGAGCGAGATGGTCGCGAACTACATGATTTCTGTGGGTGAACGCTATGCGGAACAGTATGTCTTCAACTATGCGACCAAGTCTGAATACAGCAACTTGGGAAGCGACCAGACAGACGCCGTGCATTTGCAGATGAACGGTGCGAATGCTTTCGGGCGCATTATTACCGAACAGATGCGTGCGCATACGGACCCGATCGTGAAAAAGCTCGGTGACTACATGGCGCCCATGTACCAGGTGAGTGTCAAGGTGAGCCCCGAAGGTGCCGCAGAAGCGACTTCGATCAACGCCTATTACCCGAAGGGCATGACCGTGATGCTCAAGACCATCCCGAAGGATGGCAAGAAGTTCTTGGGCTGGTACGACGGCAACGGCAACAAGGTTGGTGCTCCGAGCCGTTCAAACGTGAAGTCTCCGTACATTCATACGTTTGTGATGGGGAACGCCTCGACGCAGTTCACGGCGGTTTACGAAGGTGGAACGGCGCAGAAATATACCGGCGACGGTGCTGCGTTAACCGCGTTCCCGACCACAACCCCGAAGAGCCTCGACGATGTGACGTTTGTTCCGTTTACCCCGATTGAAGGCAGCACGCTTGATACGGTGAAAATTGACAAGGATATCAAGAAATTCTTTGATGCAAGCACTCCGGATACGGCTGGAATCGGCTGGACTCAGAACGAATGGACTGGCTTTACGGGCGAAGGCTATTACAATCTGGATAATACGAATGCTTCGTTTGCCACATACAAGGTTAAGTTCCCCGGCGCAGGCTACGTGACGCTTGCCGTGCGCTATGCAAACGGCGGATCGTCGGACCGTATGTTCAACGCTTATTTGGACCATGATTACCTTGTGAGTGCGCCGCCGACGGGTGGCTGGGACAAGTGGGATACAGCCTATGTGGTGATGGATGCCCCGCAAGGTGAAGCTGAACTCAAGATTATGTCGCTTACGAGCGATGGCGCTCCGAACCTGGATGCCTTCGGTTTCAGCATTGACGGTGTGTGCCGCGTGGGCGAGGAATGTCCCATCGTCAAGGATTCGACTGATACATCGACGGCAATTGTTGCACCAAAGGCGATGCATTCCGAATTTGCCCGGCTGAATGGTAGCGTTTTGAAATTGAATGGTTCTGAAAACGCCCGCGTCGATATCTTTGATATGCGCGGTCGACTGGTGGCCCATAAGATTGCCCTCGGTGAAATCGATTTGGCAAATCTCGTGCGTGCAAATGGCCTGTATCGAGTGATTGTTCAGAAGGGCAGTGCTAAATTTGTCGCCAACTACGCAAAGGTGAGGTAGATATGAAGGGAGTGTTTAAATACTTCATCGTCGCCGCCGTGTTCGCGGGCGTTGCCGTGAGCGATTCCACGAGTTTCAAGGTTCACGTGATTGGCGACTCTACGGTCTGTAACTACAAGGACAATGCCTACCCGCAAACGGGCTGGGGGCAGATTCTGGGGAGCTTCTTTGACGGTTCCCGCGTCCAGGTTGTGAACTACGCTATCGGCGGTCGCAGTTCCAAGACGTTTGTGCAGGAAGGCCGCCTGGACGAAGTGAAGAAGAATCTCCAGAAGGGCGATATCATGATGGTGCAGTTCGGCCATAATGACCGCTATTTTGGAAGTAAACCCCGTGAGGTCCCGTTTGATTCGTTAGGCTACTGGTTGCAACAGTATGCTGATGTGGCTAAGGGTGCGGGCGCAACTCTAGTGTATGTGACCCCGATGAACATGAACATGGGGGCGAATGGCCGCAATATCTTTACTGAATACAACGTTGTCGGCAAGATGGAGGAACTTGCCAAGAAAAACGGCGCCGTTTATGTGAATCTGAACGCAAAGTCCTACAATGCCTACAGCAAAAGCTGGGACCCTGCGTATGTTTCCCGCTACCAGTTCAAGATGTTCCTGAAGGGAGAATACCCGAATTACAAGGATGGTGTCACCAACGATGGGACGACGCACTTCCAGGAATCTGGCTCTATTGCGCATTGCCAGTGGATTGCCGAGGAACTTGAAAGCGCCCTGAAAAACGAATCGTACATTTCTGCCGATAATAAGGCGAATTTGACACAGCTTGTGTCTGCCCTCAAGCCGCGTTATGCCTTTACGGTCAAGGCGAATGTTTCGAACAGCAAGGGGCTCATTACGCATAATCAGCAACTTCCCGGCGGCGCTCCTCTTACTTTGCATGTAAGCCCCGGAAGTTTTGGCAAGAAGTTCGTTGGCTGGTACGATGACGACTGCAATAAGCTTTCTGCCGATTCGAACTACTACGGCAAAAAGACCCTCTACCGCGCGGCAACCTATACGGCTGTCTTTGACGGTGGTCCCGCCTGTCAGCCGACTTCGCACGGTGAAGAAGGCTCCGGTGACAATCCGACGTCTTCTAGTTCCGTGGGACCGGAATCTTCGGCCTCTATTGACACGGCGCTCTGTTTTACGGGTGTTGCCGACGAAGCCTGGCCTTCTCCGATAGACATGGCTAGCCCCGAAGCGGGGGATGGTTGGACCGAGGCGAATCATGAAGGCTTTACGGGGCAGGGCTTCTTTAACTTTGACAACTCCGCCTACAGCACGGCTACTTACAATGTGACTTCGGACCAGTCTGCATCGAACGCCCGTGTAATGATTCGCTATTCGTTCCAGGGAAATACGGATCGCGATATGAAGCTGACTGTCGATAATGGTGAGTACGATGTGACATTCAAGTCTACCGGAAGCTGGGACAAGTGGGATACCGCTTACGTCGAGGACGTGTGGGTGGATGCTCTTGACTTTAAGGTGAAACTGGCTTCTGCTTCGGCAGACGGCGGCCCGAATATCGACATGATTGCCTTCGACATCAAGGGCGTCTACCGCACGGGATGTAAGCCGGCCAAGGTTGAAAATGATGTTTCGGACAATCCGCCGGCATTGATCGCTAAACGGGGGCGGGCTGTTTCGAAGAAACGCGATGGACGTATGTACAATAGTCTTGGACGCGTTGTCCCGAAACAGGGAAAATCCGTGTCGAAACCGTCTAAGGGGCGTTATTTCTCTAGGTAGTGTCAGGTATTCGGTGTAATTTGTTCCGCTTGAACGTGGGATAAATCACCTTTGAGATAATTCCTTGGAATGTAGACTTTTTTAAGGTTAAAATGTGGACACTTTTTGCTATATTTAAAGAGTAATGATAGACCTTTTTGAATATTTGAATTATCGTGAATTTTTGCGCGATGCCTACGAAGAACGCCATAGTTGCGATTGGCGCTTCAGTCACCGTTATATTGCTGAACGTGCTGGTTTCGATGCGTCGATGTTTAACAAAATTTTGCAGGGTAAGCGCAATCTGACAAGTCGTCTTATTTCGGTCTTTGCCGATATCTTTTGCAATGATGATCGTGAAAAGGCGTATTTTGCTGACATGGTTGCCTTCAACCAGGCAAAAAATCATTCCGAAAGTCGCCAGTATCTGGAAAAACTCGTAGCTACCAAGGAATGCAAGGTCGAAAATGTAGCGAAGGACCAGTTCGAGTATTTTGATCATTGGTATCATGCCGTTATTCGAGAACTTGTGACATTTTACCCCTATGTTGGAGACGATGCCGCGCTTGGTCTCATGGTGCGTCCGCCGATAACCGCTTCGCAGGTACGTTCTTCAATCGCGTTGCTGGAACGGCTTTCGATGATCCGCAAGAATGAGAAAACCGGTTTTTACGAGCAGACGCAAGGCCTGATTTCGAGCGGTTCCGAATCCTATAGCACGGCGGTGAACTCGTATATTCAGCAGAATCTCGGTGTCGCCCAGGATGCGATGGACCGATTTAATCGTGGAGAGCGCAATCTTTCGACGCTGGCCTTTGCCTGCGACGAAGATACCTATAAGGAACTGGTGGAAATGGTCCGCCGTTTCCGTCGCGAGGTGCTTGCCAAGGTGGGCCAGTGTGCCAAGCCGAATCGGGTATTTCAGTTGGGTATGCAGTTGTTCCCGCTTTCGGATCCTTATCCTCCTCCGCAGCGTCGGGGACGTAAGCGCCGCATTCGCGCACTTGAAATGAACGAAAATGCGGGAGAGGCTTGTGAGTCGGAAATTTCTGGGGAGGGCGAAAATGACTAGGCGAATTTTTATGTCGGCTACATTGAACCTGGTCTGTTCGGCGGCTTTCTTGTCGGCTGTCCTTTCGGGCTGTTCCGAAAAGAAGGATGTTGCTGGTGGTACCGAGGCTGAATCGACGATTGCCTTGCAGGTGCAGATGGCGGATGGAAGTCCTGCAGCCTTTACGCGAGTGCGAGCCCTTCCGGTGGGCTATTTGCCCGATGGATTGACCGAAGCGGAATGGACCGAGACGGACGAAAACGGTTATGTGGCATTGCCGAAGGATCCTGGCGTGTATACGGTGGAAGCCCGTAATGTGAACGATTCCTTGGCGACTGGAGCCGTGTTCGTGAAAAATTTGGAACGAAGCGAGACTCTTGTTTCCGACACGCTTTCTCTTGGAAATTTGTCCAAGATTGAAGGCTATGTCGCTGCTGGACAGGGACCTTCCGTGGTGCGTATTGCTGGTCTGGAACGCTTTATAACGCCTGACAGTTCAGGACATTTCGTAATTGATTCGTTGCCTCCAGGAAATTTTGAGATTTTTATTGAAAGTCGTTCGAATCGTGGCTCCGTCACGCTGCAAGCTAGTGCGGGTGAGGCTGTTCCAGAGGTGAGTCTTGGCCAGGCGCGCGGCTTTGCTGTCGAGAACTTTGAGTCGTTCAGCGGCATTTCTGCGACGGGTAAGATTCTTGGAGATGGCTGGTGGTATACACTCGATGTGGGTGGAAAAAACTTGATGCCTCTGTGGGATGAGTCTCTGACGAAGACCTATTCGGGAAGTGACGGCTGTGCATCGGGTGGTTGTGCTCGCACCACGAATCGTCTCGGATTCTTACTGGGAGGCTACAAGACCAGTTATGAGCTCCCGGATTTGGATACGCTCATGTTCTCGGCGCGCGGTAATGGCACATTGCGCGTTGCGCTTGCTTATGGTGGCGTGTCGGAAGGTGATTCTGTCGAGAGCGGGCTTGAATACGAAGTTTCTCTTTCCAAGGTTTGGCAGGGCTATGCGATTTCCGTGGCCGATATGACTCCTTACGGCGACGCGGTGCCCAAGAAAGGCAAGGCTACGAAAATTATCGTGAGTCGCATTGATTTTGGCGTACAGAAGGGGGATACCGTATTCCTCGATGACGTATTCCTCGGTGGTATAGACGAGGAGTCCCTCGGCAAGGTCGCAACGGACCTCGATGTCGATACGACCGCATATCCTGCTGACTGGAATGATCATAAAGCGCTTTTGGCCGAAATAGCTGGCTATGCCGAAGGGACTCTCGGAGCTGCAGGCGTGACCGACAGTTCGGGTGAAATTACTAAGGCTGAGGGTGAAATTTGCGAGGTGACGACGACGGATGATTTCGTAATAGTCGAGGACACGACGAAGATCGATTCTGCGGGTTCCTTTGAAACTACGGCCGTGGTGGCGCCAGGCTCCTTGCGCGAATGTGCGTCAAAGGATGGTCCGGTGTGGATTCTCTTTAAACATAGTGGTACCTACAATTTGCAGTCTCCGCTTCGCCTTAAAACGGACAAGACAATTGATGGTCGTGGCCGTGATGTCCGTATTACTGGCATGGGAGTTCTTACGAATGAATCGAGTAACATTATCTTCGAAAATCTGACCTTTACGAAACCCGCCATTACGGTTCTCGATACGAGTTCTCGTCGTGCGCTTTCAATTCACAACAAGTCGCACCATATTTGGGTGGATCATTGTACTTTCGAGGAATATCCGCTGGTTGAATTGGACATCAAGCGTGGTTCGCATCATGTGACGGTATCGTGGTCTCGTTTCGAGAATGCGCAGACAGGAATCCTGTTTGGGCTGGAGCCGTTACTGTTCGACGAAAGGGGGCAAGTCTTTACGATGCATCATAACTATTTTGCAAACATGGGGCATTCGGCTGCCTTTGCTCGGTCGGGAAGAATCCATGCATATAATAATTTCTTTATGGATTTGGCGAATTACGGTATCGAATGTACCGACTCGGCAAATTGCTACATCGAAAGGAATGTGTTCAATATCGATAGTCCCGTGTCGTTGTATCGCCTGTTTGCGGATGATGGACCCGTTGATTCGACGGTTGGATTTGTGAATATGGTTGAAAACTGGTATGCGGTCGAGGCCAATGAACTTGCGGGGGATGCTCGTGGTTACGAGCCCGATTATAAGTACGATGCCGATAGGGCCGATGCGGACCTCGCCTGGAAAGTCAAGGAACATAGTGGTCCCAGATAATTTTGTATCTTAGAGTCATGAAAGAAAAGTTACCGGCATTCATCTTCATGCTTGCAATACCGCTTTCGATCGTACTCTACCTCAAGGTCGTTGCGTTTACAGGATCGGAAATTCTTGCGGCGGTTGCTGCTGTCGCATCTTATTTAGCCGTCTTTTTCTTGCTGGCCCTGTTCTTCAATTCTCGTGAGAAAGGAAGCGGAAAGACAATTTCAGTTCTGGATTCTCTTTTTGAAGAACAGAAATCGAAGGCTGAACTCGCTCGCGAAGAAATCCTGCGCAAACAGAAAGAATTCGAAAAACGCAATTCCGAAAGTCCAGAAAAATAAGTATTCGCTAGCAAAAAACGCAATTATTGTACACGTTTGTAATCTCTTTTTTGTTGGGGAGAGTTGCACGCTTCCCAGAAGGTTTGTATTTTACTAAAAAAAAAGAGGTGTTAATATGCGTGTATTTGTTACCGGTGGTACAGGCTTTATTGGTCACTATGTGGTCAAGGCCCTTCTCGAAAAGGGACACGAAGTTGTTATTGCGACTCGTCACCCGAACAAGGTTCCGACCCTGAAGTCCATGCCGAATGTGACATTCGTTGAATGCGCTTTGACGGATTTTGAACTGATGGCAGAAGGTCTCCAGGGATGCGAAGCCTGTATCCACATTGCTCTCGGTTGGGGAGAAACTCCGACTGCCATGATGATGAACGATACGCGTGCGACGGTAAACTTGCTTGAGTCTGCTGCCAGGGCGGGTTGTCAGAAGTTTATTTACACGAGTAGCACTGCCGCAATGGGCCGTATGCGTCCTGTGATGCGCGAGGTGACTAGCAACCTTCCGATGGACCTTTATGGAGCGACCAAGGCCGCGGGTGAAGCGTTTGTCCTTGGTTTTACTCATGGTTATGGGACTCAGTTCCCCGAAGTCAAGATGAAGCGTAATATCATTCGTCCGGGGTATACGTTCGGTAATCCCGCATGGCCGGATGGATGCAGTCAGCCGGATCGACGTTTCTTTGATATGGCGCGAGCCGTCAAGGAAAATCGCGATATTAATATTATAAAGAACGATGGAACGCAGTTCATTCACGCAAGCCAGCAGGCGAAACTCTATATGAACTTGATCGAGTCCGACAAGAACGAAGAAATTTTTCTTGGTTTAGGTGAAGTATGGATGAGTTGGAAGGAAATCGCTGAAATGATGCTCTCCCTGAAGCCAGGAACCAAGTCCAGAATTGTCGAAACGGATCTTGGCTGGGGCGATGACCCGATGCTCTTTGACGTAAGCAAAATCAAGGATCAGTTCGGTCTCGCTTTCGATGCCCATGAGTTCATGATGGACCATGTCAAGTGGACCTTTGACCAGGTATAATTAGCAGCTGACAATTAAGGCCACGAGGCCTGCAAACATGGCTACCTTCACGAGTTTCTGGGCTCGACGGTAGCTTTTTTTGTGCGCGTAGGCGATGATTGCTGCTGTGGTAGGCGTGATGGCTATTCCTGCAACGATTAGGAACATTGTGGGGTAGTACCCTTGCATGACGGGCAGCGGTAAAATAGCCCAGCAGAAAATGCAGATGAATCCGGCGAGACGCCTTGCGGTGGGAGCGCCCGCAATTAGCGGAAAAGTCATGATGCCCGCCTTGAGGTCGCCGGTTTCGTCTTCCAGATCCTTGTAGATTTCGCGGGCAGTTGTCAGTAAAAATGCGAACAACATGGCAGGATAGAGAAATCCAATTTTGTCGTTGATTTCCATTGAAAAATCTTCGGTTTCGCTAATGCCTGCGGGGTAGAGCAGACAAAGGATAAGGGGCGTCACGCAGAGAAGGCCTACGCTCATGTTCTTGAGCAGAGGAATGTGCTTGAGCCACTTGTTGTAGGCGACCAGAAGCGCGCTGAGTAGCACAAAGAAAATGGCCGCGGTCCAGTTTGTGCCAGAAACGATGCTGTCGGCGATACCGCAGACAATTGTCAAGACGAGAAAAATGATCCATGCCCTCCGCGCCGTCGCTACCGAAACCTTTCCGCTTACCAGCGGACGCTCTGGACGGTTTAGACGATCGCTGTCTAGGTCCCAGATGTCGTTCTGGATGTTCGCAAAGGCTATTGCAAATGCAAAACCGAGCGTCTGTAAAATGAGGGATTCCCAGGAAATGCCCCCTTGCTGGACTGGCATGAACGAAAGCAGGTAGTAGCCGATAGAAAGCGTCACCATGGCGATGACGATGTTTACGGGTCTGGACATTTTGAAAAGGTGCAGGAGCATGGTATAAATATAGATACTCTTTTATTTTCTATCTTTAGTCCATGCCTTTTTTTACCAAAAGCAATCTTGTGGACTTGCGGGCGGAAGCCGAGCAGCTTTCGATTTGCGTGGAGCATTTTCTTTATGCGTCCGAGCGCGTTGTCGAAGGAGATTATAAGACCAAGGGCTTTTACGATAATTGTATCGAAAAGTGCAATGGTCGCTTGAAGGCGATTCACTTTTTGATGGAGTCCATTCGTCAGAACAGGCCCGTTTCGGAAGAAGAACTAGAAGAAACTTTGCCGGATTTTCTAAATTGCAAGAAAACCGATAAAGAAAAAAAGCGTAATGCTTGATAACGAATTCGAAGAAGAATCCGCTCCGCTTCGTCGCGTAAAGCCGACCCGCCGCGATCACCGCAGCAGGCGTATCGACGTGATGCGTGAATTGGAATCGGGCGTGGTAGACGAGCGCCCGGTCAAGGAGCGTTTCAGTCGCGAATTCAAGAATCCCCGCATCAAGAAAATCAAGGACCCGCTGGAAAAAATCGACGAGAAGGATTGCGTCGAGGGCCTGGTGGTCGAAGTGCACCGAAGAACATGTGAAGTTCGGTTAGATTCTTCGACTACGCCTAACGGCTTCGCTCAGAATGACACCCTTCCTACTTCCGACGCTCTACCGTCTACTGTTACTGCCATGTATCGCGCGACGACTTCGAAGGCGCTGGGGGAATTCCCGGCGGTGGGCGACCGCGTGCTTTTGGGGCAGGTGAACGAAGACGAGGACAGTGGCGAAGGTGTCGGTTCGCAGAAGTATTGCGTGGTGCGCGTGCTCCCGCGAAAGAGCGAACTCAAGCGCCCTGGCCCCCGCGACAGTTTTAGGCGTAAGCTCACCCTGGCCGCAAACATTGACCAGGTGGTGATTGTGGCGAGCGTGACCCAGCCGGAGTTCAACTACGGATTCATGGACCGCTTTTTGCTGGCGGCGAACCTGAACAATCTGCCGTTCGTGCTGGTGCTCACCAAGATGGATTTGTTGCCGAACGGCGAGGCCGACCTGACCGACGATATCCGCGACTTCATGAGCATCGTGGACAAGGTGATTCCCGTAAGCGTGAAGTCGGGGGTAGGCCTGGAACGCCTGCGCGAAGAACTCCTGGGCAAGTCGTCTGTGTTCAGCGGGCAAAGTGGTGTGGGCAAGTCGACGCTGGTGAACGCCCTGGTGCCGGGTGCCGAACTCGAAACTGGCGCCGTGCGCGAACGCGACGGCAAGGGAAGGCATACGACGACCTCTTCGAGCCTGTTTGATTTTCCGGGTGGCGGCTACGTGATTGATACGCCAGGGATCCGGAGCATCGGTCTTGCGAACGGCGAAGACGATATGGATGGCGAAACGTTGGCGAAGATTTTCCCGGGATTTTTCGAGGGCGACTTGTTTACCTGCAAGTACAGCAACTGCAAGCACCTGAAGGAGCCGGGCTGCTCGGTGCGCGAGGCGGTAGAATCGGGTAAGCTTTCGTATGCCCGCTATGCGAGTTATTTGAGAATTTTGAATTCAAGGAACTGAGGTTTGGGAGTAATGGATATTGCGTTAAAAATGACTCTGGTCGCGTCAATTGTGCTGATGGGGTATAACCTGCATCAGTTGATGACCTCCTACGAGGCCATTTGCGAGAAGGTTAAGGAGTTCAAGTCGCTTGCGCAGGAGAATCATTCGGATGAGAGTTCCGTGCGACGCTCGAACTTTATCTTGACGGGAGTCCTTTCGCTTGTCTTTGTGACCCTGATATACTTTTCAGGCCTTGCCTATTGGATTGTAGGTGTTGTTTTGGCTAAAATGGTGGCTTCGATGGTTCTTTCGCACCTTGAAATTTCGCAAATTTTCAGGGAGGAATCGATTCGCCCGAAGTTCTTCAAAATGACCAAGGTGGATGCAGCGGTGAATGTGCTGGTTGGCCTCGGTATCGCGGTTATTTCTGTTTCGTGAGGTATATGATGCGGAAAATCCTGTCCTTGTTGCTATTATGCTGCTCATTAGCCTTGGCTCAGGCGGATGTCGCTGCCGCTCCTGCTGCGGCTCCTGCGCAGACATCCGCTGCCGGCGGACCGATGCTTTCGGGTATTCGCGCTCCGCTGGTTCTAGGGGGGGCGCTTGGCTTTGGATCGGGAACGGGAGTCGGTTCCGACCGTGGAATTGGTCTGAGGCAGATTGAGCCATTGATTGGCATCTGGTATCCGGGACTCGGTTACCTGAGGGTCGGGTACGGTATGTTCGGTTACAAGGAAGATGCCGATGATGGAGATGACTATGAGGTGGATCATTCCGAAATGGATTTCGAACTGGGGCTTCAGTTTTTTGGGGATATGTACCTGATGGGGAATTATTCTCGCGTCAAGGAACTTTCGGACCTGGGCGATGTGGCCTGGAACGAATGGGGCCTTGGGATTGGTTCGGTATTCTTTATTTTCTCTAGGACGCTTCTTTTTGCTGAAGTCGGTTATCGTTGGGTGCTAAACCATTACGATCCGTTCCTAGATAAGAATGTGGATGGAGGACGTCTGCAACTGAATATCGGATTTGCCGTATACGCTATCTAAAAATGTCGTATTGAGGATTTAGCTTGTCTGAAATGAAGAAGAATGTGGCGGTGATGGGTGGTGCGTTTGATCCGGTTCATATGGATCATATTCGCGTCGCGAAGACCTGCATTGAAAGAAATTTTTGTGATGAGGTCTGGTTTATGCCAAGTCCAGACCGCTGGGACAAGACTTTGTGCGCGACTCCCGAGCAGCGCTTCGATATGCTTGAAATTGCCATGGAAGGGCATCCGCAAATGATTCTCTCGGATCTAGAAATTGAACAAGGGGACTTTCGCGGTTCGTACGTATTTCTGTGTGGACTCAAGGAAAAGTTTCCTGATGTGAATTTCCGTCTGCTCACGGGGGCGGATACCTACGACAATATTCCGCATTGGCGTGATCCGATGAATTTTTTCGGGACAAACTACAATGGTCATTTGCTTTTGCGTGATATTGAACTAATTGTCTTTGCGCGTAGGGGGTTCCCGAAGCCCGATATCGTGGCGCATAAGGCGAAGGGGTATGCGGACCTGCTTTGGCTTGGACCCGAAGAGGGT
>NZ_CALEFV010000316.1 GCF_937877005.1 uncultured Fibrobacter sp. | reverse complement strand
GACGCATGTCGGCATCTATCAGGAGCACCCGCTTTCCGCTTGCGGCAACGGTCGCCGCAAGGTTCAGCGAGACGAAACTCTTGCCCACGCCAGGAACAAGGCCCATAATGAGTATGGCCGAGTGGTCCGGCTTTGGGAGCAGGAAGTTGATAGCCGTCTGCAGGGAGCGAAAAGCCTCGCTCACGCGGTCTTCCGTATTTTGGAGTACAAACGGAGCACCGTGGTGCAGGTGCTTATGGCCACGCAGTAACTTATTCGGAGACTGCGGAATCTTTGCAAACACACTGAGACCCGTTTCGCGTTCAATTTCGGAGGTGCTCTTGACGCCATTCCTGAAAACATGAATCAAGAACAAGAATACCACACCAAATATAAAACCCAATAATATCGATATCATCAAAATTCGAGATTTTTGAGGCTTACTTTGGCTTTGTTGAATCTGAGCAAAATCAACAATGCGCACATTACCCACTTCGCCCGCGCGAACCACCCGCAACTGCTGGATGTTGTTGAGCATGTTGGTATACACTTCATTGTTTACCGCCACTTCTTCTTGCAGCCGAGTCACCTCCTGCTGAGTAAGTGGCATTTTTTCAGCTTGTTTCTTTAATTGGGCAAGCTCAGCACGTACACGATTTAGCTGTTTTACAATAGTCATTACATTCGGGTGTTCGGCCTTAAACAACCGAAGAGCAGCCTGCCGTTCCTGTTCCAATTGCATAATCTGACGTTGTAGTTGCCCCTCTTTATCCAAATGCGCCTTAGTCTCCCCCGTCATGTCGACAGAGCCGATACTATAACGATAATCGGCCAACACCTTTTCGGCACTGTCCAGTTTCGCCTTGACTCCGGGCAACTGGCTTTCCAGGAATTCCAGGGTCTTTTCGGCTTCGGCACTACGCATTTCCACATTCTGCCGCAGGTATGTCTTGGCAATTGTATTCAGAATAGAAGCCGCACGGTCAGGATAACGATGGCTGTATCTTACCGAAATAATTCCCGTCTGTTTTCCTTTTTCCATCACCTGCAGAGCCCCCTGCAAGGACCGTTCTGCCATCATTGGAGACCCCTGAACCACAACAAATTTCTGCCCTATACGAGCGTCCATATAGTTCACGCGAATCGCTAATGTATCACCGGCATATTCAACGGCATAAACATTTCCCACCGTACCGTTTAAAACATGTTTTCCTTTGGGATCTATTAAAGAATAAGCATCCTCACCTGTAGTAATAGCAATCCATTTCTGTAAATGAACCTGTTTGGGAATGCGCAAGGAATCTAAGTCCATACGCCCTTCCCTATGCATTAGTCTATCCCAAGCCCCCACAGGCTGAGTCCACAAATGAAGATGTTCTGCAGCAACCACATAGCTTAATACCATTCTACTCTTGATAAGTTCAATTTCAGCATCGGCTGGACTAGCCAAATCCAGCACAGCCCCCATCTCACCCATCGCTTTGGTCGCCTTACTACTTGTTCCTTTTACATTCACTTGGAGAAGAGCATCACTCGTATATTGTGGGCGAACCCACATGGCATAGCCCGCACCTAACAAAGCTGCAACCACAACAAACAAGATAAGGATAAACTTCTTTCTCCAAAGAAGATTCAAAAACTCAAGCAAAGAGATTGAGTTTCTAGATTCACGAATTACCTCATCTATATTTATTTTTGTTTCGTTCTGCAATGTCATCGTATACCTAATACCTAAAACACATAAAAAGATAGATTAAAATATTTTCTTCATTTTATTTTTCACCCCCCGTAATAGGTCTAGAGAGTCCTCCCACAGTTCCTTAATAGGTGATTTTGGAGGAAAATACTCATTAACAAGCGAATTAAATGGTTTTTCACCCAACTTTTCGAGAAATTCATTGCGTTTGGGGTGCGGAATGCTAGAACGAACAATACAGGGATTACCATCAATGGCAAATTCAATTTTAGAATGGAGCAAAGTCATTTGGCTTTCAACCATTCCAAACAGATCCTTTCCATGACATGTGTTCAATAGAACCACAGAAGTGCCTTTATTATCGTCCATTTCTGGATGAACACATGCTATATTCCAATAATCTCCAAGTGTAATATCTGCAATACGGGGCAGTTTACCATAATGGCAATCGGCACAACTTGTATTCAAACAAATGTTCTCTAAAAAAGCCCTCATAAACGGATCCTTGCGCAGAGTTTTTGAAAACAGAATTTTTTTTCCAGAGGCCAATTGCATTAAGGAAGACATGGAAAAAAGCCTCCATCCTTTGCGCTTATCTCGAAATTGAGTGGATGCAACCTTTGATTGGTTGACACTTTCCAGTTCCACAATGTACTTTTCAAAAACTTTAACGCTTGGAGTCCCATGGCACACAACATCTACAGTGAATAGATCTGCCGAGGATGCTGATTTACCAAGTGCCGCATACAATCCAGCAACCTGGCAAGGGGTGCCCGAAAAGAGAACCTTGCGCCCTGCTTTCAGCAATTTGCGTACATCCTTGTATACGGTCCCAACATCCGCCTGCACATACTTCGAACCTTGTAACCTTGCCAAATCATTCTTATTCTCAACGACAACATGGCCAAAGCGAGTTGAACTCAGTTGGGCTACGCCAACGACAGCTCCCCCGTCTTTTAGAATTTTTTCTGCCAGAATGGTAAAAATACCGCCGCTAGAAGATTGCAAACGAATGCTTTCTTCATTAACATATGCCGCAAGTGTCTTCGGGACATTTGAACTTCCATGAGGATTTTCAACATTTGTTGTCCATGGACAGATTTTTTTGCATAATCCACATTCAATACACTTACTCGCATCAATAATTGGCCTATAAAAGCCTTCGTTATCCAAACGCATTATAATAGCACCCTGCGTACACACATTTGCACAGGCTGCACAAGAAGAGCAATTTTCTACGGAAATGTTCATACTAGACACCCAATAAAATGTGCGAAAATTTAGGGGCTAATTTTTTACAACCCAGCAATAAAACAAAACAAAGCACGAATACAATTAAGGAATCAACAATCCATTTAAAGAACGGTACAGCAATATAATCTTCGAATAAAACAATTTTTGACAGAATAAACCAATGTATCAAATAAATGCCTAATGAATAACGGCCCACAATACAAGATAATTGATAAATTTTATTATGCTCAAAATGTAAGAACCATTTTTTCGTATTTTCTCGCAAGGCTATCATACATAAAAAGGAATTAAAACAATTAAAGTCTTTGTTAGCTACTGAATTTAAAAAAGTTAATTTTGACATTGAAAATTCTAAATTACAAGCAATAAGATCCTATACATTTTCGAATTGCTCAAGTCTTATATCAATCACACTTCCTAATTTAGTAGCATATGTTGAAGCAAACGCATTTAAAAATAATAAGAAGATAACCAAGGTAACCATTGGAAACAATATAGTTACCATCGGTAAGAATGCATTTTATGGTTGTAAGAAACTGAAAAGTATCACATTTAAAACAGCCAAGCTTACAAGTAAGAAAGTGGGAAGCAAGGCATTTAAGGGAACACCGAAGAATGCAGTGGTCAAAGTGCCAAAGAAATCTTTAATGACATATAAGAAATTCCTTTACAAGAAGGGCTTGAATAAGAAGGCGAAGATTACGAAGTAGAGATGTTTATGTAACGTTTAGAATAGCGTGGTGTGCAAAGCATATGCACCACGCTATTTAGAT
>NZ_CALEFV010000315.1 GCF_937877005.1 uncultured Fibrobacter sp. | reverse complement strand
AAGCGGAGTAAAGATCAGCCCCGACCTTTCGGAACGCCATCTGGTGAACATCATGGACATGCTCAAGCGTACGGGAGTGAACGGAGTTGTGGTGGGGAATACGTACCCGACTAAGAAAATCAGTGAACTGCCTGTCGAGGCCAAATATGAAAATTTGACCCCGCTTCGCGCAGATGGGGACTGCGGCGGTATGTCAGGACGTCCTCTTTACGAAAACATGCTATGGAATGTGACCTACATTCGCACGCATTACCCGGAATTCAGCGTAATCGCTTGCGGCGGTATCGACCATGGATTCAAGGTGTATGACTTGATTAAGCTCGGTGTCGATGCCGTGCAGTGCTACTCGGTCGTTGCGTTCCGCTGGATGGCGGCTCACGCGATGCGTCGCGAGCTCGAGGCGGCACTACAGGAAGAAGGTTACAAGACTTTGTCGGATTACGACGATCACAACCCGAAGCAGACGAAGGCTGTATAGATCTCAGGACTCAAGTGCAATTTGTAATGTGGAGTGTGTTATGTGAAATTAGTTTATCATCTTACATTCCACATCTCGCTTTTTTTTCACGTCTCTCATAAAATGAAACCATTATTTCGTAATATTGTTATCGCTTTGCTTTTTGCAACTGGACTATCCTATGCAGTCCCGTGGCTTGGAGTCACCTTTAAAAGGTCTACCTACGAAAACCATCTTGCATTGAGTGTCATTGGTGTTCATCCGGAATCGGGCTGTTTTACTGCCGGAATGGTCGCTGGTGATCTTATTGTGGGTGTACAAGGGCTGCCGTTGACCGATATTGCTCAGATACAGTCTGCTATTGCTGATCATAAGGCAGGACAGAAGATTAAGGTTGAGATTGCTCGCGAAGGCAAAAGAAAGACGCTGACGGTAGCTCTGACGGATCGGCCAGATGACATCAGTAGCTTGACGGGGTCTGCCATCGGAAGCAAGATAGCCAAGTTCGGCGAGAATTTTTACAAGAACGGAGAAAAGCGTAAGGATCGGCCTAGGGCAACATTGCTTGATTTCTGGGCAACCTGGTGCGGTCCTTGTCGCAAGACGCTTCCCGTTCTCGAGAATATCTACAAAAAATATAGTTCCAAGGGCCTTGAAATCATCGGGATTGCCGATGAGCCGCTCAAGACTTTAAATGACTTCTATTTGCATCAGCATGCGTCCCCTTATCCGCTATACCGCGATGCAACGAAAGAGATGTGGACTCGCTATGGAATCCATTCGGTCCCGACCCTGATGTTGCTCGATAAGGATGGCTATATCAAGCGCGTCTGGAGTGGTGCGCCCAGCGAATATATGATTGAACAGATTCTCAAGGATGTGATGGAATAAAGAAATCCCCCTGAAAAAGGGGGACTTTCATTATATAATGGGATGGCTCGGATTATTGGACCGTAGCTTTTTTCTGCGCAGCGAAGATATCTTCGTATTCTTCCTTGCTAATGCGGGCATATCCGGTCGTGATGCCTCCAAATTCGTAGTAGGCGGAATCTCCCTTCACGCTCATGCAGTAAGGCATGTCAAGCGAATTCTTGCCGCAAAGCTTGCCTTCCTGGATTGACGCACTAAGGTCACCATTGATATTGCGAATTATGAAATCCTGGTTATTTTCGCTCAGAACTTCAAAAATCATGTTTGCTTCACCTTTCCAGCAGCCTGTGTAGTTGGCCTTGTCGCTACAGCCGAAAAGGAACATTGAGGAAACGAGAGAAACGGAAATAAGGATTGCTTTCTTCATGTTCCTAAAATAGTATTTTTGTTTGTAGGAAAATGCAATTTTTTGTTAAACATTTGTACTTATTGGCCCCTGTTTTAGCTATTGCCGCACTTTTCGGTGTTTATTGGCTGATTGAGACAAACCGTCGGCCGATTCCAATTGATGAGCCGAATGTTGTCGAGGAAACCTGGTCCGCCGAGGAATACTTGCGTCATTTAAATGTCAAGCCATTCAATCAGCGAGAAGTACATCGGTTGCTTCTGAAGCGTACGCGTCAGAAACAGGGAGTCTATCTCGAAAGCCTGCTCCCGGCAATGGATACGGCAGGAATTGAAATTGTGCACTGTTATCACATGGTCATGGGGGACGACTACGTGCCGGTGATTACGAGTGGAAATGACTATCCGTACCATTTGCGTAATTCGAAGCATTATCAGAATGCCGCGATGGATTTTCGTATCAAGGATCTGCCGCTAGACAAGCGTCGCAAAATCGTTGAAATGGCGCAAGATCGCCTAGGAATTCGCTTCAAGGTGCTCTGGGAAAAAGGTGAAATGGAGCACCTCCATGTCGAAATGGTGGATTGATGATTGAAAATTGATGATTGATGGTTGATGGTTGATGATTGATGATTTTACATCATCCATCATCCATTATATGCTACGCGTCACTTGCAGCACCTGAAGCCTACGTTTGGGTATTGGTTCTGCGGGTAGAAACTGAACTTGTTGTCGGTGCATTTGCTTTCGTTGTTGGTGTTCCAGGCACCGCCGGCGACTAGGTACATGTTGGGGTGATCCTTGCTCGTAGTCGAAGTCCATTCCCAAAGGTTTCCGTTCATGTCGTACATACCGTACCAGCTGCGGCATTGTTCCTTACGGCCGCTGCGCTTGGCTGCCTTGGTGTTGGTGTTGCACTTGTTCTGCTTATAGCTGTCGCCGTAGCTGTAGCGCGTGTTGTCCTTGCTCTTGCAAGCGGCCTGCCATTCGGCGAGGCTGCAGAGGTGCTTGCCCTCTTGCTGGCACAAACTTGCGGCTTGTTCCTGGCTCACCATGTCGCGGGGGAGTTCGTCGGCCTTGTTCGGGTATTCGTAAGCGTCTACGCAAACGGTCTTGCCGCCGAGTGGAACGGGGTAGGCGTTCTTGCCGCAAACGTTGTCACTGGCCATGTCATACTTGGCTTCTTCCCAAGCGGAGCGGTTCCCTACGGAGTCTACGGCGTAGAAGAATACGCTTCCGGTCTTGTTGTATTCAATGGCCTTGCCCGCTTCTTGGGCGTGGAGCGTATCGCCAATGGAGAGGAATGTCTTGCACTTGATTTCTTCGCACTTGACCTTGAGCTTGATGGGATCGTAGTAGCGGCCTGCGGGCGGTGCGATTTCGGCAACGGGCGGCACCTGGTCGGCAGCACGGATGCTGTCTTGAATGCGCTTCTTTTCGAGAGAATCGGCTTTGGCCTTTTCGATGACGGCCAAGGAATCGGCGATGCGCTGCAGGCTATCCTGGCGGGCCTTTTCGATGGCGGCGAGGCTGTCCTTAATGCGGTTCAGGCTGTCGCGTACATGGCGGATGCTGTCGCGGTTCACGTTGTTCTTGAGAGCGGCAAGTGAGTCTGCTACACGGAGGCTATCTGCGATACGGAGACTGTCAGCAAGATTATCTGCTGCAAGCTTTGCCAAGGAATCTGCCATGCGGATACTGTCGGCGCGGGCCTGTTCCAGGGCGCGCAGGCTATCTAGCGTGTGGCGGCGCTGCATTTCAAGAGCGGTTTCCTGTTCCTTGGCTAGCGCGTCTTGTTTGATTTGGTCCAAGTGGCACTGTACAATAAAAAGGGTTACAAGCAAAAGGAACATCAACACGAGAATCGCGATGTTCTTCTTTTTGCGGCGTGATTTTACCTGATCTTCTGTTTCGTTATTATTCATAAAAATCCTTTAATCCAATTACCTGCTACCAACTTCCTACCGTCTACTACCCTGCCTTTTCTTCTGCGGTTTCGGGCTTGTTGCTTTCGCGCACGTCGTTAAACAGCTCGCCCCAGTGGCGAATGATTTCCTGCTTGAGTTCCTGCACGCTGATATTGCGTCGCAGCGTGTTTCGGTAGGCAATGGAAATGTAACCCGTTTCTTCGGACACGACAATGACCAGGGCGTCACATTCGGCGGCGAGGGCCTTCGCAGCACGGTGACGCATGCCGTAACCAGCTTCCTTTTCGGCATTGCCGGTTGGCATGGGCAGAATACAGCCTGCGGCAATGATGCGCTTGCTGTTCATGATGACTGCGCCATCGTGCAAAGCGGAATTCGGGAAGAAGAGGGCGCGCAAAAGTCTAGAACTGATTCGGGCGTCCAAGATTTCACCGGTGTCGGCGTAGTTACGCAGGCCCACGCGCTTTTCAAGCACAATCAGGGCACCCGTGTGCGTTTTTGCCAAGTCCTGGCAGGCGCTAGCGATTGTCTTGGTGATTTCGTCGAGGCCGCTAGAATGGAAAAACAGGTTGTGAAAATCGAGCTTACTGGCGGCCTGACCGATACGGGTGAGGGCGCTTCGAATTTCGGGCTGGAAAAGAATCACAAGCGCGATAATGCCGAGGGTTGCAAGGTTACTGATAAGCCACACGACGGTGTGAAGTTCCCACCATTGGGCGATAATCCAGGCGAGAATCAGCAAAAGACCACCGAAAATCATCTGGGCTGCGCGGGTGCCGCGGAACAGTAGGAAGATGTAATAGATGATGATGGAAATCAGGAGTACATCCAGGATATCCGCCATGCGGACATCGATAATTCCGAATAATTTAAATAGAATCATTTCTCAATGCCTCCAGATAAAGTGCGGATTCCTTCGCTTCTTTCACGTCGTGGACTCGAATACAGCTTGCTCCGCCCAGGATGGCGACAATTCCTGCCGTAACGGTTGGAATCAATCGGTCGCTGTTTTCGAGGCCGGGCATTTTACCAATATAGGACTTGCGCGAGGTCCCGATGAGCACTGGGTAGCCGTCTTTCAGGAATTCTTCGACAGATTTCATCAAATCGATGTTGTCCTGCGCCGTTTTACCGAATCCGATGCCCGGGTCGATGCAAATTTTTTCGCGTTCGACGCCGAGGTCCAAAAGCTTTTTTACCTGCGACAAGAGTTCTTCGCGGACTTCTTGCACCACGTTCGTGTACGGTTTGAAATCCTGCTGCATGGTGCCGAAGTTTCCGCGGATGTGGTTCAGCACGACGGCAGCCTTGGTGTCTGCGACGGTCTGGAGCATGTTCGGGTCCATGGCGCAGGCGCTGATGTCGTTGATGATGTGCGCTCCGAGGTTCATTGTCTCGCGGGCGACCGTCGATTTCACTGTATCAACGGAAATGAAAAATTTTTTTTCTTCGGCCAGTGGAGCGAGGCGTTCTACTACGGGACACACTCGGTCCAGTTCTTCTTGCTGACTGACAGGGGCGCTTCCCGGGCGGCTGCTTTCGCCACCGATGTCGAGGATGTCTGCGCCCTGTTCGAGCAGCTTCATTGCATGGTCAAAAGCGCGGTCCGGAGTATTGTGAGTGCCACCGTCGAAGAAACTGTCGGGCGTCACATTCACGATTCCCATAATCAGGGGGGAGGTACAGGGGAGGACCTTGTTCCCGACTTTCCAGGGGAGCGCACGGCTCTTGTCCAGCACGGCTTTGAACATTATGTGTTGTCCTGTTTCTCCAGTTTTTCAGTGGCTTCAAGCGCTTCGGTATGGGCATCGCCATCATTTGCCGGAGTGGTTCCGGCTGCGGGCGCGGGCTTGATTTCGGCTACGGGTGCATCAGAGGCCGGCGCTACCGGAGGCTGTTTGCCCGGATCAGGTGGCGGTGTGTTTTCGCGCTTCTTCTTTTCTTCCATTTCTTCGAGCGCCTTGTACTGGCGGCTCTTCTTGGTGCCGGTCAGTTTTTCGCCGGCCATCACGCGGTCAATTTCTTCGCGGTCGAGCACTTCGAATTCAAACAGCGCTTCGGCGAGGTCGATCAGCTTGTCCTTGTTCTCTTCGATGAGTTTCTTGGCGGCCTGGTCCAGACGCTTGATGAGGTTGTTCACCGCATTGTCGATCTTTTCGGCCATCATTTCGGACATTTCTTTCGGCTTAGAAATTTCGCGGCCGAGGAACACTTCGCCGTCGGTGCGGCTGTAGCAGACCGGTCCGATTTCATCGTCAAAACCCCATTCCGTCACCATCTTGCGGGCAAGTTCGGTAGCGCGCTGGATGTCGTTGCTGGCTCCCGTGCTCTGGTGGTTGAAGAAGATGAGTTCGGCGAGGCGGCCAGACATCATGATCATGATGCGTTCTTCGGCGTATTCGCGGCTGTAGCTCACCTGGTCGCGTTCGGGCAGACTCATGGTCACGCCCAGGGCGCGCCCGCGCGGGATAATCGTAATCTTGTGGAGCGGGTCAGAATGCTTGCAGAGGAGTGTCATCAAGGCGTGACCTGCTTCGTGGTAGGCGGTGTGGCGCTTTTCCTCGTCGGTCATCAGGAGTGTGCGGCGCTCGGCACCCATGCTGAGCTTGTCGCGGGCTTCTTCAAAGTCGAGCATCGTGACTTTCTTGTTGTTGAATCGTGCGGCCAAAAGGGCTGCTTCGTTCACCAGGTTTTCAAGATCTGCGCCTGCAAGACCAGGAGTTCCCTTTGCGACAGCCTTCACGTCCACGTCGTCGGCCAGCGGCACCTTGCGCTTTTTCAGGTGCACCTTCAAGATTTCTTCGCGGCCCTTCAGGTCGGGGAGTCCCACCACAATCTGGCGGTCAAAGCGACCCGGGCGCAGCAATGCCTTGTCGAGCACATCCGGACGGTTCGTGGCGGCAATCAAAATCACGCCTTCGTTGGCGGTAAAGCCGTCCATTTCCACCAACAACTGGTTCAAGGTCTGTTCGCGTTCGTCGTGACCGCCACCGAGACCTGCACCACGCTGGCGACCCACGGCGTCGATTTCGTCGATGAACAAGATACACGGGGCGTTCTTCTTGCCGGTTTCAAAGAGGTCGCGCACGCGGCTTGCGCCCACGCCCACGAACATTTCTACAAAGTCTGAACCGGACATGCTAAAGAACGGAACGCCTGCTTCGCCTGCAACGGCACGGGCCAAAAG
>NZ_CALEFV010000314.1 GCF_937877005.1 uncultured Fibrobacter sp. | reverse complement strand
TTTACGACTTGTGGCACAAGGTATGGACCACCAACGGAACGTTCAAGGCCGACGAGAACGGTGTCGTGAAGTTCCGCGGTTACCCCGGCAAGTACAAGGTGACTGTCGACGGCAAGTCCGAAATGGTTGAGCTGAAGTAGACTGAAAATTTCCGCATAAAAAGAAAACACCCCGCGATACAATCGCGGGGTTTTCTAATGGTTTGCTCGACAAGTCGAGCGACGCTCGGCTTTTAGTAATTTTCAGCAGTGACTTCGAAGAAGGACTGCGGGTGGGCGCACACCGGGCATGCGGCCGGGGCCTTGGTGCCCACGACGATGTGGCCGCAGTTGCGGCATTCCCACACCTTGACTTCGCTCTTTTCGAATACGGCGGCAGTCTCCACGTTCTTGAGGAGTGCGCGGTAGCGTTCTTCGTGGCGCTTCTCGATAGCGGCGACCATGCGGAACTTGTTGGCGAGTGCCTTGAAGCCTTCGGCCTCGGCGGTCTTCGCGAATTCTTCGTACATGTCGGTCCATTCGTAGTTTTCGCCATCGGCGGCAGCCTTCAGGTTCTGGGCGGTGTCACCGATGCCTTCGAGTTCCTTGAACCAGAGCTTTGCGTGTTCCTTTTCGTTGTCGGCGGTCTTCAGGAACAGTTCGGCGATCTGCTCGTAGCCTTCCTTCTTGGCGCAGCTAGCAAAGTAGGTGTACTTGTTGCGAGCCTGGGATTCGCCTGCGAAAGCGGCCTGGAGGTTCTTTTCGGTCTGGGTTCCGGCGTACTTGTTTGCCATAATTTCCTCTTCTTTGGGTTGCGGGTTCTAGGTAAACCCTTGTTTGTGTCTAATGAAGAATATAGGTTTTTCTTTGTTGGCGGAGTAGCGGAATCAGAAATAAAAGGAAAATTTTTAACTTTTATAATAATAGTAAAAATACTATTTGTCTGTCACGGGAACATCAGCCGCAGTCCCATGGCGGAATTTGTCATGAAGAAGATGGTGTCGGAGCTCCCGGCGCCGCATGCTGAATGCCCACGGTATCGACTGTATCGGAAAGACTGCCCGCCAGATGACCTCCCGCGATTACGAATATTACGACTATGTCGTGCTCATGGACTGGACGGGCTCGCCGCGCGACGTGGCTGACCTCTGGTACACCGGTGACTTCGACGCCACCTGGCGCGACGTGAACGAAGGCTGTTCTGCGCTATTGAAGCATATTATTTAGCGTTCTCTACGCAGCGGATATACCCCGTAATCCAGGATTTTCCGCGCCCACCCATGTCGTAACCGGCCATCCAGTGATAGAAATTGATGCCGATGGCCCTGTCGTATCCTTCGATGGCGTCTGCGGTCCAGAATGCCGCATTTTGCCCTTCCTTATCCGAGAATCCGTTCCAGCCATAAAGAGCTCCGGTTGAAACGATGGAAAAACCGAAAAGATCTTTGCCTAAAGGTGCTCCCGGATCGTATTCCCAAGTCTCGGTCGATTTGAGCATTGTCCCGACACTGTCAGTGTAGGCTTTCCCGTTTTCGTATGCATAGTTAAATAGCGTTTCCCACTCATTCCATGCTGGAATGTGCCAGCCTTCGGGGCAAATGCCCTGGTGGTTGATGTCGCCCGGATAAGCGGAAACATCGTATTGATAAGCCGGAGAAATATTCATGGCCGCAGTCCACGAATACATGTAGCCTGCTTTTTGGCAATAGCTTTCATTGGGGTAGTAGCACTCAATATTGTCTTTAAGGTTGTTTAATGTTACTTCGTCTGCATTGGTTCCATTGAATTTCAAGTTTTCTGCCATCCAGTTCTGTGTGCCGATGGTGACGGTCTTGTAGGTATTTCCGTCGCGGTCATCTTTCAATGTTCCGTAGGTGACATTGGGATTGAACCATGAATCCGGTTCTATGTCAGCCAATAGCTGTACTGCATTCGGCGAAGTCTCGCTGGAGCTGGATAGTGCTTCGCTGGAACTGGAGTCATCGCCTTCTGACGAGCTAGAATAACTTTTTCCCGCCGAACTGGAAGTCTCCATTTCTCCGAACAAGTGCCAATGTCCGTTTTCGCAGACAAAGTCATAGTCAAAGTATCTGGAGCGTGAGTTGCTGTTGGCGCGGATTTCGCCTTCGCGCTTTGCGGTGCAGCGTCCAAGCCCGAAGACATCGTTCCAGAAGTATTCCACGACGGGTGCGAAATCGGGAATTAAGTTTGCAATGTTCCATTCTTCCATGTTCCTGCGAATTTGGACAGTGTCGGCGTCAAAGGAATTGTCTGCCGCGTCGGTAATTGCCGTGGAGTCGTTCCATTGGCCATCTTTCTGCAGGTCCATGGCCAGGTTTGCAAGCGCTAGGCTGAATTCGCCCTCGGAGCGCCCCGCATGCATGACAACCGATATGGCAAGCAAGGCTGCATCTGCGTCGCCGCTTCCGAAAATGTTCAGGTCTTCGAAATGGTTGCCGTCGTATTCCACGCCGAATGCGGCGAAGATTTCCTTGTCGGCTTCGACTTTCGCTTCGCTGATGGAAATTTCGCTTTCTTGCGCAAGCCAGACGGCGCGTTCGTATTCCAGGTGCGTGAGCAGGTTGATGTTCACGTTGTCGCGTTCCGAAAGGTCAGAGATGGCGTTCAGGGTGATCTGACTCGTGGAGACCTTGCCCGTGATTTCGTTGCGGTAGAAACCGTCGGCTCGTAGCAGGGCGTATTGCGAGGCGAGCTCGATATTGTTGATGGAGAAGCTTCCCTTGTCGTCGGAAATCTTTCCGAAGAAGCTCTTGCCGGTCTGTGCGAGTGTATTGAAGTTCAGTTCGTAGAGGGTGACAACGGAGCCGTTGGTGAACGGACCCTTCTGTGACACGCCTGCTACGGTCTTGTCGGTAATGGCGATGGAGTTCTCCGCTTCCGAGGTGCCTCCCGCATTCTTGTCGTCGGAGGAGCAGGCTGTAAAGAATAGCGTAAGGTTGATGAGGAGGGTTGCGAAGAGAGTCCAGAGTTTCATTTTAAGTTCTTCTTTTGGAAGGCTTGCGAATGTTTGCCTTCCGTAATTCGGATGGAATTTTCTTGGAAAGCGGGAAAAGTTGCAGGTTGATTTCGTATACTCGTTCCGTTTGCGGGTCGTGTGCGGCTATAGCCATGATCTTTTTGCGGAAGTTGGAAATTTCTTCTACGATGGTCTCGTAGGCATCTTGGGTGAGCCCAAGCGTGATGGTAGAAAAGTTGCGTTCCAAGACGGGAATGTCGTCCAGGGACTTTAGGGCGAGTTCTCCCATTTGGCGGTGCAGGTTGCGGACCGTGAGTACAGATGTGGCGAGCTTGCCCGTAGAAATGGATTTCTTGCCCTGTACGAACTGCCCCTTGGTGGTGGACTTTCTCAGGAACTGCTTCTGCGTCAGGAATTTCAGGGATTCCTTGACCGCTTCGGGCGATACCGCCCATTGACAGAGCTCGGCGAGCTTTTCGGGGCTAGCGTCTGTGAGCGATGCCGCCATTTCGCGGATGACGGAGTGAAGCCATGTGGAGTAGTATTGGAACATTTCCCTCTCGAGAACGCCCACGCGGTTGAGCGCGAGAATCTCGTTCATTTTCTCGAGGGACTTCTGCTTCTGTTCGGCCGTTTTGGCATGAGCGTATTCCACCATCAGAGCGAAATAATCGACCTGGTCCCCTTCTAGTCCCATGGCCTTGGCAACGGCGATTCTTGCTCCCTTTGAAAGGCCGTTCTTTCCGTCGCATACGAGCTTGAGGAATACAGGCGAGCCAAATCCGGCCGCCTTGGCGAAGTCCCGCCACGAAAAACCGGTGAACTTTTTCTGTTCACTGTAGTAGTCCGATATGTACCGGCGGTAATCCTTGTATTCGTAGATGGACTTCACGATATCATAAAATAAAATTTAAATGACGAAAAAGACGCAGAAACGCAAAAATGATACGAAAAACATGTCTTTTCGTACTGCCTACACGCTTGGCGACCAATGGCGTGTGAAAATTGCATGATACACTTTTGGGTGGTGGTGAGTTTTCTCAGAAGCCAGTGTTTATGCGGTGTCCGTGAATTGTATTGTGTTTCTGTATTGTTTTGTGAAGTGCAGAAAGTCGTATCATTTTCGGGTGAATGTGAAATGTTGGGGAAATTTGGGGGTAGATTATGTAAAAAATGGAATTCAATTGATGCTATTTGATGTTCACGTTCATATGGGTCAGTATTTTGACGACTATCTATTGTTTACATCTTTTCAAAATATCTTGTTACATATACGGTCCGTGTGTAATAAGATTTGATTAACCAAGGACCATGAGGTATTAATTATGATATCAACAGCTCTACAAAAAGGTAATCTCGTTTATGTATATAATGAAAAAAATTCACAAACTGCCTGCATTACGGGGCAGCTTTTGGGATTTACTTCGACGACTGTAACTGTAAAAAGAGGCAATCTAGCTTATACCTTTGATGAAAAAGGTTCGCAGAGATCCTGCAGGAGTCTTTAGCAAACTTGTGTTCTGTATAATAGGATGCCGTGGTATGGTAGTGCTTCGGCATCCGTTTTACAGAGAGAAAGGGATTTATATATGCTCTGCGATTCTTTAGCATTTTCTTCTTGTCTTTCGATTTGTCGGGATTATCCGTCTTTTGTCGTTTCTTGCATTGCTGCTTTTGGAACGCTTTTGGCCTCAATTATAGCTCTTGTTGGAAGGGATGAGATTGCGCGATTCTTTGTCCGCTCAAAAATGAATATCAAGATACAAGAATTAAATGTTCATCGCGTCACAAGTCAAAATGTAAGTGTCAGGTATTTCTATCTGTATTTGGATAATAAGACATCAAGAATAGAGCGAAATGTGCGTGTCTATTTGAGAGGTGTGTCTAGGGGCACTTTTGATAATTTTAATGTCTATCCGATTCCTTTGCAGATTGTGTGGTCGCCTGCGGAACAAATTTCTCCGATAATTGATGTTAATCAAGGACAGACGCTTGATTTTATGCGACTCGAACCCGATGCTACTGGAAAATCAAAATTTTTGTTAAGGCCTCTTTTTTATGTGACGCCCAATGATTTTGAGGATAATTTGAGACCTGGAGAACATTTGCGTTTCAAGCTAGAGATTGTTGCTGATTATTATAGAAAAGAACAAGTCTTTGATGTTGAATTCCGTTCTATTCCAAGCCATACGCTGATCGCTGATGTTGGTAGTGATGTTGTGATCAAAAAAGTTTAACAAAAACCAAAAGGAACACTCTATGTCTTTTTTCGACAAGTTCTTCAAGAAGCACCCCAAGGATAGGGCAGAACTTGAGTACCTGATTAAGGAAACCATTGAAAAGAAATCGGCAAGTTGTGACCTGAATTTCATTGATGTTTCTCTGATTACAGATATGAGTCGCCTGTTTGAAGAAAGTGATTTCAATGGTGACATCAGCCAGTGGGATGTGTCCAATGTGACCACAATGGAGAAGATGTTCCGTAAATCGAAATTCACGGGTGACATTAGCCAATGGAACGTGTCTAAGGTCACGAATATGGAAGGCTGTTTTTCTCAGTCTAAATTTAACGGCGATATAAGCAATTGGAATGTTGCCAACGTGACCAACATGCGCAGCATGTTTTATCGTTCTGCATTTAATGGGGATATTTCCCGTTGGAATGTTGGTCAAGTGAAAAATATGAGAACTCTTTTTGCGGGTTCTGGATTTACGGGAGACCTGTCGGAGTGGGATGTGTCCAATGTAACCAATATGGACTTCATGTTTGACGAGGGCGCTGTTTTTAACGGCGATATTAGCAAATGGAACGTTTCTAATGTGACGACAATGTACAGCATGTTTTGTAAGTCGTCGTTCAATGGTGTGATTGGCGATTGGAATGTGTCTAAAGTGACGAATATGGGGCACATGTTTGATGGATCTAAATTCAACGGTGATATCAGTAATTGGGATGTGTCAAATGTGACAAATATGGAAGAAATGTTCCATAATTCAAAATTCAACAGCGATATCGGCAAGTGGAATGTTTCCAATGTGACGAATATGGAAAAAATGTTTTATAACCAGACTTACAAATGTGATCTATCGAATTGGGATATGTCGCATGTGCGCCATATGAAAGATATGTTTGGGGATGTTTTTGGTTCAGATGAAAGTAATATAGGTGATTTCTCTAAATGGAATACTCAGAATGCTGACGATATAAGCTGTTTATTCCGAATGGAGGGCTATTCAAAAGAAGAAATGGCTGCAATAAAAATGAGGATGTTTCGTAAGATAATAAATGCTTGTCCGAGGGACTGCGATGAACTGAAGAAGATTGTGAGAGATGCTGAATGCTTTGGAATAAATGATTTGAATTTTCTCGATGTTTCAAAGATTACGGATATGAGCTACTTATTTCAAAAAAGCGAATTCAATGGCGATATCAGTCAATGGGATGTTTCGAATGTAATAGATATGCATTGCATGTTCAATGAATCAAAATTTAATGGCGACATCAGCAAGTGGGATGTGTCTAAGGTGACGGGTATGGGGAGGATGTTCAGTGGGTCAAAATTCAACGGAGACATTAGTCAGTGGGATGTTTCAAATGTTACAAATATGTATGGCATGTTTATGGGATCATTATTTAATGGTGATATCAGCAAGTGGGATGTGTCTAAGGTAGAGGATATGGGGTACATGTTTGGTTATTCAAAATTCAATGGCGACATCAGTCAATGGGATGTGGCAAAAGTGACGGGTATGAATAACATGTTCCAACAATCACTATTTAATGGTGATATATCTAATTGGAATGTGTCAAATGTTTTCATGATGGCGGGTATGTTCGAAGAATCGGAATTCAATGGCGACACCAGCAAGTGGGAAGTGTCTAAAGTGACGAATATGGATAGCATGTTTGAAAATTCGAAATTTAATGGCGATATCAGTAAGTGGGATGTATCCCATGTGAAGAACATGAAAAATATGTTCCATAATTCAAAATTTAGCGGAGATATTTCCAAGTGGAATGTATCCAACGTTACCGATATGGAAGGTATGTTTGAAGGATCGAATTTCAATGGCGATATCAGCAGTTGGGATGTGTCCAAGGTAGAGAATATGACCGCTATGTTCAAGGACTCCAAGTTCCATGGGGATATTTCTGAATGGACTCTTGCACCGAAATCTAGCGGAATATTTACCAATTCTGGATTTAGCGAAGAAGAAATCAATGCGCTACTATGCAAACCGTTTACGGACCCCCGTGATGGACAAACTTATAAAGTATGTCGGATTGGTGATCAGATTTGGATGGCGGAGAACTTGCGGTATCGTCCGCCCAAAGGAGGCTCAAGCGCGTATGGCATGGATGCCTCCAATGTCGCTAAATATGGGCGATTGTATCGCTATAATGATGCTAAAGACGCTTGCCCGCCAGGTTGGCATTTGCCGACTGAGAAAGAGTATGAAGAATTAATAAACTATATTGGCGAACATTATGATATAGCTGATGCCTTGCGAGAAAAGGATTGGGCTGATGGCATGGATGCCTTTGGTTTTTCTGCTGTTCCTTCGGGAAGTTATTCTTATGATAGTATTTACTATAATCGTGGGGAAGAGCGTAATCTGGATTTCAACGGTAGAGGTTGTTGTGCGGATTTTTGGGTGTCTAAGGACAATGATAGACTGCAGGTTTGGCAAATCACCCCTGATATAACCTATCTTATAAATAATGTTATGTATGTTAATGATAAACCGACATATCGACATGTGTTTATCGAATGTTCCATTCGTTGCATAAAAGATTGATATTGATTTTTTACAAAAAAACTTAACAAGGAGTTAAAAATGACACAAGCAGATCTTGATAAACAAATCGCCGCTGTAGACGCGAAATTGAAAAAATTGAATAAGTCATTTGCTGCTATAGAAGCTATGGTTTCTAAGGGTGTAAAGGTTTCCAAGGAACCTGGTGATAAAATTGGATTCACTGAAAATTATGGAGAAACTAAATCTTTTGATATTGAGTCAAAAGACTATAACCAAATATCACCTAAAGATATTGAAAAATTTATTCATTATTTCCCAACAGATGACCAAAAGAATTTGAGAAAGAAACGATTGAAACACAAAAGGCTTGTGGTTGAAATAAGGTTATTGAAACTGAAGTCCGACTTTATTTAACATACCAAAGAAATTCCTCGATCTTTATAAGCGAATACTTCTGCATAGGAGAACCTATTATGTCTGTAGAATCGGAAATCAAACAGCTTGAACAGATGCTTAGGGAGCAAGGCGGTAAAATGAACGCCTTGCAAATAGTAGACATTAAGGAGAAGATCCAAGCGCTTAAATCCGGAAAATGTCGTGTTCTCGCCGAGGAGGGCAATAATGAATAGCCTCTCACCTATAGAAAAGGTTTGTCCGCAGGTCAAATCACCTTTGTGCGGAAAAATCTCCCGAATAACAGTTAAAGTTGGTGATACTGTTTCTCCCGATCAAGAAGTGGCAATTGTGGAGGCATTGATGATGGACAACTCCATATTGAGTCCGTGTGGAGGAATTGTAAAGGAAATTCTCGTTAATGAATCAGATGATGTTTCCAATGAACAGGTCATTATGATTCTTGAAAATGCAAACGAATAATGGCTGATTTTTAGCGTACTTTGAACCTCAAGGAGGCCTTATTATGGCAACTACGAAGAAAACAGTAGCCAAGGTGGCTAAGCATTTCTGTGCGGCATCGCACTTGAACCGTGTTGTAGTCGAGGAAGCCAAGGCGAAAAAGAACTTGTAATCAAGAAACATACTGTTGTATAACAGTCCGTACAACAGCAACAAATTGTCACAATGAGGTAAAAATGGTTAGAGCAATTCACAACTGGGTTTCAGAGCACATCCATGCTCCTTCTAATTTGGATAAAGTGATTCTTTTTCTTCCGTTGGCCGTGGTTTGGCTATTCACTTTACCGATTGTCGGGCTGATGCTTTCTATTGCACTTTGTGTTTTGTTGGTTGCGTCTTTTATTGCGAATTCAGCCTATGATACGGGAGCTATCATACCATGTGTACTTTTCAGTCTTATCGCTGTTCTTCATATTGTTGACATTGTAAAGAGCGGATTAAGTGATGTATTTAATGCTTTGAATGAAGAAATCAATGATTTTATAGACTCTCTTGATGAAATAATTATGGGTTCAAGGCATAACTTAATTACTTGGATCTTGAGAATTTTTATAGCCATTCCTTTGCTAAAACCCCTTAAACTTCGTTGCAAAGGCGGTGTTGCATGGTGGATTGGTACATTATGGCTTTCTTTTTATGTCGGCTGCTTAATATTTGTCATCTTGGTGTTGCGTTTTAAATTGGCCGGACCGTATCCTGACATTTGCGGCTACGTTATTGCATGGGGCATATCAACTACCCTGTTCCTTTTGCCACGAATTATTTCAATGTTGATGAATAGTGGTGATGGGAAAAAATCCATTGGGAAAGTGATTATTGTGTCCTGTGTTCTTGTGGTTGACATTGGCGCCATACTACTCGCATATCAATTTAGCATGGGAAGTTGGGTTGATGGTATTTTCAAGCCTAAACCTTTTGATTACTCTGATGTTTCTAAAGATGAATTGGCTTATTTACAATCTGTAAGTAAAGATGTAAACGAACAACTGGAAAAATGGAGAAACGGCTCCTCTGTTGAAAATTGGGAGAATAACGACAGCAGTGTCTCCATTAATGCCCGTTCTTTAGCTAGCGAGGAAAATGAATCTGACGATGTAGAAAAAACAATAGAAGTGTTACTAAAAAAAGAATTGGGAGGTTGTCCAGAAAACTCGTTTTATGAGGAGAAGATCATTAAGTCAAAACAAAATGGTATAATGAGTGTAGAGAGTGAGTTTAGGAATCTTAGGTACAGCTCTTTTACGGCATCAAACGATAATTATCTCAATTGTTGGGAATTCTTATCTTTAGGCGAAGCCGCAGATGCTAAAATGTATTCTACGCCAAGAACAGAAACCCTTTACCTTTCGGGAGTGCAATGGGGCGCCCCGGCAACATTCAATCCTCTTGCTGAAAGCTGGTTGGTTTCTTGGCCAGTGAGCGGACACTTCAACTTGATGTACGAGCCACTTGTCACATTCAATACCTTGAATGGTCAAACTGAAGATCTTCTTGGCCATCTTGTTGAGGAAATTTCCAGTAACGACAGCATCGTTGTCGACCTAAATACCGCAGCCAAGTGGAGCGACGGCAAGCAGGTGAATTCCAATGATGTGAAATTCGTTTTTTTGAAAGGCTCTATCAACACATCCGAACAGATAGCAGCGATTCACATAGATACACTTGCCACAAAACCGGTCATCCAGGAACGCATTTCTTTCATCATTGCAAAGGACAAGCGCAATAATCCACTAGTAGTGCGAGACTTATTGCAGTCAATCCGTATTGTTCCGGCCCATGTCTTTGAACCTCTTATCAAGAAAAATGGCATAAGCAAAGTCAAGAAGATGTTGATGGATGTAAACCCCGTAGTTTCGGGTCCTTACAATCTCAAGGATTATTCCTCTGAGTATATCGCTCTTGAACGTCGTGATGACTATTGGGGTAACGCAGCTATCCATAACGGACAACTCCCTGCTCCCAAATATATCGTTCATCCGATTTACAATAGTAATAGTGCGGCGAATGTAGCCTTACGCGAAAGCAATCTTGATGCATCACAGAATTTCGTTCCGCGTATTTGGTATAAAAAGGCTTTTGGGGTACACACCTGGTGGAACGAACCGCCTTACTTCCGTCCGGGCGCAATGCCCATGCTCG
>NZ_CALEFV010000313.1 GCF_937877005.1 uncultured Fibrobacter sp. | reverse complement strand
ACATAAAAACAACTTTTTTCAAGATTTTCTATCAGAAATTTTCTATATGACTCAAGATGAGACATATAGGAGATTCTTCCAGATTCTCATGACAGGAACGGCAATCCAGGGGCCTTTCCGGTTCAAGAAATTGCAAACCCGGGAACAATAAGGTAAATTTAAAGAACGATGAAACCGATTTCCGACTACGACAACTACCGAACCTACATCAGGGATTTTTACGAAGAGCGCAAGTTGATGACGGGCCTGTCGTGGCGCGGCTTCAACAAGATGGCCGGATACGCCAGCACAAAGTTCTTGAAACTCGTTTGCGACGGGAAGTCGAAATTGAGCTGCGTCGGCGCCGCCCGCCTGTCAAAAGTCATGGGGCTTTCCAAGATCCAGACATCCTACTTCTTGGCGCTGGTCACCTACTGCAATTCCCCCGTAGAAAAGAAAAGGCAGGCCGCCCTTGAACAGATGCACACCCTGGCAAAGGACGACAGGATCCGGGTCGTAGGGGGCGACGGCTACGAATACTTCAAGAACTGGTGGAACCCGGTGCTCCGGGAACTTGCCCCCAGGATTGCCAATGCCACGCCGTCAAAAATCGCGAACATGCTCCACGAGAGCGTGACTCCCGAGAACGTGAAGAAATCCCTGGATTTCCTGGTCCAGGCGGGTTTTCTGAAGGAGCGGCGCAACAGGTATATCCAATCCGACAAGGCAATCCTTGGCTCGTCCGAGAAGATTCCGCGGGCCATCCGCGGCATGCACAGGCAGATGGCAAGGCTTGCGGAGAAGGCCATCGAGGCGTTCCCTGTAACGGAGCGCAACTTTTCGGGAATGACGGTCGCCGTAAACCGGGCGGCATACGAGCGGATTGTAAACGAACTGGACTTCTGCCGCAAGAAAATCGCCGGAATCGTTTCTGCCACGGAGAGTTGTGACCGAATTTACAGGGTGAACCTGCAGTTGTTCCCGTTGACAAAAGAGATTAAAAAATGAGATTTTCCCCGAACATTCTATCCATCCCCTGCCTTGCGTTCCTGTTCTGCACCGCCTGCAGCGATTCGGAAAAGGAAATCGCCAACGGCTACACCGAAGAGCAGAACGCCAGCCTGGACAGCGCCGCCTATGCAAGGCTCATGACATGGGAACCCAAGGTCGCCCTGAGGCTCGTGGAAGTCAAGGACAAGGAACGGGGCTTGTCGTGGTTCGATGTCGATTTTACCACAGCCGCCAAGCCCTACTACGAGCATGCGGGCGAAACCGTCGGCGAAGCCTGCACCGTGGAGCTGTATGCCGAACAGAACGGCGTCCGCATGAACTTGACTCGCACCTACAAGAAGAACATCTATACGGAATTTTTGAATCGGGATTCGCTGGACGCTGTAGTGGAGGATCACCTGGACAATTCTTACGACGGCGACAGCGCCACAGCAAGTTGCCGGGCGGATTCTACGGCCTTCGCAGACTACTGCGCCGAAAACGGCGGGGCCGTGACGGACCTTTTCAAACTGGACCGTTGCAGCGTGCTTCACTTGACATGCGTCATGAAGTTCACGCCGAAAGTTGCCGCCGATGAATACTTGCAGGCTACGGCCAAGAGAATGAAGGATATCTGCATTGCCGAGTTCTACGCCCCGGGAGAAGACGCTGAAGCCGACTCCACGCTCCTTGTGGACAAGCGGGACGGTCAAGTGTACAGGACGGTAAAAATCGGCGAACAGGTGTGGATGGCGGAGAACCTGAACTACGCCTATCGGGCTTCTTCGGAAACCATGGATTCCCTCAGTTACTGCCCGGAAGGAAATCCCGCCAACTGCGAAAAATACGGGCGGCTCTATACATGGGCCGCGGCAGTGGGCTGCACCGAAGAGCCCTGCGATATCGGGCGCAATGTCCAGGGGATATGCCCAGAGGGCTGGCGCGTGCCGAACCTTGACGACTTCGAGATTCTCGAAGAAGAAATGGGCGGGCGCGACGTCGCCGGGAAAAAGGCGGCGGCAGAAGAGTTCATGGGAACGGACGATTACGGGTTTACGGCACTGTTCCCGGGTTATTCCGTTCTGCCGCCCGAAACGGAAAGGCAGGAAAAGTATTTCGGCTACGGGGCCTTCTTTATCATGACTTCGACGAACATGGGAATCCCGCAGCATTGGAGATTCCTTTTCGGCGATACCAGCTCGAATGTCGAATTGGCTTCGTCATACGCATTCGAATCGCTCCGCTGCATAAAGGGCGCGGCGACGGAAAATTCAGGGGGGGCCGTGGACCCTGCTCAGGTTGTCGCCGGGACCTTCACGGACGAGCGCGACGGGCGGACTTACGCCACCACGACGATAGGTTCTCAGACATGGCTTGCCGAGAACCTGAAATACAAGGGGGATTTCACGAGTTACTGCTACGAAAACGACGACGAGAACTGCGAAAAATACGGCAGGATGTATTCTCCCGACGACGCCAAGACGGCCTGCCCGGAGGGTTGGCGGCTGCCGTCCGCCCAGGACTTTGTAGACCTGGAGGATAACACCGGGAAGGACATGACTGCTCTCAGGACGACCGAAGGCTGGGAAAGCGGAAACGGAAGCGATCTTTACGGATTCAGCCTTTACCCGGCAGGACGCTACAGCATCATCGGGAACACCCTGAAATTCGTGCAAATGGGAGTGGCTGCCTATCTATGGACGGACACGGAAAGCGAATTCGGGACGCTCGTTTTTGACGGACTCAACATCGGTTACCCGGCAACGTCCATGACATCGGACAACTACCTGAATGTCCGATGCCTAAAGGATTGACGAAGCGGGAAACGGCGCAAGACACGGCAAGACGCCCGCTTCCAGAAGTTCACTGAATTCCAACGCAATAAAGCCCTTGAATTCTGATTTTCTTCCATACGCTTACCAAGATACAAATTTTCAGTTCAAGATCTACCAATAGATCCCGGCTCGGGGGCCGGGATGACATTCTAAGCTAGAACACGACCAGGTCGTTCTTGTGGATGAGTTCGTCGGCGACATCCTTGCCCAAGAGTTCATGAATCTGGGCGGTCTTCTTGTGAAGCACAAGTTTCAAGGTTTCGCTGTCGAACTTCGCGACACCGCGTGCCACCGGCTCGCCGGTCTCGCTCAAGACTTCAATCAGGTCGCCCTTGTCAAAGTGCTTCTTGACGGCGCACACGCCCACGGGGAGCAGGCTGGAATGCTTTTCGCGCAAAGCCTTCACGCCACCCTCGTCCACCACCACGGCCCCGCGCGGAGTCGTAATGAAGCTGAGCCAGCGCTGACGGCTGTTGAGCTTTTTCTTGGAACCTACAAAGAGCGTTCCCTGCGCATTTTCAAAAATCACCTGGTGCGGCAATACCTTCATGCCGCTCGCGAGGAACGCGTTGCAACCACTCTTGGTCACGTTGCGAATCGCTTCGAGCTTGCTACGCATTCCGCCGGTACTCACGGCGGAGCCCGTCTCACCGGGCTTACCCGCGAGCGCAAGCACTGCAGGCGTAATTTCAGGCACAAAGCGGAGCAGTCGGGCGTTCGGATTCTTCTTCGGATTGT
>NZ_CALEFV010000312.1 GCF_937877005.1 uncultured Fibrobacter sp. | reverse complement strand
GAGCGAAGCGAAGCAATCCACCGCAGATTCTGCTGCGGTCGAAGCTCCTAAGACAATTGCTCCGCGTACGGTCACGGTCGAAACGGACAAGTTCATCATGACCCTTACCAACAAGGGCGGCAAGGTCCAGAGCGTGATCGTCAAGGCACTGCCGGATTCCGCGAACCATTTCCCCGAACTCATCCAGGATACCGCGCTCGGCGCCCTGGACCTTAAACTCGGCGGCGCCGATCTTTCCGAGGTCCTGTTTGACCTGGGTGACACTCCCGAAAAGATCAAGGTCGAAAGCGATGCCGAGGTCCTGTTCACCTTTACCGATGCGAACGGAGCCCAGGTGCTGCGCCGCTACGGATTTACCAAGGATGGCGTGGCTGTTCGTCAGGTGAATACCCTCAAGGGTTTCAAGGTTGAAAATTACGAGCTGTCCTGGAAGGGCGGCATGAAGGAAACCGAGGAACTTCCGAAGGGCAAGAGCTTCGGCGGCACCAGCTACTTCTTTAGCGAGGTGATCTTCAAGAACAGTGAAATCACCGAACGCGAAACATTCTCCGACGCCATGACCTTCGACAACGCCAACTACTACTGGGTCGGCATGCGCCGCAAGTACGTGGCGATGTCGGTGCAGTTCGACAAGCCGGTGCCGGCCCAGGTCAAGGCCAAGCACATTAATACGGCTACCGAAGGTAACCCGGATCCGGGCACCTACAGCCTCTCCATTGCAGACGAAGTGCGCGGCGATTCCGTTGCCTACAACTTCATGGTGCTCCCGCTGGAATGGGCCGAAGTCGAGTCGCTCGGCCAGGGCTACGAAAAGGTCATCGTGACCGGTTCCAAGTGGTTCCCCGGTTCCAGCGTCTGGTTCGTGTGGATTTGCGCCATGCTCCTCAAGCTGCTCAAGTTCTTCTACTCCATCATTCCGAACTACGGCGTCGCCATTATCCTCGTGACCTTCATCGTCCGCGGTATTACGACCCCGTTCACCATCAAGCAGCTCAAGTCGACCTCTGCCATGAGCAAGCTCAAGCCGCAGCTCGACGAAATCAACGTGAAGTACCGTAGCGATCCGCAGAAGAAGCAGGCCGCCATCATGGAGCTTTACGCCAAGAACGGTGTGAACCCGCTCGCCAGCTGCACCGGTGGCTGCCTCCCGATGATTATCCAGATGCCGATTTTCATGGGCCTCTTCTTCGTGCTCGGCCGCGCCGTTGAACTCCGCGGCATGCCGGCCTTCCTCTGGATTACCGACCTCAGCCGTAGCGACGTGATTTTCCATGGCTTCAGCATTCCGTTCATTATGCCCGATGGCCTCGCCCTTCTCCCGTGGATCATGGTGGTTACCACCTACTTCCAGACGAAGGTCACCATGAGTGGCAACGGCGCCATGGACCCCGCACAGGCCAAGATGATGGTGTGGATGATGCCCGCCATGATGTTCCTGTTCAGTGCGGTGATGCCGTCTGGCCTCGTGCTCTACTGGATTGTGTCGAACTTCTGGAGCATCATTCAGTATAAGATTATCCGTCGCGATGGCGATAATGCGCCCAAGACCGTGAACGGCAAGAAGGTGCAGGACGCCGAAATCGTGAAGTAGCTTTCTGGCTTTCAATTATTTATGCGAACCGGTCCTCAGGATCGGTTTTTGTTTGTTGTTAAATTGTTTATAGTATGTTTATATTTTGTTTATAAAATTTGTTGCGAATGAAATGCGTGACTCGGCTTTCAGCATTATTTCAATGCATTGACGTCAACATTCCGTAACCTTCCCGTAAGAAAACTATATTTTACACCGATTATGGATAGAGGATTTCTTATGAAGAAAATTCCGTGTTTTGGTGCATTTTTAACATCCATCCTGATGGTCCTGTTCGCCGTGTCGGCAACCTGGGCTGATCCGGTTTCATTGACGCCGTATACGAACGATGATACAGGCGAGAGCTTCTACTATGTCAATATGCCCTATACTGCTGCGACATCATGTACGCAAAACTATTCTAATCCTGTGGCCGAAACGGCATCCTTGGATATCGTAGAGACTGATTTTGCTTTGTTGACGGATGCTAATGGCAGAATTACGTTCAAGCTGTATGATGATGGCGGAATGGGCGGCAGTGTCACGCAAAATGCGGTGGGTAACTACCACAATTGTGTTAATAGCACTCTAACGGTGACCGTTCCTGAAAATTATAGGTTGTCTGTTCAGGGACGAATGAATACGGAGGGTGTGTCAGATTATATGTTTATTTATGACGCTCCCGATAACTCAGGTACTCCTCTTGGTGAAAGACAGATTTATAGTAGTGATTATGTTAATGGGGAAGAAAAGGGACCTTACTTTAGTACTGGCAATGCGTTTACATTCTTCTTCGAAACGGATTATAGTGGAAACTATGCAGGCCTTGATTTCACCGTGTCGGTGTTGCCTGTAAATTCGGTCTCGGTCAATTCCGTTTCTAACGGCGAAATGGCTGGAACGACATCTGCAGTGGAAGGTGAAACGGTGACCCTGACCGCGACCCCCAGTGAGGGCTATGTCTTTGGGGGAATTAAAGTCCTTGACGAGAACGGTAATCGAGTGCCGGTGAATATGAACGGCAATACGGTTACGTTCACCATGCCCGCTACGCCTGTGACTGTGACTCCTCATTTTGGCGACCCGGAAATACTTTCCTTTGATGACGATGGCTGCCTGGATAATGGAACGTTCTTCCTTGTAAAATGCGAAGATAATGCTTGCACGATTGCGCAGGGAACCGAGGGGTCGCAGGGGGACGGCTTCATGAGTTTCGCCTGTTGGAGTGACATGGTGCAATACATCGAAGAAGATGAAGGGCGCCTTTCCAGTACGATTGTCTTGGGATCTCCCTTGAATCTGGGTGGGTATGACGAAGATGCCGGCAATTGTCGCATGGCTTTTGTCCCGTTTGGTTCCAACCATGCCGGCTTTGATGGAAACGAAAATACGGTTGATGGATTTTGCGGCAAAGATGCCGGCAATGGATCGTGGTTTGTATATGCGAATTATGTCAAGAATGTCTCTTTGACGAATGCTTACGTATACGGCTTGAGCGCCTACCTTATTAGCGGAAACACCATTTCTAATGTAACCGTAGACCGGGCGACTATTATTGGTGGTACGGGTGCCGGCGTGATTGGAAATGCGGCCTCGATTGGAAATGTAACGGTAAAAAACTCGAATATCCATGTAGGTGAATACATTGAAGGCTTCACGATAGAAACAGTATATGCGGGAGCCCTGATGGCTCAAATGAGGACTGTCGAATGGTCTGGCCCCGTGCTGCTTCAGGGCAATACCGTTAGCGCAAAGGATGGCTTGATGGGCGCGTACTTGGGCGGTGTGGTAGGTGAGGTCGAAGGCTATAGTACCTCTGTGAACTTGACTGGTATTTCGGTCGAGGAAGCGACTGTCAATGGAGGTGCTAATGGCTATTATGTGGGTGGCCTGGTTGGCGCAAATTCTCGCGGAGTGTCTGTTGCCATTTCGCAGAGCAGCTTTACGGGAACTGTTTCGGGCGGTGTCGTGGGAGGCATTATCGGCCATGCGGATAATTACGAATCTCAAGTCATAATTAAGAACACGTACTCCGTGAGTACAATTTCGGGAACAACGGCTGGCTACATTGTCGGTGAATTGAGTGGTGGTGCAAACGTTGATTTTGAAGGAGTCTCCCTATTTAACAACTACCACTTCGGTTCGGACGAGGTGGAGCTTGGCGTGGGCTCCGTAAACGGATCTGTCTATGAAGTTGCAAGATGGATGGCCGGTTCCGGAAATGTCTTTGGCAATGTGCGTAATGCCGCGGAAAAGATGACTGCAACTGCGATGGGAAATTATCGCTACGACTATGAATGCATGGAAGACGAAGTTTATTGGGATTTCTTCATGTTCTCTTACAGCACCTGGCAAGAAGAATTGGGTGAAGACGAATACGAAGATCATGCGGATTTCGATGCGGCCACAAGGAATGCGGTGGCAAGCGAAGCGGACATGAAGTCCGACATGTTTGCGGCCCTGTTGAACAGGAACCCTGCGGATTACGATGCCGAATATGTTGCAAGCGAGCACAATATCTGGTCTAGGTCCAGTACGCAAAATGATGGACTCCCGGTATTTGCGAGTGGTTCCTTGCAGCCGAACCGTATTGTAGTTGTTGCTGAGAAGAGCTCGATGGGACTGACCTTGGAACAGGAGAGTTCTTTAGGTTTCAATGAGTGGAGCGGTAGTTTCTGCGACACATATGGCTCGGTTTCGAAAGCCATGATCGGCTATACCGACGCTTCGGGATACCTGAGTTCGGATTTCCAGGAAAAGGTCGGTGCATTGTTAGAAACGATTGCTTCTAACATGGGTACCGATGCTGCGATGCTGGTGGACAAGCAGGGTAATGAGGTTTTGCTGTCTGCGGCCCTTAGCTCTAATCAGGAGTGGCGTGTTGTTACTCCGAAGACTTACGATGTCGTTTATCAGTATTGTGACTATCAGAATGTTTGCAGGCTTTTTGAAAACGTAACTGGTACCTTGTTGGCGTTCTTGACTCCAAGAGTGGATCAGTATGCCGACGCGGCCGATGCTCCGCTGCAGCTGGTGCCGAATGTCGTGAGTTATTATGCACAGGGCTGGACGGAGGATGAACTGAAATTCACTTTCGAACTGCAGGATGAAGATGGTTATTCTGTTGATGACGCTGCCTTGGGGGCGCAAACTCCTGAAGGCACCGACATCTGGTCTTTCGAGGACATTGCCCAGAAGATTAGGGCCGCCGGTGTGGAAGGGGTCAAGACGATTGTGCTAAAGTACGCTGTTCCCTCTACTCATTATGGCGAGTTCCCATTGATTACCGTCCAGAATCCGAAAATGGTTGACATGGACATTGACGTCTATGGTTACGACCAGAACAGCTCGATGGTGCAGGTTGCCCAATCGAGTGCTTCGGGGGAGAACGACGGCATTACTGAAGGACGCGTTGATTATGGTGTCGCGGTTGGAATCGGTGAAATTCAAGAAAAGACGGGATATACTTTTGACAATACCTATTCCGTTGCTTACCAGTATATTGCAACCTTGGATAATTGTACTGCTCCCGAACCGAAAAACTATGTGGTGACGGACAGGTCCTTTGGAACATTTGAAGATCTGTCGGCCGAGATGACTGCATGCGGAACCGTAGAATGGAAAATAGAGAATCTTAATGTCGGAGATGCGACGGATGTGGCTATCCTTAATAACGTCAAGATGGCGAGCTTTGCCGCTAAAAAGAAGTATGGCAATTCGGTCACTGAAAAGTTGGTGATTGTTCCTAGCTATTCGTTGGTTCACTATAATGTATCGTTCGACCTGAATTTGCCGGAGGGTATTGAGGATAATTCGTTTATTTTCTTCGGTCGTTCTTGGAATGCCGTGAAGGATTTGACTGTTGAAGGTCCGAATTTCCCTAATGTCTATACGAATGCGTGCCCGACGATGATCGCTTGGTCTCCCGTGGCAGATGCTAGTGAACTTCCGTCCTGGTACTTTGACGCGAGTTACTACAAGAATTACGTGAATCGTAATTTCTTGCCCTATGTTACTCTTGATGCCGATAATGGCAATGCGACAACAGCCTATGTCTATTGGAAAGAAGACGATTGTCCGCCACCTGAAACCATTGTGCTTTATTATACTCCCAAGCTGAAAGGTGCCGGTATTGAAACTTCCCCTGCTACGATTGTCCTGAAGCAGACGCTGAACGAGACGTTGAATACGACGGTGGATCATCCGATGCAAGTTGGTGATGATCGGTGGTATTTGCAACTGCCAGATGTGGACGATACGATGACCTTTGTTGTCGATGTGGATGTCGAAAAGGGGTATACGATTTCGGAAATAACGTATGAGGGAATTCCTAAGGACGATCATGGTGTCGTTGCAACCGACGAAGAGTTCACTCTTGGCTTTAATGACCCCGAGACGGGCGACAGGACCCTTTCTGTCAATACCGCTATGATTACCAGTGGTGAACTGACCATTGACTTCGATTATGCGAATTACGAAGTGAACTTTGTTCGTCCGACGAATGAACTTGCCGTCAGTTTGGCTGATAAGGAAGTCTATGTAGCGGATCCCTATACCAACGAAGGATGGTTCGATGCCAGGGTGTATACCATGGCCAATGTTGACGATGAATACGCTAGCGCAATGCCCGAGCTCTATGCTTTGAATGGTTGTATTGCCTGGTCGACAACATCGTCTTATGATGCGATGTCTCCGGTCTTTAGAAAGTTTAATGAGACTGCTGTCCAGAATTTTGGGAATTCTACGGAACTTTATCCGGTCTATTTCACTGCAGAGGATAATGCAAATCTCTGTAGCGATGCTCCGACGGAAACCTTCACGGTAACCGCCCATGGTGCAAACCTGCAAGGACTGGAACTGCGGCAGATTATCGGTGTCACGGGTGACGGAGACGTTGCCGATACCATAAAGCACCAGTTTACCCAGGATCAAGACGACGAGACGCTTTGGACCTTGAGCGTTCCGAAGGTGAGCGCTTCCCAGGCCGTTGCGGAATCCTATGTTCCGTTCACCTTTGAAATTCGCGCCATTCCTGCCGAAGGCTATGCGACGTATAGTGAATCGTATTATCATCTCATGGTTCAGGAAGGTGATGGTGCACTGAAGGTTCCGTATGAAGACGGAATTCTTACGACGAATGGAAGCAATGTGACGTTCTATGTGGATGTGATTGGTGGCGGCTATACGGTTGCCCTTGATACTACGGATTGGTCTTATATTGCGGAATCCAATGGCGTTTTGGGATACAGCAACGATAAACATGAACTTTATGTTCTTGATGAAGATCGAGACCTTCCGGATTCTTACGAGCTCGGTGAAACAGCCCAAAAACTGCCCGTGCTTTACGCAGCTTCTTATCAAGTTCCTTCACATACCTTTGTTATTGCTGGATGGACCTACTATCCAGAGAGGGCGAACTGTGTAGTTACGCATGCTAAAAACGATGAAATCTACTGTATGGGAGGAGGAACCAATGCTTCCGCCGAATTTAGCGAAATATTTACCGATTTCTCTGGCGACTTGGTTGCCGCAGCCCTGGCAGCAGAAGCGGCGGGAAACCTTGTTATTGAAAACAAAATTATTACACTGAGACCTGTTTGGACTAGTGCTACGAAGGCTAATGTTGGAGCCCAACGTGTTACAATCGGCTGTCCTAAAAATGAAACTATAGATGGATGTGGTACAAACGACCATCCGATGACAATAAGTCTCTCGCAAACTTTCAGTATGGCGGGGGAACAAGTTACTTTGACGCATACTTCCGATTCGGCCATCGCTTTGCCTTGGATAGATGGCCATGAGGAAATTGCTATGGATGTTGCGATTCAGGCGAATCCGGGGTATGAAGTTAATTCTATTAAATTTGAATTTATAGATGAAGAAGTTGCCGAATATAATAGTGCAGAAGGCAAAATGGTTTTTCAAACATGGAACTATGGCGTAAATACGCATATTGTGCCTGATGGATTGTCGTATTCCGACTACACGGTCACCTTCGATATCAGTTCGCTCAAGGATAGTATCGTAGTACTCGGCAAGAGCTGGATGGAATTCGACGGTACGAAGTCGATGAATGTGGGAACAAAAAATGAATATCCGAAAATATACGTGTTCACGGATTATGAATCGAAATTTAACGAGGTCTTATGGGCAGATGCAGCAAAGAAGGAGACTGATTTTGATGAACCTGCCGATTGGGATGCGTGGTATACAACCTTTATGAGCAATACGGCGATTCCGAAATTTAATTCTGACTTGATAAAGAACGTTCTTGGCGACGAAACATCCACGGAGATGACGCTATATCCGTTGCCGGTTTTGTATTTGCAGGGTGATCTCGAGGCGCGTTCCTATCAGGAAATTTCTGCCGTTGTGGATGTTGATCATTTCCCTGAAGAAGAAGATTACCATGGCCATATCGTGTTGACACAGACTTGGAATGGTATGACATTTAAGCAAAAATCGTATCTGTCGAATTACAGTGATTACTACGAACTTAAATTGAAGTGCCCCTGGCCGCTCGATGATACTTTGGAATTTAAGGTAGTGACGGAGCCTGATCCTGGCTACGAAATGAGCCTGGCTAGCGAGAATATCAGTGATCCCGATGGAGAAGGCTGGGGTTACAATGCCGAAACGGGCATATTGAAAATCTCTGGCACCCATTTGGGAGATTTGACAGTCCGCTACATCCTGCAACATTACAATGTGGACTTCTCGATACCTGCAGATGCCGAAATCTTCGTAGCAAGTAAACTAGTCTCCGAGGATCAATACGAGGTTGACTGGTTTGATTCGCAGACCGATGTGACCGTGGACAATATCAAGGCTCCGGTTATTTACGATGCGAACGGCTGCCTTGTATACTGGAAGGTTGTCGATTCCGAGGCCCATGATTCGGACCTTGTGAACATGCTTGCCTACATGATTTCGACAGAATCGTCGGATTCGGCAAGCAACATGCTCGTTCCCGATATGGAATATACCAAGTGTGATCAGAATTCGCGTACTTACAAGCAGACTTTGACGGTCGAGGGCGAAGGTACTATTCACCTGGAACAGGTGCTGGGAGACGCTGTGGTCAAGCATTCATTTGTTGAAGATGGCGAAACCGGTGTGTTGACATTGAATGTTCCTGCAGCCTACAATGAAGTGGAACCGGATTTCCAGATTCAACAGACGGGTGTAAGGTTCAGAGTTGTGGCTGAACCAGCCGAAGGCTACTCCTTGGATGAAATTACTTACGAAACATACAACGACGGTAACCATCAGACGAACATCCTGAGGACAGACAGTTCGTTCGTGAACGTGATGAGAGCCTTGCCGTGGACTGTCAAGTTCAAGCGCCTTGCTCCGATTTACGTGACCTACGATTTGTCGCTTTCTTCTGCAGAAGATTCCGCAAACACTTACCTGCCCGCAGATGCCAAGACTGCCGAAACGCTTGAAATCGCATCTGCCGCCGATTCGGTTCCCTTCTGGAAACCGTTCCGCACCGATGTCTGCTTCAAGGGCTGGTCGACTACGTCGCTTGCGAACTTTGTCGAAGGCGATGATTCTCTCTTTACGGCATTTAACGTGGACAACTTCTCGGAATTTAGCACGATTGGCGATAATGCGACGAAACTGTATGCGATTTGGGGTGAATGCTCTGAATCTCCGGCTAAGACGCTTGCGGTGGAAAATGGCGAGGAACATGCGAAGCTCGTTCTTTATCAGCTCTTTGGCAATGACACGCTGTTCCACGAGATTACGAACGATGGCTTAACCCTGGCCGGAGACGCGTTCGATTTCTATCTGGATCAAACCCGTACCGCTCCGGAATTTGGCTACAATTTTGCCGACGAAGCCGAGTTTGCGCTTTCCTACACCTATCTGCTCCCGACCGAAGAAATTTCGGAACCGGTGTCTGTTGAAAAGGACGGAACGGATGGTGCTTGGCGCTTGACGACGGATGGCTTCGATAGTGAGCCCACCTATACGTTTGCCATTGCTATGGATGATGCGGTATATCATCTGGCACTCGACGCGAATGCGGAAGACGTGTTCTATGGGCCGGGCTTCAGCTGGAACTGGTCTTCCGAAGATGCGAGCTATGAGGATATGCTCCCTTCGAACGTCTATCGTGCGGGTTACGTGCTTGCGGGTTGGACTTTCGATGGCGACGAACAGCTCCTCCGCTATGACGATGACTTTATCGCTGCATTCAGGAATTATCGCAAGTCGCATGAAAATGTCGCTCCTGACACGCTCCACGCGGTGTGGACCCGCTCGGGTCAGATTGGCACATACATTCTTCAGTTGTCGCCCGAGACACAGGAGCGCGCTGCGGGAACGCTTACGTTCAGCCAGACGATTGGCGACTCTACGGTAGTTTCTACCATAGAAGGGGGGACACTCCTAGTTCCTGCTATTGAAGGCTTGCAGTTGAATGCGAACTTCACTCTTGATTTGGATCATTCGTTTGATGGTTCGGCGCCGATTAGCGTAATGGATTATCTGGGCAACCCAATCGGTTCCTATGATAATGGGGATGCGATAACCTTGGATGAATCCTTCGGCGCGGCCGGAACGACAATCTATATAGACGTGGCTACGGCCTATGTCGATTACAGCTTCGCTTTCGATGTGAACGCAGCTGCAGGCGACACGCTGTTCTATGGTACGAACTGGCAGTCTGAAAAGTCCTACAGCATGGAATCCGAAGATCGCGCGTTCCCGCTGTCCGTATACCAGAGAGGCAAGTGCCTGATTGGTTTTGCGTTCAGTGAAGCGGCAACCGCTTCGTACACCGGAATCACTCCCGAGTTTGTAGCCGCTTACAATGAACTAGATACGAAACCGACGACTCTCTATGGCGTGTGGGCCCCGAAGGGTGAAGACTGCAACCCGGCTACGGTTACCCTTACGACGGAAAATACGAGTGCTGAAGGTGCATACATGTTGACGAATGCGGACAATGATTATGTAGGCCCCAGCAAGGATGTTCCGGTGGTGATTCCTGTTGCAGATGACCTTGTATTCACGGTCTCGTTCATACCTGAAGACATTTACTATGCAGATGAAACAATCTCTCTGTCCGGTAGTGATGACTTCAGCTATGACCTTGCTAACGGAAGTGAGTTCACGTTCAAACAGGACATCGTGCTCAAGGCCGAAACGTACCTCAGCTCGATTGAAGTTGTCCTTGACATGAATGCGGGTTCTTCGAACGTGTTCTATGGAGAAGACTTTAATAGCTTCTGGTGGAGAGCTTCTAGCTATGGCGACACCATTCCGAAGGATGCCTACCGGACAGATGCCAAGCTGGTGGGATGGAGCTTCTATCGCAATGCGACACCGGATCAGGTGTTCCAGGTGTATGACGAAAGCTTCTACTCCCGCTATGAAGACTATCTAGAATCCGTTGTCAAGAATATCACGCCTATTGCTGAAGGGGATTCCGATTTGCCCGATTACGGGGTGGATTTCCCCACGAGCCAGTATCCGGTTCTGCATGCCGTGTGGAAAAAGGATTCCGTCGAAACCCGCATGGTTACTTCTGAAAGTGCGGATCAGGGTGTGCTGATGCTCTCGCAGAACGTGGGTGACAGCGTATTCTCGTACATCGTTACGGAGCAGGGCTTGCAGGTTCCTGCCGTGGATAACGGCATCAAGTTCATGGTAAGCTTCTATCCCAATGACGCATGGCAACTGGATGGAGAACGCTCCATTGTCCTTGCCGAAAAGGACAAGACCGTGGGCTACGTCGAAAATAATGCGGAATGGAACATGACTCAGTCGACGGCCATTTCGATCCAGGCGAACTTCAATGGATTCCGCTTCGTGTTCGATGTGGATTCCAGTGAAACCTTGTTCCACGGTGACGACTGGGTTGCGCAGGGTAACTACGGAATTTCCGCGAACAAGCCCGCTGACCTGCCGAAGATGGTCTACAGCTCGGCCCGTTGTCTTGCTGGCTGGAGCGTGAAGTCCGATAGCAAGCATTTCTACACTGCATTGAACGAGTCCCTGGTGGAAGAAATCAATGAAGCTTATCCGAAACTGCCCAGAGACGGATCCGTGGCGGTGACGCTGTATGCCCACTGGGCGACGAATGTCGAAGATTGTGCCGGCAAGTTCAACCTCGTCAGCATTGAACAGGAAAACGGCAAGGTTGCCCTGGTGGAAGCAGAGCGCCGTTCAATGATTGACGGAAAGGTCGAAGAGGAAAACGAAAAGGTACATGTGTTTACCGATAAGGGATCCATGTTCCTGCCTGCTGATATTCCGGGGAACTGGTACGGCGTCCGTTCCGTGCCTGACTCCAGCTTCATTCTAGATTCTCTCGCTGTTATTCTCGACAGCCACGTGGTGGCAGTCCTTCACGAAGGAGAGCTGTTGCCTGAAGAAATCCATGGAGCTTCGTTCAAGGCGTACTTCGGCAAGAGCAACAAGACCAGCATTGAAATCGTGGAAAAGGAATTCCTGCAGAGCGACAATGCGATCAAGCTGAGCTTCAAGGCGAGCGATTTCGAAGTGACTCGAGGCGTGCTTGCTAGAGTGCAGATTATCGATGTCCAGAGCGACACGGTGGTTCGCGACACCCTGATTGGGGATTCTATCGCCATGGCGTACGAGGACTCCCTGGTACTGCTCATGAACAAGCCGGGAACCTACAAGATGGTTCTGACTCTGGAAGACTCGGCAGAACTGGCGGAATACAGCGAGGAGTTCGTCGTGAAGGCCGCGATCGAAGCTTTCGAGGCGGATGGCTGGCAGATGGTTTCGCTTGCGGCCGTGGACACCTCTGCAATCGACTGGACTACCGGCGATCAGGTGTTCTACTGGTGGGATGAAAGCGGAACTGGCGAATACTGGAATTACAAGGCGTTCGGACGGGGTGATTCTATTGTCAATACCCGAGGAGCCTGGTACAGTTCGCTTAAGGGTAATTCGCTTGCCCTGCTTAAGGATATCGAAGATGACGGAAAGGATGCAGTCTGGGAGCTTGACAGCGTGACTAGCGGTTGGAACCTGGTCGCGAATACGCATGGCTGGTCGGTGAACCTGTTCGCCAACCATCCTGAAGCCCAAAAGGATGTTGACGAAGAATCCGAAATCAGCTTCTGGAGCTATAATGCCGAAAAGGCCGATTACGAAGAAGTCAGCGTGCTGAAGCCCTACGAGGCCGTATGGGTGAAGGTGTCGAAGAAGACTGAATGGATTGTTTCCGGTGCGCCGGTGTTCACTTCGAAGAACGATAAGGAAACGACGGAACCTGAAACCGAAGGCGATTCTCTGGAAGGCCGTGTCTTGCCGAGACGCGTACTTGCCAAGTCTTCGACGAAGGACCGCTGGACGCTGCAGGCGATGCTTTCCGACAAGAACGGCAAGCAGGATGTCTGGAACATCCTGGGTGCGGGTAATAATCCGTTCGTGGCCGAGGAACCGCCTTCCAGCATGGGTGACCACGTGAACCTCTCGATTCTCGAGGGCAAGCGGGCCTTGGCTAAGTCCATCAAGACTTTCTGCGACGAGATGGAATGGACCGTGGCGCTTTCTGCGGCAAGCGACCGAGTGGGCTATCTGACGCTCGTCGGTATCGATGGCGTGAATGCCTATGGTTATCATGTCTACGTGACGGTGGACGGCAACACGACCGAGATGAAGGATGGCGTGCCTCTCAAGGTTTACCTGAAGTCTAGTGCGAAGACTGCGACCGTGCGCGTGGCAACAGCAGCGAAGGCTGTGGTTCAGAATACGCTCAGGGGCCTGCGCTCCGCAAGGCTCGGCAACAAGCTGCAGGTGTCCTTCGATGCCTCCGAAGGCCTTGCGGGCACCAATGCTCGCGTCGACCTGATGGACATGAAGGGACACGTGATGTCGACGGTGTCCGCGAAGACGGTGGCGGGCTCGAACGCATTGGTGCTGGACGCTCCGAAGTCGGGCCTCTACATGCTCCGCGTCCGCGCAGGCTCGGCACAGCAGGCAGGAAAGGTCTTGGTGAAGTAGTCATCGACCCGGTCGATAGAGTACATTGCTCTTGAATAATGAAAAGCCCCCTTCAGGGGGCTTTCCTTTATATGCTCTGAAAAGGGAACGATTTCGACTTTATTTGTACTCGTCGCCTTCGAGCGGTTTTCCAAGAATTTTGTATTTCGTCTTGATTGCAGTACGGAGGATTGGCCAACCCACCTTGTCGAATGCCTTTTGCCAAAGGTGGTCAACGGCCTTGGAGGCCGTGTTGCCAAACGGAGTCGGTAGCCATTCCTTCTTGAAATCGGGAGCGAGGCCCGCATTTACGGCGAGCTCGGCGTAATTGGCGTTCAGGGCGTTGTAGGCCTTGTGCCGGATAAAGTGAACTTTCTCCTTGATGTCGAAGCGGCGCTGCAGTAGTTTGCGCTTTACGAAACCGCAGCCCTGCGCGATGAGCTCGGGATAGGCGAACATGACCGGTAGATGAGTGCGGTAGAGTGCCGCAGTCTGTACTTCGGCTTCTTCAAAAACGCGAGCCATGCCTATTTCGAGGCGGTGGACGACATCATAGAAGGTTTCCTGCTCCGGTGTTTCCAGAAGGTGCAAGTAGAAAGCTCCGAGTGCCTCCTGCTTGATGTACAGAAAAAACGACTGGAGATGCGGTCGCACTTCGTCGTTCTGCGTGAGCGACACGACATCCGCTGTGCTTGCCTCGGCGCGTTCTATAAATTCCGCGAACTTGTTTTGGTAATAGACGATAGAGTCGTTTACGAGCAAAAGGCGCGTGATTCCGTTCAGCGGAGCAAAGTTTCCGTGCCCGTTGGCAAGGTCCTTGAGAAAGCGACGCCACATGCCGAAATCGAATCCGTGGTTTTCGGTGAGATACAGATGAATCCGGTTCTCCTCGAGAAACTTCATCGTATCGGCAGAAAGTGGCCTGTTGTTTGTGAGGAGCACGACCGTGAAGTCTTCCGTTTCAGCCAAATGCCTAAGTGCAAACTGTACATAGCCCGGGAGCGAGTCTCCGGTCTGGTACGATGCGTAGAGGATAATCTTGCTGGAAATGGGCATAGGCTTGCAGCAGTTTTCTATTGACGGTTAACGTTTCCTGCCGCGGTTGCTACGGCTGGGGGCCTTGCGGGATCCGCGCGGCTTGCTCGCGACATGGAAGTCCTCGCGGTCGCCACCGCGACCGCTGCGGGATCGCGAGCCGCGGCCGGTGCGTTCGAAAGTGGGGGCGTCGGCATCGAACCGGCCGCCGCGCGACTTGCCACGGTTCCCGTTACGGGTGTCGCGCCCGCCGCGGTTCCAGCGGCCATTCGCCGAGACGAATTCCGGTGTGTCGTCATCGAAGTCCTCGTTAGGCTGGCTCACGTATCCGAGCGCTTCTGCGGCGGCAGCACGGTCGGCACGTTCGTCCTTGCGGCGATCTCCTTGGCGGCGCTTCTTGGGTTCGGAGCTCAGCTTCTCGATGATACTGAAATCGGCCTGTCCGCGCAGCGGGTCCACGCGCAGGAGTCTCACCAGCACCTTGTCGCCACGGCGGAAGGTGCGACCGCTCTTCTTTCCAAAAGCGAGTCCCTGGTCCGGATTGAATACGTAGAAATCGTCGCCCGCAATGTCGCGGAAACGCACCAGGCCTTCGGCGATGGGGTCGGCGATGGACACGTAGATACCCCATTCCTCGATGCCCGAGACGGTTGCCTCGAAGTCGTCGCCAATGCGGCCCTTCAGAATCCAGCAACTGCACACCTTGATAGCGATGCGCTCCACCTTCATGTTCTTGATTTCATTCGCCGAAATCAGGTCGCATACCTCGATGACGCTATTCTTGCGTTCTGCCGTAATTTCCTTGCCCTTGCGGGCGAGCTCGCGATGGCACCATAGGTCCGCATAACGGCGGATGGGACTTGTGAAGTGCGCGTAGTCCTGCCAGTTCAGGGCAAAGTGTCCGAAACTGTTGCTGTCGTAATGAGCCTTCTGCATGCTGCGCAAAATGCGATTCGTGAGTGTCTCGTCGCCGGCGGCGCGCTTAACCAGATGCTCGTACAGTTTGAAGGCTGTCATGTTCAGGTTCGTGTCGCCGCTGCGAGGCTTGCCGAGGTCGCGCAACATTACCGGGGAATCCTTGAACAGGTCCGGGTACATGTAGTACAGTTCCATGATGTCCTTGGTATCTGGGGCTTCGTGGATACGGTAGATTCCCTGGAGCTTGCGTTTCTTGAGCTCCTTGGCGCAGCAGTTATTTGCGATGAGCATGCACTCTTCCACCCACGAATTCGATTCGTCGGTGGTGCGGGGGTAAATCTTTTCTGGTTCGCCCTTCTCGTTGAACTTGCAGCCGTATTCGGTGCTCTGAAATTCCAGCAGACCGTCCTTGGTGCGGTTTTTCTTGAGAAGCGCCGTCACTTCGGCGAGCGCCTTGATGTCGTCGTTGCCGTTTTTCATCATTTCCATCGCCTGCTCATAGGTAATGGAGAGCGTAATCTTCACGATACTACGATGGAAATCCCAACTGAGTACGTTCGCGTTCTTGTCGAGTTCCATCATGCAGGTGAATGCGCAACGGTCTACGCCTTGGTGCAGACTGCACACGTTGCTCGAAAGCTTATCGGGAAGCATTGGCACTGCGGTCCATGGCAGATACTGCGTATAGCTTCTTTCGAGAGCTTCCTCGTCGAGTTCAGATCCTTCGGGTACATAGTAGCTCACGTCTGCGATGTGTACGCCCAGTCTGTAGCCACCGTTTGGCGTGCGTTCCACGCTGATGGCATCGTCGTGGTCCATGGCACCTT
>NZ_CALEFV010000311.1 GCF_937877005.1 uncultured Fibrobacter sp. | reverse complement strand
TGAATACGTCCTGCCCAAAATGCTTGTTGAACTTGATGGCGATATCGCGGGCAAATTCCACGTGCTGTTTCTGGTCCTTGCCGACCGGCACGATGTCTGCGCTGAACATCAAAATGTCGGCATCCATCAAGCACGGGTAGCAGTAAAGACCCATGTTCACGTTGGCATCCGGATCTTCGCCGGCGGCTTCGTTCTTCGCCACCTTGTCCTTGTAGGCGTGGGCGCGGTTCATGAAGCCCTTCGGCGTAAAGCAGCTGAGTGCCCAGCTAAGTTCAAAAATTTCAGGAATGTCGCTCTGCTTGTAGAACAGGCCCTCTTCGGGGTTCAAGCCGAGTGCAAGCCAGGTTGCCGCAATCTTGTAGATGTTCGCACGCATTTCGGCACCGTTCTGTACCGTAGTCAAAGCATGGTAATCGGCAATGAAGTATACCGTATCGTAGGTCTTCGAAAGTTCAAGAGCCGGGCGAATTGCGCCCAAGTAGTTACCTAGGTGAGGAGTGCCGGTGGGCTTGATGCCCGTGAGAGAAATTTTTTTCGTGGCCATAGGATTGAAGGGTTAAGGATTAGAATCTTTTAAAAGTTTGTCAAAATACACAATCGTCTTTTCGAGGCCCTGGCGCAAGGGAATCGTCGGTTCCCAGCCGAGAGCGGATTTTGCAAGGTCAATGTTCGGACGGCGCATCTTGGGGTCATCACCCGGAAGCGGCTTGTACACGATCTTGCTTTTGGAACTCGTGAGTTCAAGAACTTCTTTAGCAAGTTCAAGCATCGTAAATTCGCCGGGGTTTCCGATGTTGACCGGTCCAATAATCTTGTCCTGGTTCATCATGCGGATAAAGCCTTCGATCAAGTCGTCTACATAGCAGAAGCTACGGGTCTGGCTACCGTCACCGTAAATGGTGATGTCTTCGCCCTTGAGCGCCTGCACAATAAAGTTACTGACGACGCGGCCATCGTTCATGAGCATGCGCGGGCCGTAGGTGTTAAAAATTCGCACGATGCGGATATCCACATTGTTCTGGCGGTGGTAATCCATGAACAGGGTTTCGGCGACGCGTTTGCCTTCGTCGTAGCAGCTACGGATGCCGATGGGGTTTACGTTTCCCCAATAGTCTTCGGTCTGCGGATGCACGGCCGGATCGCCATAGACTTCGCTGGTGCTTGCCTGCAAGATGCGTGCTTTTACGCGCTTGGCCATGCCAAGCATGTTGATGGCACCCATCACGCTCGTCTTGATGGTCTTTACCGGATTAAACTGGTAATGGATGGGGCTTGCGGGGCATGCCAAGTTAAAGATGCGGTCCACTTCCAACAGAATCGGTTCTGTCACATCGTGGCGGATCAGTTCGAAGCGATGATTGTCGCGCAGGTGGTCGACATTCATCAAACGACCCGTAAAGTAGTTGTCAAGGCAAATAACCTCGTGTCCGTCGTTCAAAAGACGTTCACACAAGTGACTTCCCAAAAACCCAGCCCCACCAGTAACTAGACAGCGCATATTAAGCTCCAATTATATGAGCATAATATAGCTATTTAACGATCTGGTTCTTGCCGTGTTGTTTACCCCAGTACAGCTTTTCGTCCGCCTGGCGGATGTATTCCTCGTAGTCAGCAATACTTTCACCCGTGCAAAGGCCGATCGTCGCCGTAATGACAACACGGGTTCCCTTGTGATAAATCTCCTGCTCCGAAAGCTTGGCTCGGAAA
>NZ_CALEFV010000310.1 GCF_937877005.1 uncultured Fibrobacter sp. | reverse complement strand
CCCACCTGCTCTTTGAGGAGGCGGGTGAGGAGGAGATATTTTTCCGTGACCGCGTTTTCAAAGAAAAATACGCTTTGCCACGTTCTTGTTATGAGTGCGACTCCGATTCCGCGTTCGCTTCACTTGAGCATGACGGGCGTGCGCGATATTTCGCTGATCAACACGCCGCCGGTGAACCGCCTGCCGGTCGAGACCAAGCTGATGAAGCGCGATGATGCTGTCATCAAGCAGGCCATTCTCGACGAACTTGCCCGTGGCGGCCAGGTGTTTATTGTGAACGATCGGGTTCAAACCATCTCTACGCTCGCCGATGAAATAGCGGCCATGGTTCCCGATGCGGCGATTTGTGTGGCGCATGGACAGATGAACGACCGCGACTTGGAAAATGCAATGGAAGCTTTCCTTTCCCGAAAGTTCGATGTCCTTGTCAGCACAAGCATTATCGAGTCGGGGCTGGACGTGCCGAATGCGAATACGATCATCATCATGAACGCGCATCACTTTGGCATTAGTCAGCTTTACCAGATGCGCGGCCGCGTGGGCCGCAGTAGCGTGCTGGCGAAGGCCTTCCTGGTTATTCCTTCGGAGCAGATTTCTCCGGAATCGATGCGGCGCTTGAAGGCGCTCGAACAGTTTACAGACTTGGGCAGCGGGTACCAGCTTGCCATGCGTGACCTGGAAATTCGCGGGGCGGGCAACCTGCTTGGCCAGGAACAGCACGGCTTTATCGCGGAAGTCGGCTTTGAAACTTATGTGCGCCTAGTGCGCGAGGCGGTGGATATGCTTCGCGGCGGTACAGCCGAAAAGCCCATCCAGACCCGCGTGGAACTTGGCGTGGATGCCTACCTCCCTGAAGACTATATCGTAGATGGCCTTACGCGTATTTCGATGTACCAGCGAATCGCGCGCGTTTCTCGCACCGATGAGATTGAGCCGATTGCTCAAGAATTGGAAGACCGCTTCGGCCCTGTCCCTGCGCCGGCAAAGATGCTCCTGGTCGTAACAGAGATTGGACTTTTGGCAGGGCGGCTCCGCATACAGGGCCTGGTGCAGCGCAAGGGAATGCTTGCAGCGACCTTCGTGGAATTTCCGCCGCCCGATCCGCGCATTATCAGCGAGATGTATGCAAATACGCTGTTCCCGATGCGAATCATGGGCGGCTCGCCGCTGCAAGTCGTCATTGAACTCGGTAAGGGAAATGCGATTGAACTTGCCGAAAAGAGCCTTAAGGAATTCCGCGCCTTTGCAGTCATCAAGGCGGATTTCACGGTGCAGCAGCCAAAGAACGCTCAGATCTTTGAGTCGTAGGCGGTCTTGACCGCTTGTAGCTGTGCAATCAGCCTATCCGCGATTGTTTCTATCAGCTTTCCGTCCCCATTTTTTGCTGCGGATGCTTCCTGTGCAAAAAAGCTTTCATCGGCATCTGTCTCGAATCGGATTTGTTCCGTGGGAATTTGCTTG
>NZ_CALEFV010000309.1 GCF_937877005.1 uncultured Fibrobacter sp. | reverse complement strand
GGGAAACTGGAATCGGCCAGTTTCCACGCCGTTTCACTGAAAGAAATCAGTTCCGTCGTCCCCACGTTTACCGCAGGATCGTTCAGCATCGCATCCAAGTGTTCATGCAACACAATCGACCAGGTCACCATCATCGACTGAGAAAGTGTCGCCACCATCGTCGAGCGGTTTGGGCATACCGATAGACGAACGCTATTGCCCGTCATCTTGCGTATGGACCTGCGAAAAGACTCTTGCACCCCAACCCCTTAGAAAGCTGTTTCGATACGATGCCAAATGTTCCTGTTCACGCGCTTGCCTTGTGCCGCAAGCTCCTCGGCTTCATTCCTCACATCGGCTTCAAGGTTATTCTTAATTAGCCCCTTGTCGCCATCGAACTTACCGCCCGCTTCAAGGAACAGGCCATAGACATTGTTAGCAATCTTAGTTTCGGCAGCAACCACCTGACCAGCACGCACGGACAGGGCAAAACGGTTACGTACGAATTCGCAACGAGCCAAAAACACCTCGGGCACATCGTCTATCCATAGCCCATAGTAGTTGTTCACAAACTTCACGTTTTCAAAAATTCCCTTGGAACGGAAAACCGTATTCCGGAAGGCATTCTCGACAACGAGGTTCTTGATTTCAAATGGACGGTTGGCAGAAACAAAATGGATGCCATTCCAGCTTTTGGTGGAATCGGCACTTCTAAAGACGATCGGAGCCGCATCAGTACCAATAATCTTGACCGAGCCACGGAACATGAGCTTAGCGTACTCACCCATCAGGACCGTCACGCCCGGTTCTATTTCCAGGGTATCGCCATTCGAAAAAACAACACCCTGTTCCAGGATATAAGGGCTATCCGCAACAACCAGTTTCACCTTTCCGTTCTCGATTGTCGGGAACGGAATTTCACCAGCCAAAGCAGCAGAACAAGCGAGGAAAATTGCGCAAGCACTCCCCCATATTTGCAGACACCGGATCAAAGTTCGCTCCTCAGGTTAATCTTCTGAATTACATGCATGTCAGGAATCACGCTGTTCGCGACGACATCATTCACACTAAGGTCACCCGTCAACTCAAGCTTCACACTCGAAATGGCTCCATGAGTCATATCAAAAAGAATCGTCCCGGTTCCCACAATAAAGCCCTTGCTTTCCATACGGAGATCCGAGGTTGAATCAGGTATTTCCTTGTACTTCAGATTCATGCCGATTTTCGCCATCTGCATTCCATCATGCACATACTGGTCCTCGAGCGTAAAAGCCTTATAAACAACAGTCTTTCCGTTCGTCGCCGGAATTTCGACAGGACGTTCCCATGTTTCACCCACCTTAACCGCCTTGCCGGGCAACAGCGGCTGAATTTTCAGGAACAGGCGGACAAGGTCCAAAGCCTCGGTACCAAGCATCACGGAATCTTCAATGACAGGATCGCTCACGAAGCCATCCTTCGCCATCTTGAACTGGAAATGTTCTGTAGACATGTAACGTTCCATGCTACGGAATTCTTCGACAGTGCGCTTGTCCGACTTATAGTCCACGGAGTCAATTTTCATCTGGAATTTCGCAGTCCCGTCATCATAGGCGGTCAACATGCTATTGGTCGCCTGCACCTTCAGGTGCGTATTCATGGCTTCGGGGGTTCCGGACACCGTATCCATCGGCAAAATGGCGTTAAACGAAGATTCCAGATAATAGGTCTGCGGCGGGACATTCTGCGTATTGAACGTAAGAACGAATTCATTACCATCACAGGCACAAAGAGCAAAAAGAGCGCTGGCGCTCGCAAATAACTTAAAGAAATTCATGTTTAGAATATAGTATTAACTCATACCCTTATTCCCAGAGTCCCCTTTTTCAAGGCGCATTTTCTGGAAAAAAGCCTTCAACAGGCCCAGACATTCGTCGGCAAGGAGCCCCCCGACCACTTCGACTTCACGTTTGAGTGCGTTGTTCGAAATAACGTCGATTGTGGTGCCGCAACCGCCAAAACGGGAATCCGGAGAGCCGTAGACCACACGGCTGATTCGGCTATTCAAAATAGCCCCTGCGCACATGGGGCAAGGTTCGAGCGTTACATACAAAGTACAACCGTCTAGACGCCAATTTTCAAGGCTGCTCGCGGCAGTCCCGATGGACAAGATTTCGGCGTGGGCCGTAGCGTCCTTGAGCATCTCGATCTGGTTATGGCCTTTACCGATGACTACCCCATCTTTCACGATAACGCAACCGATAGGGATTTCCTTTTCGTCAAAAGCCTTTTCGGCTTCACGGAGCGCCATACGCATGAATTTTTCGTCGTCGGGAGCAATCATAATTGATAATGGATAATGGATGATGAATGATGAATGATGGATAATGTGTAATTATCAATCATCAATCCTCAATCATCAATTAATTACAAACCTCTCCCGTAAGCACAGTAGGAGTCTTCTTGCATGTAGTCGCCTTCGTGGTAGTATGCGGCACGGGCGCGGCAACCGCCGCAGCGGTCATTGAACTTGCACTTGCCGCAGGCACCGGAATAGGCCTTGGTGCGGAGCTTCTTGAACACCTCGGCATTGGCCCAAATTTCGTCGAACGGCGTGTCGTGCACATCGCCCGCCTCTTCCATCATGTAGGCGCAGGGGCGCACCTTCCCGATAGGGCTCACGATGCAGTAGCTGATACCGGCAAGGCAGCCACGGCTGTAGCGCGTCTTGATGTCGAGCTGGTCTGCAATGCGCAGGAACTGAGGTGCGCAAGTGGGTTTGACGGGGATTCCGAGCGTGCGGCTCTTTTCCATAATCTTGCGGAGGAGTCCTTCGTATTCGGCGACGCGGAGCGCATGGCCTTCGATTTCCTTGCCGCGGCCGACCGGAATGAGGAAGAAAATCTGGTGGTTCACCGCACCGATTTCCTTGACCCAGTCCATGATGTCGAAAATCTCGTTCTGGTTCCAGTCCATAATCGTCGTGTGAATCTGGAACGGGAGACAAGCCGCCTTGCAGTTTTCGATGCCCATCATCGTCATCTCGAAGGCATTCGGAAGGCCGCGGAAGTCGTTATGGCGGTCGTGGTCGATACTGTCGATGCTGATGCCCATCGCCATGGCTCCCGCCTTCTTGAGTTCAAAGGCAAGGTCGTGCGTAATGAGCGTGCCGTTGGTGCCGAACACCGGGCGAAGTCCCTTGCTCGAGGCGTGTGCCACCAGTTCCACAATATCCGGGCGGGTCATGGGCTCGCCGCCGCTAAAAATCATGATCTTGAACCCCGCCTTCGCGATTTCATCAATCAGTTTCAACGCCTCCGGCGTCGTGAGTTCGGCAGCCTTGTTTTCGCCCGCGTCCTGGTAGCAGTGCTTGCAGGTCAGGTTACACTTGTTGGTGGTCATCCAAGATACTATCATTTAAAAACCTCTTTATCACCGGATTACCGTATCGCCTACGGGTCTTCGCAATGGAGTCTTAATATAGAAATTACAGGGCCTTGAAAACCTTACGGGCCGCTTCCACGGTGCGGTCAATGTCAGCTTCGGTATGGGCGGCACTCACAAAGATTGCCTCGAACTGGCTCGGGGCAAGGTAAATGCCTTCATCGAGCATTCCAAGGAAGTAGCGGCGGAACAAATCCAAGTCGGACTTTTGCACATCGGCAAAGCATGTCACGGGGCCTTCGGTAAAGAAGATGCAACCCATGGAGCCCACCTGGTTTGTCGCAAGCGGAATCCCCGCCTCCTTCGCGGCGTCTTTAAGTCCTTCAATCAGGCGTGTCGTCATCGCTTCGGCGTGCTTGTAATATTCCGGATGCGTCTTCAGTTCACGCATCGTGGCAAGGCCCGAGGCCATCGCCACCGGGTTACCCGACAGGGTTCCCGCCTGGTAAATTCCGCCGAGCGGCGCAATCTGCTGCATGACATCCAAGCGACCACCATAAGCGCCCACCGGCATGCCGCCACCGATAATCTTTCCGAAAGTAGTCAGGTCCGGCTTGATGCCATACAAGCCCTGCGCACAGTGAATGTCGACACGGAAACCGGTCATGACTTCGTCTACAATCAAGAGTGCGCCATGTTTCTTGGTTTCTTCGGAGAGCGCATGCAAGAATTCTCTCTTCGCGGGCACCACGCCCATATTCCCGGCCACGGGTTCTACAATGACGCCCGCAATTTCGTCACCAATTTTATCGAACAATTCGTGTACGCCGGCTACGTCATTGTATTGCAGCGTCAGCGTGTATTTAGCGAGGTCCGCCGGCACGCCTTTGCTGCTCGGCTTACCGGTGGTAAGCATCCCCGAGCCCGCCTTAATCAGCAAGCTATCGCTATGGCCGTGGTAACAACCTTCAAACTTGACAATCTTGTCGCGGCCCGTGAAACCACGCGCCGCACGAATCGCACTCATGGTCGCTTCGGTACCGCTGTTGACCATGCGGATCATCTCGACACTGGGCACCAGTTCCATCACCAGCTTCGCCAATTCCGATTCCAGTCCACAGGGCGCACCAAAACTCAAACCATTCTGCGCCGTTTCGGCTACCGCCTTAATAACGGCATCATGGGCATGTCCCAAAAGCATCGGGCCCCAACTGCCCACATAGTCGATGTAATCGTTACCGTCGACATCGTAAATGTGGCTGCCCTTGGCACGCTTGATAAAGGGAGGCGTTGCCCCCACATTGCTATAAGCTCGCACCGGGCTATTCACGCCACCGGGCATCAAGCCCTTGGCTTCGGCAAAAAGTTTTTCACTCAAAGAATGGTTCATGCCCCAAAAATAGAAAATCCGGCCCGAAGGTCGGATTTCCTGTTAGAATCTCGTTAAGAATAGAGGCTATTAGAGGCCCATTTCTTCCCACATCTTCTTCGTTTCTTCACAGCTCTTTTCAGCATCAGCCTTCAGAGATTCAACAGTCTGATCACCCTTAGCATAGGTAAACGGTTCAGAAGCATTTTCACCGCCTTCCTGAGTCATAGTGATGTTATCACCATCGATCGTCCAAGTGGTCGTAACAGTTTCACCGAAAGTGATTTCCTGCTTCACAGAATTTTCGGTAGTAGAAACTTCGCAGCTTTCGGACGGACCCGAAGAAGAAGAGTCATCACCGCAAGCAGTGAAGAGAGCAGCAGTGCCGAGAGCGGCGAGAATCATAAGCTTTTTCATTTGTTATTCTCCATAATGATTATTTGTGTTTCAATAACACATGACAAATATAATTCTTTTTTCTAAAAAAAATCACAAAAAAAACATTTTAATTTGCTTGAATTAAGTAAAATTTCTTTTACATTATTTTGGAAGCCAAAAGCCCTTTTTCCAGCACCTCTTTCGCATGGTAGGTGATGATAATATCGGCGCCAGCACGTTTAAAAGCGATCAAATTTTCGCAAATGACGGCATTTTCGTCAATCCAGCCCATTTTCGCAGCAGCCTTCACCATGGAATACTCGCCACTCACGTTATAGACCGCCACAGGCACATCGCTCATCTCGGCAGTCGCACGCAGCACGTCAAGGAAAGCCAAGCCAGGCTTTACCATCACGATATCTGCTCCTTCCTCAATATCAAGGGCGACTTCGCGCATGGCCTCGCGACCATTGCGCACATCCATCTGGTAGCTCTTACGGTTACCAAAATGCGGAGCGGAATCGGCTGCATCGCGGAACGGTCCGTAGTAGGCACTAGCAAACTTGGCACTGTATGCCATGACTGGAGTATTCGCAAATCCGTTTTCATCTAACTTTTCGCGGATTGCAGCCACACGTCCATCCATCATGTCAGATGGAGCCACCATGTCGGCACCGGCTTCGGCATGCGAAAGCGCCGTCTTTGCCAAAAGTTCCAGAGTCGGATCGTTATCGACATCGTTGTCCTTCACAATTCCACAGTGACCATGGCTCATGTATTCGCAAAGGCAAACGTCGGTAATCACGTAAAGTTCGGGGAACTTCGCCTTGATGGAGCGTACGGCGCGTTGCACCACACCATCGTCATCGTATGCAGACGAAGCCATCTCGTCCTTGTAACTCGGTATACCGAACAGAAGAATCGACTTGATTCCAAGCGACACGCATGATTCAAGTTCCTTCAAGATTTCATCAATACTGAAACGATACTGGTTCGGCATCGAAGGAATTTCTTCTTTGACCTTCTCCCCTTCTACCACGAACATCGGGTACACCAGGGAATCGGGATTGACGGCTGTTTCAGCCACCATGTTGCGGATAGTTGCATTCTTGCGTAAGCGGCGCGGACGGATAATCATTTTCTTAGTCTCTTGTTTTAGGTTACCTATTCAATATAACAAAAAAGCCCCCGCTGTGGGGGCCAAAAGATTCAACTACAAATCACCTTGGTAGTTTGGCGGAACAATGAAGAACGCTTCGCTATATTCAATCGATGAATCCATACCGTTATTTGTCGAGACAAAGACATAGGCGCGTCCCACCTTAAGGTTATCGATTTTCTCCGTCATCGTAGCCGTCATCGTATTCCCAACCACCTTGGCATCCTTAATTTCCCAGTTATTATTATTCCATTGCTCCGGGAGCTTGTCTTTTTCCGAATCAATCGCGTGCACTGGATACTGCCCTATCGCAAGGGTCGGATAATCCAAATCTTCGGTAATGAATTCACCTTCACTCAAGGTTACCTTGATCGTAAAGGTCGCATTGTAGGTTTCACTCTTCGTATTCAGTCTTTCCCAGGTCGGTTCCGAAATTTCAAACGTAGCCACCTTCGAAGCAGACTCCGTTGAACGAGCGATCATCGATTTCGCCCATGCCAACTGTTCTGCCGTTCCGTTGGGATCTTCCTTGTCGTCCGAATCAGATTTCGGTTCCTCGGTAACGGGGCTTGCCTCTGGCACATCCGATTCAACCAGCTTGAAATCATAGGATTCGCCACCAAAGGGGCTAATGGAGAACTTACCTTCTTGGATTTCCAGCGGAATGTCATTTCCCATGAGGCTAATCGTCAGCGAACCGTTCTTGACATTGTCCTTAGAACCAGTCCAGGTTCCCTCTGCAACAACCGCGTTTTCAAATGTGGAAATGTTATTCTTTTCCTTCACCTTTTGTTCGGTGACAATAAAGGAACCGTCCTTGAACAGGTAGACGGCATCCACCATCGTCTTGGTCTGCCCTTTATCCGAAATGGTCTGTTCATCGGTTGCATACCAGGCGACCACCTTATCGGCATCGTAACCTTCCGGGAAAAAGGCGGAAACCGTAGTAGCCTCTTCAGTACCACCCTTATCGGAGCTATCACTACTGTTTATGCTATCGCTACTTTCGATGCGAGAATCATCATCAGGCGAAGAGCTAGAAGAACTGTCTCCGCAACCGGCCATCAGTCCCATGGAGATTGTTGCCATGGCTAGGTATAGTGTTTTTTTCATATTTTGCTCCTTATTCTTTTAGAAACAACTAGTAGTCTCCGTCATAATCATAGTCCAAGCCACCATCATCATCAAAAGATTGGCTATTTAGATCTTCGCAGGTTTCATAAGCGGATTCCTTCAATTCTTCAAAAGTCATACCATCGCTCGGTTCAGTCTTCGTTTCACCATTCATTGTAGCGACGATTTGATCGCCTTTAATAGTCGCCGTCGTCACGTAGTTTTCTCCATACATATTGATAGTCACCGTTACGGAGTTTCCAGAAACTGAAACAGAACAAACATCGCCAGACATCGAAGAATTGGAACCAGAATCAGCCTTTTCGACAGTCTCGCCCGCTTCGGTCGGAGCAGGCACCGAAGACGACTGCAACTTGAAAGCCATGACTCGATCCCCATCGGTAGAAATCGCCAAGGAACCATTCTCGACTCCAAGCGGCATCGTCATATCCACGCCTTCCATATTGAAGGAAACCGTGAATGTTCCATTTGCGAAATCGTCCATGGAACCGCTCCATGTTCCCTTAACAGAAATTTCGTTCGATAGTTTCTTGGTACCGTCCGACTTGACCTTCAGCTTGCATTCTGTCGCAATAAAGGTGCCGTCCTTGAACAGATAGACGGCGTCAACCATCGTCTTTTTCTGATCAACGTCATCGATTGTCTCGACATCGGAAGCATACCAGGCAACGACATCTTCAGTCTTGTAGCCCGTCGGGAAGAAAGCCTTCACCGATCCTTCAGAGATTTGTTCCGAACCCGAGCCACCTGTCGGGGAACCGGAAGAATCATCGCCGCAAGCGACAAAAGCTGCAGCCATGGAGGCTACAGCGGCCAACAAGAAGATTTTTTTCATAGGGAACCCCTTTTTGTATCTTTTTTGTAAAGATATTCTAATATTTTACAAAAATCAATAACAAATTAAGGAAAAAGTCGAAAAGTGACGGCTCTCACAATTATTTTTTTGAAAAAAAGTCCTTTTCGACCTGTTCAAGACCCTCGGCCCAGTCGGTCTGGATTTTCTGCTTGAGTTTCTTGGCAAGCGAGGGTGCTCGGCCCTGCGTGGAAACCGTCACGGCGATATTTTCACCGAAATCCATGCGGGCGGGCACAATAAAATCGCCGTCGAGGTAATCACAGGCATTGTTCACCAGAATGCGGCGAGCGTGAGCATCGTTGCTTACCTGGGCATTGACCGCAGGCTGGTCGGTACAGATAAAGACCATGAAGACTCCGCGGAGGTCATCGGTCGCGTAAGGTCGCGAAAACATTGTAACCATGGATTGCTTCGCTCCGCTCGCAATGACATGGGAAAATTCGGGGTCGAACTGCGGGGCGACTACGGTAATGCGCGCACCCGTCGGCAAAAGGGTCTTCACCTTGCGAAGAGCAATGCGGCCTCCGCCCACAACGAGAACATTACGCCCTTCGAGATTGAGTTCGATGGAGAAGAGGGAACGGTTTTGCGAAGCGACCGTTTGCGTGGTTTCGCCCGCAACGGCATGTTCATGTTTGTTTTGGGCTCTGCGAACGCCGGCGACGACCATGCTTGTAAATTCTTTCCAGTCGCCAAGGCAAGGCAAGAGCGTGATGGGAATTTGCGGGAATTCCGCCTGCAATTTCGCCACCACGCGCGGCACGTCATTTTTTGAATGCTGACCGTTCAACAAGAGGAACGGCAGGAGCGTCACCGACTCTATGTCTTCGCGCAAAAGCGTGCGCAGGTCGTTTTCCAAATCCAACAGGCTCGTACTCGCCACACGCGTACCGGGCAAATCATGATGAAGCTTGTCCAAAATACCTTCGAAACCCTTGTAAGCCCCAGGCAAGATGCAGTGATGAGCGATAATCAGAATAGCTTTCATGAAATAGTGGTTAGTGATTGGTGGTTAGTGATTAGGGGACGTTGTGTAGTATTCCACAATCTTCTTTACAAGCGAATCCATGGTCGTCTCGTCGGAGGTGACGGTATTAAAGCCGTGTTTGCGGGCTGCAGATTCCGTCATGCGACCGATGCAGAAGGAGAGTCGCGGATGCACATCCGCCATCTTGGCAAAGTTTTCCACGGCGCTGGTACTGGCGAATACGACAGCATCGGCGCCGGCAGCGGCTTCACGCTTCCATTCAGGGAGTTCTGCCACCGGGAGCGTCTCGTAGACTACCCAACGAATCGCCTGCGGGAGAAGTTTGAGCAGGGTATCATCGGCGAGATTGCCCTGCAGAAGGAGAATGCGAGATTCGTCAATAAGATTGCCACGCTCGCCTTGCTCGCTCGCAATGACATGTGAAGCCAGCAGTTTTCCGAGACCTTCGCCGGTATGATCTTCAGGCACGTAATCGCAGCGGATGCCATGTTCGAGCAATTTCTTTTCGGTAATCTTCCCTACACTTGCAATCTTCTTGCCGGCAAGGATGCGGATGTCGTTACCCGAAGCAAACAACTGTTTGAAGAAACTTTCCACGCCGTTCGTACTCGTGAAGGCAAGAATGTCGAAGTTTGCGAGAGAGCTGAAGTCGGCAGGGCGAGATTGCCGCGCCCCTTCGGGGCTCGCAATGACATGCGAGGCGAGTGCAGTGACAGGCTGTTCACAGACAGGCATTGCCGAGCCGATGCTGTCATGCGCTTGCGCCATGACAAGTGGACATTCCAAAGTTCGAGTTTCGATCATCGGAGTTTCGATGACTTCGGCACCGAGGGCCGTGAGGCGCTCGGTAATCCCGCTGGCCTGCTTTGCGGCACGGGTCACCACTAGGCGTCTGCCCGACAAAGGCAGATTCTTTTTCCAGGCAAGCGTCTTGCCCAATTCCACCACGCCACCCATGATTGTTATTGCAGGGGCCGTCACATTTTCACGGACGATGGTCTCCCCCGCCGTTTCAAGCGTCGCCATCACCGTGCGCTGGTAAGGCGTCGTGCCCTTTTCGATAAAGGCAAGAGGAGTTTTCGGATCTTTGCCGCATTCTATAAGGCGCTTGGCGATAAAATCCATATTGGCAATGCCCATCAAGAAAATGAGCGTGCCCTGGCACTTCGCTAGATTTTCAAAGTCCAGAGAGAGATTCTTCGACTCCGCTTCGCTCCTACCCAAAGGGCATAACTCAACTTGAGAACTAAAGTTCTTAGTTTCGTATAGCTCAGAATGACACACTCTTTCTTCAGCCTTTTCATGCCCGGTGATGATGTGGAAACTTGTCGCAATGCCGCGGTGGCTCACGGGAATGCCCGCGTAGGCTGGCACCGAGATAGCCGATGTAATACCCGGAACGACGTCAAAATCGATGCCGGCACCAACCAGTTCCAGGGCCTCCTCGCCGCCGCGACCAAACACGAAGGGATCGCCACCCTTGAGACGGGCAATAACACCCTGCGGGTATTCCTGCGCAAACTGCACCAGGAGCTTGTTGATTTCGGATTGCTTCACCTTGTGGTGCGTCGGCATTTTGCCCACGTCAACCATCTTCGCCTTTGAATTGCACATTCCAAGAATCGCCGGAGAAACCAAGCGGTCGTATACGACCACATCGGCCCGTTCAAGGATTTCCTTGCCGCGAAGAGTGAGCAAACCAGGGTCGCCAGGGCCCGCACCGATTAGATAGACATATCCAGGCATATAGAAAAAAATAGAAATATTGCCCCATTTTCCCCTAAAAAACGCAATATTAGGGGATTCTGAAGCATTTTTTGCGAAAATACAAAAAAAAACAGATATATTTAAACAAAAGATGTATATTTCTGTAAAGAAAAATCTACACAGGAGTTCCTATGAACACAAAACCCATTTGGAAACTTGGCTTCGCAGCAGCGCTGCTGTACGGATTATCCGCCTGTTCTGACACCGTTTCGTCCGAATCCGAAGACGAGACCTCGAACAACATGGAAACGAGTTACTCGTACACGACAACAACGACCTCGTCCGCTTCTAGAGGATCAACGGAATGCGATACGCTTATCAAATTATCCTCTCCTACCGATCTGAGCGTCATCAAGGACGGCACAAACAAATGGGTTCTTTTCTGGAACTACGAAGAAAATGAAAATAGACCGGAAAACGGCTTCGTCATCGAAATCCTGAACATGTCCGACTCCCTTCCGAAATGGAAGGTACTTGACCATACAAATGCCGACGTGACCATGTACAACCTGGTCGGCGAATCGAAATCCGGAAAATACTACCGTATTTCTGCGGAAGACGACTGCGGAACTTCCAAGCCAAGTGAAATCATCCAGGTCACGGCATCGGCAAGCACCCAGGCTGCGAATAGCATGGAACTCGCCGTTCCTCAGGAACTCAAGCTAGACACCCTGGACAATAACATGTGGCAGCTCTCCTGGAGCTACACGAACAATGCGAACCGTCCAGAAAACGGATTTGTCCTCCAAAGCCTGAACCTTACGGCTGATTCTGTCAAATGGAAAAACGACGGAACGACAAACAAGGGCGTCCACGTCATCATCATTGACGGTAACAAGAAGGGCGGCTACCTGTTCCATGTTGCGGCAAAGGACAGCAACGGTCTCTCGGAATACTCCGAAGAGATAACCATTCCGAGAGTTTCGGACGATTCCACCTTGAACAAGAACAATGCGACCGCTCTCGCTGTCCCCGCAAACATCAAGCTCGATTCCCTGTCGGACACCCTGTGGCAGCTTTCCTGGACTTACGAAAAGAACGCCAACCGTCCAGAAAAGGGCTTTATCATCCAAAAGCTTGACCTGACCACCAGCAATCCTTCCTGGACCAAGGACAGGACGACTCAGGAAGGCGTAAAGTACGCAAACATCAACATCAAGACCTACGGCGGTCAATTTATGCGTGTCGCCGCTTACGACGACAAGGGTAATTCGGCATTCTCTGAAGAAATCTCGATTCCGAAGAAGCAGTCCTTTACCGAAGTCGAAAACGCCGACCTGGCCGTTCCGACGGACCTGAAGCTTGACACCCTGGGCGAAAACAAGTGGCAGATATCCTGGAGCTACACCAATAATCCGGCCGTTCCCGAGAACGGATTCCAGGTCCAGTCACTCGATATCGATGCGGCCACTCCGGTATGGACCGACTATACTCCGAAGGTCAGCAAGGGCGTTCATTATGTCATTATCAACAATGCCGAAGGGGCAACCCAGAAGTACTACCGCATTGCAGCCATCGACAAGAAGGGCAACATTGGCGACTACTCTACCGAAATCATGGTCCCCAGGTATTCCGAAAATCCGTCTTCTACGAACACGAAGACTCAGCTCGCCGTACCGACCGACCTGAAGCTCGATTCCCTAGGCCCCAACCTCTGGAGACTAGGATGGAGCTATGTCAACAACGCGGACCGTCCGGAAAATGGTTTCCAGGTTCAGGTTCTTGATCTAAGAAGCACGACCACCCCGGAATGGAAGGTTTATGACGCGACCAACAAGGGTGTCCGCTTCTACGTGATTGACGCTTCCAAGGATGATTTCAAGCAGCAGCCCTTCGTCCGAATTGCGGCAAAGGATTCCGTCGCCGGCGCTCCCTCTGAAGAAATTCAGGTTCCGGCATATGTCGATCCTACGGCAATTCCCGAAACAAATGAAGTGCTGGCCGTACCGGCCAATCTGAAGGCGGACTCCGTCGGTGAAAACACCTACCGCATCACCTGGACCTACACTGCCAACAGCAAGCGTCCGAACACAAACTTCGTGATTGAGACCCTTGATCCGCTGGCGACAAGCCCCGCCTGGGAAATGTTCAAGACTTTGAGCGCAAGCGTCAAGGTATATACATTCGATAACGCCTACTGCGGCAAATACGTCAGAGTTATCGCAAAGGATGCAGGCGGAGAATCCGATCCGTCCAACGAAATTCAAATTCCGCAGTTCAAGGACTACTCGGCAGATCACTCGCTCCTCGCTCCGACCAACCTCAAGATAGACTCCGTCGGCGTCAATATGTACAGAATTTCCTGGAGCTATGCCGACAACAAGAATAGGAAGGCCGTCGGATTCAAGTACAGAGTCCTCGACCCCGCTGTTGGAACCTGGGGAGATCCGGAAATCATCAGCAACACGACTGATGTCAAGATCAAGGACCTGTCTGCCACGGAATTTGGCGGAAAGTATATCAGCGTCGCTGCCTACGATAACGCGACAACGGACAACCTTTCCTCCTTCACCGACGGCGTTCTCGTTCCGACACTTGTCGAAATCAGGGAAGAATTCAACGTTCCCACCAATGTCCGCCTGGATTCCATTGCCCCTAACAAGTACCGCATTTCCTGGTCCTATACAGAAAACAAGAACAAGCCCTCAGACGGATTTGACCTGCAAATTCTCAAGCCCGCTGCTGATGCAGACTGGGTTGCGCTGAACACGACAAAGACCGGCATCAAGATTTTCGACATCGACGTCGAAAGCACCGATGCAATCCGCTATGTCAAGGTTGCAGCCAAGAACGGAACCGAAATCGGAACCTATTCCGAAGAAGTCCAGATTCCGGCCTACATTGACTACAACACGCTAACACTTGCAGATCTCGCCGTACCCACAGGCCTTGCCATCGAAGACATCGGCGGCAACTTCTACAAGCTTTCCTGGAGCTACACGAACAATGCCGATCGTCCTGAAAATGGATTCTATCTGCAGGAAATTGATCCAAATGCAGATTCCCCTGCATGGAAGATCGTTGATTCCACCAATACCGGAGTCCATTTCATCAAGGTCGAAGCAAAGGAAGACCACGAAATAACCTACCGAATCGCAGCAAAGGATGCAAACGGAAGGTCTGAATTCTCCGAATCCATAAACCTTCCCAAGTACTCCGCGATTGCACCGGCCGATGGATGCGTCGGAACATTCCCCGCTCCGACTAGCCTCATTGCAGAACGAATCGCTCCTCGCGTCTGGAGAATCGTCTGGAATTACAACCAGAACAAGAAGTGTCTGGAACAGGGCTTCGAAATCCAGAAGCTGAACGTTTCGGCAACTGGTGCAAGAGAATGGGTTCACGCCTCGTCGACGAACAGAAATGTTAATTACATCAACCTCGCAGGAAACGACAACCTGGATCAATATTACCGCGTTGCAGCCTACCGCGGCGAAGACACAACAACGTTTAGCAACGATGTCATCCTGACCCGTTCTACGCCGTATAGTTCTGAATACTCCTTCGGAACACCGTCGCTCACTTCCTGGCTCCGTTATGGAGGTGACGCCAACATTGTCATGGAATTTGCCATCAACAGCAATTTCCCCAACCATACCATGCTGAATTCGGAATACACCAAGGAATTCACCTATCAGTTCCGCCTTAACGGACAGGACGAAGCCCAGTGGACATCAATAACAGTGACAAAGGACGGAGTGTACAACAACGCATATGTCACAGCCCCGATGGATGTGGTCGACTTCTGCCGTTCCTACGCATCCGTACGAATCGTCTGGGAAGACATCGAAGGCAATAAGGACTATACGGAATGGTCAACACCAGTAGGACCGTATTACAAGAACTTCCCCACCATCATTCAAAAAGACAAGGATGGTGACGGAAAACTTGACGATTACGATCTCTGCAGTCCGAACTAAATAAGCACTAAAAAGTTCCGGTGAAAAACCGGAACTTTTTTTATAAAAAAGACATTCAGGCCATGAAGCCCGAATGTCTCACTTATCTTTAGATGCTTTTGCGGATTTCGCGAGCCAGATCGACACCCGCCATGCGGGACTGCTCCATATAGGTCGCCGAATCAAACGAAATTAGACATTGTCTTTCTGCACGAAGCAACCGTTTAGACGGTTCATCCCAATAGATGCCGCGAATTTTCAAGATGCGAGCACTTTCCGGCCCATCGACAAATTCGGCAAAGCTCGCCACGGGGAACTGACAGCCTGCATTGAGCGCCTTGAGGAAAGCCATTTCGGCGACTGCAATGGCATAGGTTTCGGCGTGGTTTACACGGGAAAGGACATCGTCAATACATGGCGGTACCTCGGCAAGCGTTTCGATTGCAAGGATGCCTTGACCGGAAGCCGGGAGCACCTGTTCGATACTAAAGAATTCTGTCACCTGGTCGGAAAGCCCCATACGCTTAAGGCCCGCAGCAGCAAGCACGACACCATCCAGTTCATCGAGCTTGGAGAGGCGCGTCTGGATATTTCCACGGATTGGGACGTATTCGAGATCCGGACGCAAAGCCTTGAGCTGAACCACGCGGCGGATACTTCCGGTGCCTACACGGGCTCCGGCAGGGAGATTCATGAAATTGATGCCACAGGCTCCCCCCTTAGCGATAAACGCATCGCGAGGATCTTCGCGCTTTAGGACCGCAGCTAGCTTAAACTCGGGAAGCACTTCGGCAGGCATGTCCTTGAGGCTGTGAACCGCAATGTCGGCGCGGCCTTCAAGGAGCGCCACTTCGAGTTCCTTGATGAACACACCCTTGCCACCGAAGCTCGCAAGGCTCTTGTCGAGCCTTCGGTCGCCCTCGGTCGTCATCGAGACAAGTTCATAGGGCACACCGAGGGCCGTGGCGACCAGCGTTGTCTGCGCCACGGCAAGGGCACTCTTACGGGTAGCTACGCGCAATCTAGATTCACTCATCGCATGCCCCCAGACACTTGAGGAATACCTGAACATCCTCGGGAGCATTTTCCGCCTTGACCTTGTACAGATAATCGTTTGCCATCTTTTTGGCAAACCGTTCATACATCATCGAAATGCGGTGACGATCTTCTTCGGGCAATCCAGGCATCGAATGCAAAAGCTTTTCGGAATCCTCGTTTGCAAACCTGAGCATCTTTTCGGCATGTATATTAATCTGCTTCGAGACATCGTCCATGCGCATCCACTGCAGGAATTCACTGATTCCTTCCTTCAGGATATTCTGAGCCGCTTCGAGTTCAACCATGCGCAGGCGACGATTTTCGGAAACAATCTTTTCTAGGTCATCGACGCAGACATATTGAACGCCGCGAAGATCCCCGATAGAGGCTTCCGCATTGCGCGGGCTTCCCAAATCAATGACCAGACGCTTAGTATTCACAATTGAGTTTGGATGTTCGGCCACCTTACTACAGTGACGCTCAAACACGACATCAAGCGCACCTTTTTTTCCGTCATTGGCACCTTTGGATTCCAAGGCACCGATTGACTTTGCATATTCGTCCTTCGTGACGATAGGTTCACTGCAGGCGCTACAGAGTATGACCACGTCGCACTTGCCGAGTACCTGATAACGATCCTCGAATTTCACCGGAGTGAGCACATCAGCAAATTTCTGCGCATTCGCAAAGGTCTTGCTGCTAGCGAAAATCCTCGTCGTATTTTCCTGCACATATTTAAGCATGAGCGATCCCATTTCGCCAAGGCCAACAATGTACACCGTACGATTTTCGAGATCATCGAAAGTCTTCTGGACCTGTTTCATCGCGAGGAAAGGAATATTGCAGCTAAGCTTGCTCAAGTTCGTCTCGGTCTTGATCCGCTTAGTCGTATGTATTGCACTCTGGAAAAGCTTATTCAAGCAATTTCCCGTAGCATGCTGCTGGTGAGCCGTCTCGTAGGCGCGACAAATTTGATGCAAAATTTGGTCTTCGCCCATGGCAACGGAATCGAGTCCCGCACAGACATTCATCACATGATGTACGACATCGTCGTGAGACTTGAAATAGAAGAACTTTGCAAAATCATCGTAGTTCTGCTTCGCAAGAGAACATACGTAGCGGACAAGTTCCTCTTCTGCAATGTCGCGGTCCGACGCCACGTAGACCTCGGTTCGGTTACAGGTCGCGAGAATCAGAAGTTCGTCGAACGGGGAACTCGATAGAGCCTCCATCTTGACATCCATCGCGATGTAGAATTTTTCGCGGATGGCTATTTCGGCCACCTTGTGGCTCATTCCGGCCATGTAAATTTTGCGCATGGTATAAAAATAGAAAAACTTAGTTCCTAATTCTGCTATCAATCCATTCAAAACGATTCTGCATCCATTCGACCATCGTTTCTACGGCTTCATCATAGGAATCGTAGGGATCCTTGAGCGCCCAATTTTCCGTATTACCGATGATAGGCCAACGACGATACTCGTTTTCGACGGCTTTTTCGATAATGGAGCGATATAGAGGAACACTGTCTATCAAGTCCTTGAACTGATTTCGATGCTTAGTCCAATAATCCGCTGCAGCGCTATCGACCAGAGAGTTATTCATTATATAATAGTTTAGCCGATATTTGCGGATATACCAATCTTCGGGATTCTTATTTTCACTACGCGACGCATTCCCGAAAGCAAGATCAAAATCCCACAGCGGACCGAAATGTATCGTCTCTCCCCTTTTCCATGTGAAATAGACACTGCGCGCATAATTACCGTCCTCATTCTTCGAATACTCCTGCACCCAGTAATATAGCAGGTAGTCATCAAGGTCAATCCAGTCCTTAATTTCTTCTTTTCGATGAAGATAACGATGAGCAAGAAATTTTTCAAAAGCATTGAGGTGGTCCAGCAACAGTTTCTGCGTTTCCTCGGAAGGATTCTTCGGAGACTTGATATGGTAATAATAGTCGCTATCCGTCTTGACATAGGGCGGATCGTATTTTTTCGAGTCCTCCTTCTCGACCAGGAAGGTCGAATCGTTCTCTTCTATATTGACGCGACTTTTTGACACCTTCACCGTCTCCGAGAGAAGGTAAAGACCCATGTAGTTCCGGTTCAGATAAAGTTCTACAAACTGCATCTTGGGAGTATATGTCGCGCCAAGCCATTCCGATAAACGCGTCATCATGTAATTGCGCAAATGAGTCTTGTCACCATAATTTGCAACGAGCGCCCAGTCCCTATTCTTGGGCATTCCCATCAGACTTACCTTATCTTCAAATTCTAGTTTCAAGCCATACTTGGGCATCTTGAAACTCGAATTGCCTCGGCCACGAACAGTAAGTTTCAAAACTTCGCTTTCTGGCGATCGTTCTCCATATATTTGCAGTCTCGACGGGATTTCCGTTTCGCGGTCGCGCACGCCACTAAAATTCTCAGTTTCGATAACTATCCGCGGCAAGCCCGCATAAGGATACATGGAATCGTCTATTGGTAGATAATCTGGTTCACTGTCCGTTTCTTCCCAGTAACACCCCGCAAGGATCAAGCAGCCAAGAAAAGCCGCAAGCGAAAGGACATGCTTTATCTGTCGGGCAAAGCGATTCATATTCCGAATAAAATATAATATATCGGGAACAGATTATTATTGATGACAATAAAAAGAGAGTTTTATATATTAGGTTCCATGATAAAATGGATAGGATGTATTCTGCTATGTTCGCTTGCAGCATCGTTTGCAACCGAGTCTCTGCATCCGGTATTGCCACCGGCAACATCCTTTTCCGTTCAAGGGACCGTCGAACTCGACGAGGATATCTACAGTGGCGACATGGAGGCATCCGCCGAATACGCTATACTTCCAAACCTTAGCGCCTATGTAGACGGGACCTTCCGCTTCTTGAGCTATAGCTATGAATATTCTACGGACGGATATATCCATAACTACTGCAATCTGCATGTGAACGGTTTCAACGAAACCTACGCAGGAATCAAGTGGATGGCACTACCCTACTTCGGGCTCAATCTAGGTTGGCGATTTCCTCCTGGAGAGGGTTCACAGAAAAACCGTTTTCACCGGCTGAACATAGAGCCATTTACCTTGTTGCAATTTTCAAGGCGACTGATCTTAGGAATGGCATTCCCCTACAACTTGTTCCTCGAAGATCTAAACTACAAGCCCGGTGCAGAAATTGGCATCAAGGCATCCATGCGGTTTAGGCTCAACTGGAACGAAGCACTTCATTCGGGATGGGAATTCTCGGAAACAGCATTATACAAAGCGCGTATCCAGGATTCCGAAAATAGGAACCTCGATAAGCCCTACCGCAAAATGAAGGACAAGTATTGCGGTATGAAAATGAAATTTGACATCGTCCGTTTTTTCAACATTCTACGCCTTCCCGTTGGTTTCGGCATCAACTACGAAATTCATGAAGGAACCCTGTTCGGTTTTGAAACGGGTCACCGAATCGGAATTGAAGCAAAGATCCTTTAGGAGTTCCTATGAAAATTAAACTTATATCGTTATTTTTGTTTTTTATCTTCGCATCCACCTCGTTCGCCTGGGAAATGGAAAACTACACGGAACTTTCCAGCAAGGATTCCACGGCAGACACAACCGTCAACGAGAACAAAGCATTAAGCTCCAAGCAGGAGTCTCCTGCCCCTGTTGAAAAAAACGAAGAGAAACCTTTCAAGCGACACACTTTAAGCGTCGGTTACGGCATTTTCACTATTTCGGACTTTGTCGGAATGATCGGTTCGGCTATCGTGAGCATGTTCGGTGCTGAAGATTCCTTTGGAACCCTTGGTGCACTTTCCGTCGATTACGGCTACAAGGTCGGAGAAGTTTTCGAAACGGGTCTCGTCTTCAACTATGCAAAACCCATCAAGAATAGTCCCCTTTACACTATCATGCCAAGGGCAAAGCTGAACTTCAATTCAACTGGATTTTTCAATCCTTTCATGGAACTGGACTTTGGCGTATCTTTCTACGATAGAGGTGCAACGCCCATGATCCATACGACATTGCTCGGACTTGAGATGGGACGGACTTTCCCCCTGACCATCAACATCCTAAGCTTTGGACAACGCGGCATATTCTTTGCATCGCTCGGATGCAAGTTCTAGTAAAGAATTAAGCGAAAAAATTGAAACTCGTCTTCTTGAGTTCACGCACGGAATGAAGCACGACATAATCAGGATTATCGATAGATTCAACAGACTCCCTGATGTAGCTTTCCAGAGCTGTTGCGGACGGGGCATGCATCATGGCGTACAGCGTGTAAGGAAAATCTTTAAAGGCAGGACGCTCGTAACAATGGGAAATAAAGGGCTTGCTCGCAAGAATTTCACCGGTTTCGGCAGGAGCGTCAAAGCAGACCATCGCATTGTAAGGAAAACCTGCATCCTGATGTCTAAGTATCGCACCAAAGCGACGCATGCGTTTTAGAGCCAGATCCTCGCGCAAATCGGCAATAGAGACATTCCAGTCCTTGAACGGAGTCAAGGAATGCGGAATGTTGTCACAGGCAACGCGGATTCGGGCTCTGTCATTTGCGGATAAAAAGAGGGCAGGAGATTGCTTCGCCTTCGGCTCGCAATGACGTTTTTCGTCACCAATTCTGTTTGCTGGTGCGCTAGCAGCACCCATCACCGTATTGATCTTGAACTTTTTAGTTGCAAGGAGCACATGCGCATCGTGTAGTTCGGTCCTTGCACAGACATCGTCGACAACGTTCTGAATTTCGTCTTCGGACTGGGCAATTACGGTAAACCACACATTGTATTCATGACTGCGCACATAGTTGTGCGTAATTGCGGGAATTTCATTCACAGCGGCAGCGAACGATTCCAAAGCGGATTCCGACACCTTGCCTGCACACAGGCGCGAAATAAAACCGAGCGCCTTGGAATCATAAACTCCCCCAACACGGCGGATTATACCCGACCGGCGCAAATTCTCGACCGCGGCAAAAACGCTCTGTTCGTCGGAGCCAAGCTGCTCTGCCAGTACCTGGTACGGGCGCTCTTCCAAAGGAAATGCGTCCTGGATGATAGCGAGAAGATGCTGTTCAAGTTCAGTCATATTCAATGTGAAGTGAGGAGTGTGTAATTGATAATTGATGATTGATAATTTCACATCATCCATCATCCATTATCAATTATCCATTAATTTCCTCGTCCGTCAGGTAGCAGGCCGGATCTTCTTCCCAGAAGTCTCCTGTCACTGCCTCGGCGCGAGTGCGGAAGTTGCCATTGCAAAGGTTCAAGTAGGCGCACTTGGGGCAGCGTCCCTTCAGAATCGGCTTGCGGTTCTTGAGGCCCGCCATAATCGGATTCGACTCGTCAGTCCAAATTTCTCCGAATTTCCTTTCGCGCACGTTGCCGAGCGTAATATACTGCGTAAACTGGTCGGGGTGAACGTTTCCGATGCTATCGACGTTACCGAATGCCATGCCGCTGCGGTTGCCACCATTGCGCCGGATGAGTTCCAGCACCTTCTCGGCACGGGCAGGATCTTCGCGCTGCATACGGCGATACAGGTAGATTGCATCGGCGTGGTTGTCCACCGTCAAGATTTCCTTGTTGACTCCGCGCTTCTTGAAGTCGAGCGTACGGTCAATAATCAAGTCGATTGCCTTGCGGCTTTCTTCATGGTTCAAGTCGTTTTGCACCATGGCAGAACCACGGCCGCTGTAAACCAGGTGGTAGAAGCACACTCGGTCAATGTTTTCGGCTTCGAGCAAGTCAAAAATGGCATTCAAATCCTGCACATTGTAGCGCGTAATCGTAAAGCGAAGCCCCACCTTCTGGCCCGTAGCCACACAGTTACGGATACCGCGCAAAGCGAGCTTGTAAGCGCCTTCCCTGCCGCGGAATTTGTCATGAGTCGCTTCGCAGCCATCTAAGCTGATACCCACGTAGCCCACACCCATGTCCTTGAGTTTCTTTGCAACGTCGGGTGTAATGCAGGTGCCGTTCGTGCTGATGGTCGGGCGAATACCCTTAGAGGCTGCATAATTTGCCAATTCAAAGAAGTCCGGGCGCAAAAGCGGTTCACCACCGCTAAAGAGAATCACCGGCACCTTAAAATCGGCCAACTGGTCGATCAAAGCCAAGCCTTCTTCGTGGGTCAGTTCGTTCTGGTACTTGATGGCCTCGGAACGGGCATAGCAGTGCACGCAACTCAGGTTGCAGGTCTTGGTGCAGTTCCACACCACC
>NZ_CALEFV010000308.1 GCF_937877005.1 uncultured Fibrobacter sp. | reverse complement strand
AGGAACAGCCCGAAGGCACGCCGTTCCTGCTTCTCACCGAATGCGGCCTGAACGCACGCATGCAGTACGAATTTCCGAACAAGACCTTTATCGGCAGCTGCAGCATGTGCAAGTACATGAAGTCGAATTCTCTCGAGAATATTCTGGAAACGCTCCGTCATCCGGAAAAGGCCCAGCATGTAGAACTTGACGAAAGCGTGCGCGTTGCCGCCAAGAAGTGCATCGACGCGATGTTCTATTATGCAAGCAAGTAATTGGAAGAATTTCTGGCCAGGAGAAAAGTGCCATGAGTAAAATAAGGTTCGTCGTTTTGTTACTTTGTTTGTTATCCAGTTTCTCTCTCGCCGACGAATACTACTGGCCTCGCACCTACTTCTTTAGCGCAGGTTTCGGCGCCCAGGTTTCGAAAGGCGACTTCAACGAGAAAGCCGTTTCGGGCAAGGACTCCGCAGGCGTCAAGGGCTACATCCACCCGCCCGCACTAGAATTCGTCGCAACACCGGATTTCGCCATCGGCGTCAACATCGGAGCATTCTCGCTCGCACTCAATTTTCAGTACTGGACGGCAGAACAGACTCTCGCTGGATTTCCCGACGAGTCCTACAAGCAGGACACCCGAATCTGGCGAGCCGGCTTCGAGTTTACATACAATCTTTTCTACCCCGACTTTTTCCAAATCGGTCTAGGCGCAGGCTATTCCTACTCCAGCGTAAAGTCCAAAAATGCTGCCCTCTTCGGCTCGGATGTCTACGATGCCGAATTCATGGGTTCCGCAGTTGCCTTCATCACAAATATCCATTACTACATTACAGAAAATGTCGCCATGGTGCCCGCCATCAAGGTTTATGAGAACTGGTTCAGAAACGTTCATTGTTCCCGCGTCGACAATAACGACCTGGACCCCTATTTATGGCAGACATTCGTCCTAGCGTCGGTCTCAATACAATACCAGTTCTAATAGAAAATTCTATCTTTGGCGACGTATGAAAAAACTCGCCATTATCACTACATTTATTTTGGGAACAAGTGCCATTTTCGGCATGGACGAAGACGGTTGGGCCTCGACCTACGAATCCCTTTCCGCTTTTCAAAGCGACAATACGTCAAACCCCTTCGCAAACCGTCCCGGTTATGTCAAGCCCATCATTGACAACCTAGGCAACGTTCTCAACAGCAACTGGTTTGTAAGCGCCTCGGTTCCGCAAAGCTTCACATTCGAGGCCGGTCTTCCGTTCTCGATTATCCCCATTGGTAGTGACGACCGCAACTATACGGAATCGACCGAATATATGGGCGAAACATACAGCTTTGAGACGCCGACCATTTTTGGCGACCACGCCAACCTCGAAGAATACGACGGACGAATCTACGGTAACAAGACCTTAAACGGCCTGGGCGTATTCACCTATCCATACATCCAGCTAGGAGCCGGTTTCTACCACGCACGAATCGTTCTTCGCGGCATGTTCCTCCCCGCCATTAGCGAACTGCGCAAATTCAACTTGTTCGGTTTCGGTCTGCAGTATAGTTTCGGGCATTTGTTCCAATACATGTTGCCGCCGGCAGCACAACCGCTTGACGTAAGCCTCGTCTTTGGCTACAACACGAGCGGCATCGGATACCGGCCCGAAGATTACGAAGGCGAGCTTGAGCTCGATGTTTCCACAGTAAACTTCTCTATGGTCATCGGCTATAAGCCAGTCAGTTTTGTCGAAGTCATGATGTCGCTCGGCTACCAGAGCGCCGAAATGAAGTCTTCGGGACACCTGCTCTGCGTTGCTAAGGAATATGGCCAGCCCACGGCAGAATACGGAGCCACCATCGACCCCGATATCACCGTCAAGGGAAACAACGGATTCCGCTTCGGACTCGCCGTCGCCTTCCAGCTCGGCAAATCGTTCCATCCAGTCGTCGGTTTCGATTACGCCGGCAAGAGCAGCTTCACGACCAATGTGCTCTATTTCAGGCAGCAGTTCGGCGAAGACAAGACTCCCGACGAAATCGCCAAGGAAAAAGGATATGTCCGCGGCGCAAAGAAGGCCGAACCCGCAACGGAAAGCAACGAGCAGTCTAATGAGACTCCCGCAGACACCCCCGACGAGCAGCCGGAAGAAACTGAGGAAGCCACCGCCGCAGACGAGGCTTTCTCCGAAGAAACCTCTACCGAAGACCCTTTTAACGAAGAATAAAAACATCCTACTTTTAATTCAAACAAAGAAGGCATAACATGATTACATTCCTGATCGGTATCGCGATTCTTATCGGCGGATACTTTACTTACGGAAAATTCGTTGAACATGTCTTCGGCCCCGACGACCGCAAGACTCCCGCCCTCGAAAACCCAGATGGCGTTGACCGCGTGGTACTTCCCCACTGGAAAAACATGCTCATTCAGCTTTTGAACATTGCAGGCATCGGCCCTGTGATTGGCGTGATTTTGGGTATCAAGTTCGGCGCCATCGTGTTCATTCTGCTGCCTATCGGAAACGTGCTCGGCGGAGCTGTTCACGACTATTTTAGCGGCATGGTCAGCATGCGCAACAACGGCTACAACGTGCCGGCACTTTCCCGCAAGTTCCTGGGCAAGGGTCCTGCCAAGGTCGTGATGACGCTTATCTCGGTCGCCCTGATTTTGGTGGGCGCCGTCTTCACCAACACGCCTGCCGCTTTGATTAACACGCCAATTCTTGCGGGCTCTGCCGTGTCGCCCACCTTGTTCTGGGTCGCGGTCGCCTGCATTTTCGCCTACTACTTTGCAAGCACCTTCTTCCCCATCGATAAAATTATCGGTCGCATCTATCCGATTTTCGGTGCACTCCTGATTCTTGCCTCTCTCGCGATTTTCGTGGGAATCGTCCCGAACCTGAACGTTCTCGACGAATTCTGCTTTAACGACATCATGAGCAACTTCCACAAGCATCCGGCTGGCCAGCCGATTATCCCGATGCTCTTCGTGACCATTGCCTGCGGTATCATTAGCGGTTTCCACAGCACGCAGAGCCCGCTTGTCGCCCGCACCGAAGTCACCGAAAGAACAGGCCGTCAGACGTTCTACGGCATGATGATTATCGAAGGCCTGATCGGTATGGTTTGGGCCGCCGGCGGCATGTTCATTTACCACCAGATGCCGGAACTCCTGACTGGCGCTTCGGGCGTCAAGGTCTTGAGCGTCCTCGTTTCCACCGTGATTCCCTGGGCTCCGATTTCGATTCTCGTTGTCGTGGGCGTGATTGTCCTTGCTATCACCAGCGGCGACACGAGCCTTAGAAGCCTACGCCTCACGATTGCAGAACTCACCGGCATGGAACAGACCTCCATTCGCAACCGTCTGCTTCTTACTGTGCCTATGTTCGCCATTTGCGCCATCATCATCTTCTGGAGCAATCTGAACCCCGAAGGATTCAACATCCTGTGGAATTACTTTAGCTGGAGTAACCAGCTCATGGCCGTGTGCAGCCTTTGCGTGGCCACGGTTTACCTGCGCAGCAAAAAGAAGAACTTCTGGATTGCACTCATTCCGTGCATGTTCATGACCTTCATTACTTGCGACTATATTCTTTGGGTGAGCCCCGAAAACCTGAAGGGCGCCCCTCTCGGTTTCGGTCTCGACTACAAGACCGCCCTCGTGATTGCCCTGCACGACGCCGTCATTCTCGGATTCCTGCTTTGCACTAGGGGCAAGACGCTCACCAAGATGGAAGGTTTCGATCCTGACCGCTGGAACCCCGAACTGGACGAAGGCAAGGTCCCCAAAGCTCAATAAATGGTTCTCGAAGGTTCCGTCAAGTCCATTACCTTTCATAGTCCGCAGAACGGCTTCACCGTGCTGCGGCTTATTGATAGTAGCACCAAGAAGGTAGTGGTCGTTACGGGCACCCTCCCTGAACTTTCCGTAGGCGAAAACCTGCGTTTCGAAGGCGACTGGGGACGCCACCCTAAATTCGGCGAGCAATTCCAGGCAAAGCATTTCGAAATCGTCGAGAACGGAAACAAGAACTTTGCCACTTACCTCGGCAGTGGACTTTTCCCAGGGATAGGCCCCAAAACAGCACAGACCATCGTAGACACCTTCGGTGAAGAACTGCAGGACATTTTGGACTACGAACCCGACCGTTTCCGTGCCAAGAAAATCAAGGGGCTTTCGACCAAGAAGGTAGAAGAATTCCTAGCCCGATGGCAGGAAAACCGCCATAGCCGCGAAACCTTGTTGTTCCTGTACAATCACGACATCACAGGCTCCATCGCAAAAAAGCTGTGGATGAAATTCGGGCAAGATACCGTCAGTAAAATCCGCGAGAACCCTTACATTCTCTGCGAAGAAATATGGGGTATCGGATTTCTGAAAGCCGACGAAATCGCGATGAAGGTGGGCATTCCGAAAGACAGCCCCATGCGTCTGCAAGAGGCGATTCTTTACTCGCTGCAAGAGGCTTCACTTTCAGACGGACACTGCTACTTGCCAAGCAATGATTTAATCGGCCGAACCCTCAAGAACCTGCGAATCGACGTCACCGATGACGACGCGATTCAGAATCTGCTGGAACAGTTCAAGCGCATTTGCGCATCAGGCCGCATCAGACAGCATGGCGATGACTGCTTTTTCCCGCCACTCGACAACGCGGAACAGAACATTGCCGAAATCATCAAGCGCAGACTCAACGAAAACGAGTTGCCCACCTACGGCTTCGAGCGCGAGCTCGTGGACTGGGAACGCGAACACAAGTTCAGTTTCGATCCCGTGCAACGCGAAGCCATTCGACTTGCCACCGCGCACAAGATCTGCATCATCACCGGCGGTCCTGGTACCGGCAAGACCACGATTCTCAAGGGAATCATTCACCTGGCCCGCAAGATGGGCGAAAACATTTTGCTTGCCGCCCCCACAGGCCGCGCCGCAAAGCGCATGGGCGAATGCTGCGGCGAAAAGGCATACACCATCCACCGTCTTTTGGAAGTCGATCCCGTCACCCGGAAATTCAACAGAAATGAAGCGAACCAGCTCGACTGCAACCTGCTCATTGTCGATGAATTCAGCATGGTGGACACCTGGCTCGCCGCATCTCTGTTGCAGGCCGTTCCAGGGACCGCGCGAATCGTATTCGTCGGCGATGCAGACCAGCTTCCGAGTGTCGGCCCCGGCAATGTTTTGAACGACCTGCTTCAATGTCCACGCATTCCAAGCGTACGCCTGCAGCACATCTTTAGGCAATCTGGCGACAACGACATCGCCGACAAGTCCGCAAAAATCAACCGGGGCATTACGCCGTCGCCCATCGAAGGCCCAAATTTTCATTTCGTACCCTTCGAAACGCCCGAAGAAGCCAAGGATCACCTGAAGCACCTCATCGCAAGCGGCGTCCGTAGCAAAATCGACATCGACCTCAAAAGCGATTTGCAGATTCTTGTTCCCATGCGCAAAGGCCCGCTCGGCATTATCGAGCTGAACCCTTTCCTGCAGGACCTCCTGAATCCAGGCGTTCCGCGTCACAAGATGGTCGGCATCGAATGGAGTAACGGCGACCGCGTCATGCAAATCAAGAACAACTACGACAAGAACGTCTTTAACGGCGACGTCGGAATCGTCTACAGCATCAACAAAGAAAAACGCAAGATAACCGTGTTCTTCGACGACAAGCTCGTAAGTTACGAAGACGATGAACTTGACGAGTTGCAACTCGCTTACGCCTGCACCATCCACAAGAGCCAGGGCAGCGAATACCCCGCCGTCATCGTGATTCTCGACTCCAGCCACTACGTGATGCTGCAGCGCAACTTAATCTACACCGCCATTACTCGCGCGAAAGGCCACGTGTGGATTCTCTCTGCCCCCGGAGCCTTCCACCAGGCCGTCCGCAACAACCGCAGCACCCGCCGCTACACGCGCCTCAAGGAACGGTTGCAATAACATTTACGTCATTGCGAACCACGAATAGGGGTGAAGCAATCCATTTCCACAAAAAAATCCCGCAGCAAACGCCACGGGAAAATTCTTGGATTGCTTCGGGGCTACACGCCCCTCGCAATGACGTATTCGATTTTTACCGTCTAATTACAGTTCCACCACTTCAGTCCAGCCGAACGGGTCTTCCGCTTCACCGAACTGGATAGCAGTGTACTTCGTGAAGAGTTCCGTGCAGACCGGGCCCGGATTCACGCCGTCACCGTAGGTGAATTCCTTGCCGGCAACCGGATCCACAATCTTCTTGATCGGGGTAATCACGGCGGCGGTACCGCATTCGGCGGTTTCGGAGAATTCAGCGAGTTCTTCGAACGGAACCTGGCGGCGTTCCACGGTGTAGCCGAGGTGTTCAGCAAGCTGCTGCAGGCTCTTGTTCGTAATCGACGGCAGAATGGATTCGGACTTCGGGGTCACGTAGGTCTTGCCCTTGATGCCGAAGAAGTTTGCCGGACCGCATTCGTCGATGTACTTCTTTTCCTTCGCGTCCAGATAAATCGTGCTGGAGTAGCCGAGCTTCTTGGCTTCGGCGAGGGAAAGCAAGCTGGCAGCGTAGTTACCGCCGACCTTCACCGTACCCGTGCCCTGAGGAGCGGCGCGGTCAAAGTTGCGACTGATCATCATATCCACGGGCTTGAAACCGTCCTTGAAGTACGGACCCACCGGAGTCACGAACATCAACAGCAGGTATTCGTCGGAGGGCTTCACGCCGACTTCCGGACTCGTACCGATGAGGAGCGGACGGATGTAGAGCGTTGCACCGTGACCATACGGCGGAATAAAGCGGGCGTTGGCCTTCACCACTGTGTGGACCATCTCGCGGAACAGTTCAACCGGCGGCACGGCCATGAGCACGCGGTTAGCGGTGTTCTGCATGCGCTTGGCATTTTCATCAACGCGGAAGATACGGACCTTTCCGTCCTTGCCCGTGTAAGCCTTGAGGCCTTCAAAACCTTCCTGGCCGTAATGCAAGCAAGTAGCGGCCATGTGGATGCTGATGTCCTTGGAAGAAGACAGCTCAACCTTGCCCCACTTGCCATCGCGGTAGTAGCAGCGGACATTGTAATCGGTATCGTAATAACCGAAGGGGAGCGTCTTCCAATCGACAGTGTTCAAATCAAGCATAATTTAACCTTTTGTGCAGTTTGTGCATTTTTAAAGGTATCATTCGGTACCAAGAGAAAAATACAATTATGCCGGGGATTTTGGCTTGCTTTATCGTGAAAAATTAAAGAAATATGACCTCATGTAATGGGGCGGGGACCACCCCCATTGTCCCGTCTAGTCAGACCGCCACAAAAGTCTTGATTTTATCCAGTTCCGACGCAATTTCAATTTTCAAATTGCGAATGTAATTGAACACGAAAAACTTCAAGGAAGTGTTTGCGCTCGGCATGAACTAGGCGCATTTTCTTTTTTATATAAAAAAGAAAACCCCGAAAGCCATTTTCAGCTTTCGGGAAATTCAATTAATCAGGAAAAGTAAATTTTGCGTCTTTAGAGAAGATTACCAACCTGCGCACCAAATATTGGATGCAGTTCCAACCACATGTAGTACATCTCCAACAACTGGTTTCGGAGAAAGAACATTGTTAGACGAGTTATGTCCTCCCGTAGTAGCGCTATTCGAATTAACCTGTATAGAGCATCCAGTACTAGAGCTATTCCAAGCACAATTAAAGCGCACATTTGTACAGGACCCTATAGCCGTCACAGAGTAGTCTCCAGTAGTCAACGGGCCACCCGTATTATTGCCAGTATTGGTTATAGCTAATGGGGTTCCTCCGCCACCAGCACTGCTAGAACTTGCAACACTACTGCTGCTTGCCGCACTGCTAGAACTTGCAGCAGACGAAGAAGATGTCGCATTTATGGTAATCGGAGTAGTACATGTTCCTGTAATGTTATTATTGCAAGAGCAACTCAATGTCAAATTCTTTGTCCCTGTGGTCGATGCAGTTTTTGTTATTTCATCGGTCGGGTTATGGTTGCCTTCGCTGCCACCATCCCACGTGTAAGTGCAACTCCAGCAATTCACGTTAGCAACACCCTTAAATTTGTAGGATTCACCCTGATTTACCGTTGTCGGTGTCACGGAGCATGTGAGTACAGGAGCAATAGTCACATTTCCAGAACAACCGGAAACCGGATTTCCATTATAAGATAGAGAGTACGAATAGGTTCCTGATGTTGGAGCATCAATCTCATTATTCCAGCATCCACTCGTACCGCAATCGATGGTTTTAGTTGAACCATTGAAAGTCCAGACCATGTTCACATTATTATTAATTCCAGAAATATCAGATACACGCAACTGTATCTTTTGACCTTCATACAAACCAGATCCGCCATTGTTGTCCGTCACATTGCATGTCGCCGAGACTCCGTCCGAAGTATACTTAATGCTACAATCCTTTTCTGTTGGCGCATCATTATAGGAATTCTTCAACGATATTGTGTATTTGTTCGTAGAAGTTGTAGCAGCATCGTCCTTCCATTCATAAGTAGGGCCTGTCCATGAGGAACTCTTTGTCACCCCATCAATCTTCAATACGCAAGGATAGTCACTACTGCAATATTTGAGGCTGCTTCCCGGATTAAACGTCACATTACTTCCTACAGCACCCCTCCAATTGTCGGGACAACTGAACTCCGGTGCCGGCGGATTCACTGTCACCGTCTGCTGACAAGTCACATTATTTCCGATAGAACCCGAGAAGGTGTACGTGTATGTCTGACTCCCAGGAGAACTCGGCGTCACCGTAAAGGAACTCGCGCCACAGCCACTCCCCGAAATCGTTCCATTTCCCGTAAGGCTTGCGCTAGTACAAGAACCTCCATATGTCGGAGTGAACGTGAAGTTTTCACCCAGAGTTATCGAAGATGTACTTACGGAGCATCCCAGCCCTTCCAGAACATTCAACGTAGCAGAACAGATTGTTTTCGTGTTCCCGTTCACAGTATAGTCTATGGTGTACGTGTAGGTATTCGCATCACTTGGTGCCGGAACATCGCTGAACGTAGCGCTCGTGGCCCCAGAAGACAGCGTCTTTGTGATTGTGTGCGAACCGCTATGAATCGTTATATTCGTATTTTCAACAACATTGGCAATGTTGGACATGGTCAGCGTCGCAGTCGACGCACCCTTGACTATGGAGTTGAACGAACACGGACTTGCCGTAATCACGCCCGGTTCCTCGACAGCGAATTCGTCTGAGAAGCAGGTTTCAAACGGTCTATCATTATTCGTGCTTTCCAGTTTAAACTTATAGGCTCCGGCGGTAAGTGCCGTACTGGTATTCGCAACGTCTGTTGCCGTCGTAGTATTCACGTTTCCGCTACTTGCACTGGTGATATCAACATTTTCCGGTCCCACCAGCGTAATCTTGTATCCGCACTGGGTATCCGGGCAGTTCGATATACCATAAGTGAACTGTGGCAGGCCCTTGCCTTGCAAGATGGTATTCTGGGAAACCGAGCCGCATGTCGGCGTAATGCCCGTCACCGAGCCCGTCGTCGTACATTCGGATGTCGTATTTTCCTTGCTAGTTAGTGAAATCCTGAATTCATATTCAGCACCCGCGTGCCCAGCATAGGGATTGTCCGTCCAGCCGAACTTCGCATTGTCGCCATCAAATTCGCAAGCCGGACTATTCGAATCGTAGTAGCAAGCCAGCGAGCTCGGATCGCTGATATAGCTATGCGTTTCTTCCACCTCGATCTTGTCCGTATGGCTCTTGTTCTTTATTTCGGCAACGATGTTCCACTTTCCGCCGCTATAGTTTGCGTTACAGCCGGTTATTTCCACCGCATTCGGGCAGGAGCTTTCGACCGTCTTGATTTCCACGGTGGGATCATCGAATGTCTTCACGTAAACACCTAGAACATGTTCCGGGTCGAAACCTTCGGCATTGGAAAGGTTCTCCACAAGAATTTCCAGCTTGACACCTTCACCCATCTGCGACGACAGGTAGGGCTGACTATAGATATAGTCGTTACCGTAAGTGTATCGATCCGTTTCGTTCTTGCTGAACAGGTAGACCTCGACCTTCTTGCCATTGGGGTTATCCAAAGTCACATAAATGGTCGCGCCACGCACATTGGCCGTACCACTTTCAAGACCGAAGT
>NZ_CALEFV010000307.1 GCF_937877005.1 uncultured Fibrobacter sp. | reverse complement strand
GTACTTTTCGGTACAACCCGGCAAGTCATCTTCAGAAGCGTAGACTTCGTCGAGGGCAGCTGCACCCGCATTTATAGAAGCGTTTGCGCCGTCGTCGCTATCGCCACAGGCGTAAACACCCGCCAAACAGACCGCAGCGACCGAACCCCAAGCAAGGTGAAATTTTTTAGCCATATCGTCTATCCCTTTTGCCTTTTTCTAAAACACTTTTGCAACAAATATATATTTGCCCTTCAGAGAATGTCAATAGCTTCTATGATACAATTTTATCCAAAAAGAAGAAATTACACATCATTTTAAGTAGTGTAACAAAATAATATACACATCTATGATACGAATAAAACTTTTCCACAATCACCAAATAGTCACAAAGGAATGTGATTCCTATGGTAAATATAGGTTTTCAAATCACCTTCGTCACAAATTTTTTAAGGAATTTTTACAGAGGACTGTGATATTGTGACATATCGCAACCGACAATCCAGGTTGCCGTATCATAAGCCGTATCACAACCCCGAAACAGTATCATGGGGGCACAAAAAAAATTCACAGACATCTGTGACGCCATTTTACAATTTCTGCCTATCTTATGTATCATAAAGCGTATCACAAAGAATTGTTACATGGGCAAAAGGCAGAAAAAAACTCCGGACTGGTTCGGTCTCGACGAAGACCGCTTTACCGAGGCGATGGCGAAAGTCATCCAGCGCCACCGTGCAGCCATCGGCATTTCCCGCGACAGGCTAGCCTTCGAGCTCAACCTGCACAAGAACACGCTTTACGGGGTCGAAGTGGGAGTCATGCGCAAGAGCGGGAACTTCGGGCGCACCCAGCTCACCATGCTCAACTTTATCCACATGGCTGCATTTTTCAAGATCGACCCCGGCGAGCTCCTGAAAGAAATTTTAGAAGAGATTTCATGATACACGGCGTTGATACATTCTAGTTTTTTACTATTTTTCGGGACATGCGTCCCATTATCGAATACAACAACTACCGCCGATACATCCAGGACTTCTACCAAGAAAAGAAGAAGATGGTCGGCTTTTCGTGGCGTGACTTCGCCCGCTCCGCCAAGTTTTCCTCGCCCGTATTCCTGAAACTGGTCTGCGACGGCAAGAGCGGACTTTCGGACGACGCCGCCAACCGGGTCGCCAGCGCGATGGACCTGGCAGGATTCGAATTCGACTACTTTACGGCCCTGGTGCGGTTCAACCAGGCGAAAAACGACAACTTGCGCGACGAGACGTTCGCCGAGCTCAAG
>NZ_CALEFV010000306.1 GCF_937877005.1 uncultured Fibrobacter sp. | reverse complement strand
TAATTGTCTCTGACGATTTGAAAACTTTGATAACTGTAAGGAGAGCTCATGAAGATGAAGTGCAAAAAGCGTGAGAAGGTTAGGCTGCCCAAAGGCTTCAAGCTGGTTGACGATTTCCTTTCTAAGGAGGAGATTGAAGCACTCGAGAACGACACCACAATGAGAGATCCGATGGTAATCACCGGCGGTCATGAGTCAGAAACGCTAGAGGAATCCATTGCGCGCATCAGCCGCGCCATTGCCGAGGCCAAGGAAGAAAAGAAAATGTATTCCATAAGGCTCAAGGTCAAGACGGTGGATAAAATCAAACGTAAAGCCGCTGCCGCAGGCATCCCGTACCAGACTTATGTGAATGTGTTGCTTGACAACGCGGCATCTACCTGACTGTAAAATTTTCTTGCCCCGTTGCGCAAGCGCCAAATGCTAGGCTCGGTCATATCCATGCAAGCATGGTTGCGACACTCGCCTTACGCATTTGTGCCAGTTTTCTGATATTTAGGTACATTACCGCTAAACGCATCTCGCTGTTTTAAGGCGAGGTGCGTTCTTGTTTTATTCGGCTTTTTGATTTTGCAAGGACGCCTCTAACATCAACCGGCCGCGAACGCGGCTACATGGAGGCTATATGGCTAAAATAACCTTTCCTATTCCGCAGCCCTGCCGAACATTTCGTTTAGGCAGGTCTGGAATTCCGTGGAGTTGTCGTCAATGAGATTCTCATAGTAGCCATCGAATCCCATGCCGAGCACATTTCCGTCGACGCAGTACTTGCGGCCGGTCTGCCCGATGAGTCTTGCCATGTGGCAGTGTCCCGAACAGGTCTTGCCACCGTAAGACACATCGGCGGCCGCGTAGGATTCGTATCGTTCGTATTTATAGTCGACCGTCACGGTCACCTCGCGGTCATCGAGCAGCAGGGTCACGCTCTTGTCGGTCCTGGGAGCGACTTCACGTTCGTCGAGGATCGTTTCAAGCTCGGCGATGTCGAAATGCTTCTGGAACAGCAACTGCGTGCTCACATTGAAAGCATTGCCGCCAAGGATATCGTTCATGATGGACATCATGAAAATGCTGTTCAGGGAGTTCATGCGGTTTTCCAGGTAAGTCGTGTCGAGCATGGTGATGTACGAGATCATCGAATCACCCGCGATGACCATGTCCACGACCGTATCGGGGCCAAACAGGCCTTCTTCGCGACGCCATGTTCCTTCAAGCTTGCCCGAGGTGCCGCCGAAGTACTGCGCAGTGCCGCTGTTGTCGTACAAGGTCAGGACATCGTCAAGAAAAGTGTACCGCAGTTCCATGGAACCCTTCTGGCCGGGCTGCTTTCGCCATTCGTAATGGTTCTCGCCGACAGGATAGCAGCGGTTGTGTGTCCGTTCGTAGTCGCAGCGGAACGTCTGATTGGAATCGTTCACCACCATGTTCCTGCAGACGACCATGAGCAACTGGTCGTCAGAAAAACTTTCGTCGGGCCAGGCAAGGTCCTGCGAACTGCTGCTTAGCGTTTCTAAAGAGCTGCTCAGGGCCTCGGAAGAACTGCTGGTGTCTTCGGCATTCGAGCTGGAATCCGAGCCGCAGGCGACAAGTGCAAAAATACAGAATGCGGCACAGCAGGCGCGCAAAAATCTTGTTGTTCTCATACAAACTCCCAATTAGATATCCCGACGAAATATAAATATTTTATTTGACGCCTCCGGATTCTTTTTTTATATATCCTATAACTCACCTGAGGGGGCACCCATGTCCAAAAAGATTTACTATGTTGCGGCGGCCGCCATGGCGACTGCACTCCTTTGCGCCTGCGATGACGAAGTCACCGAAGTGAACGAGGTCATCGAGAAAAACGAGGTCGTCGGAATCAAGGTCATCAAGGCCGGCGAAGACATGCCCAAGTGCGGTTTGGACGAAGAAGGGTCCATGATTTACATGACCGATTCCGCAAAGGTCTATTACTGCATCGACAAGACCTGGACCATGTTGAACGGCAAGGACGGCATCGATGGCAAAGACGGCAAGAACGGAAAGAAGGGAGACACGGGCGATTCCGGAAAGGACGGAGACCCCTGTTCGCTCGAGATGAAGGCGGACAGCAGCGGATACTTGCTCATTTGCGGAAGCGATTCCGTCGAGATTGCCCTGAACGGCGAAGCTGAAGACGAAAAGGACTCTACCGACGAGCAGGTCGCACAGTCGTCATCCGACATGACGGAAAGTTCGTCTTCGTTCGACTTCGACACAAGAGGAAGCGAGTTCAACGCTAGCGCAAAAACGCTCCTGGACCTGCGCGACAGTCAGATTTACAAGACTACGACTATCGGTAGCCAGATTTGGATGGCGCAGAACCTGAACTACAACTACAACGTGGGAAATGCCAAGAGCTACTGCTATGACGACGACACCACCTACTGCAATTCGCTAGGCCGCCTGTATTCCTGGAAGGCCGCCATGGACAGCGCAAGCCTTTTTTCGAACAACACCAAGCGCGGCGTATGTCCGGAAGGCTGGCACGTTCCGAGCCTCGAAGAATTCGAGGAGCTGATTGCGAAGGTTGGCGGTACCGAAAAGGCCATGGAAGTGTTGCGGGCCACCAAGGGCTGGCCTGAAGATGAGGAAGACAATTATAACGGCACCGACACCTACAAATTTGCAATGCTGCCAGGCGGTGAACGATCTCAAAACAAATATAGATCTGAGGGATCAACCGCATTCTTTTGGACCTCTAGCGAAGAAGGTTTCCTCAATGCGCATATGATGACAATTGATCATTATAACTTGAGCATATACACAGACTCCAAAAACAACGCCTTTTCTATCCGCTGCCTGAAGGATTCCCCGAATTCCAACGGCAGCGAATATGACGCCGACAAGAACACTCTTACGGATTTACGCGACAACCAGACCTACAGAACCGTGACCATAGGCACCCAGACCTGGATGGCACAGAATCTGAACTACAACTACAACAGGGGTACCGCCAAGAGCTACTGCCACCGTACGGACTCCATAAACTGCACGACTCACGGCCGCCTTTACCTTTGGAGTGCCGCAATGGACAGCGCAGGCGTATTCTCCACGGCAGGAAAGGGCTGCGGCGACAGCGTCGTTTGCCACCGGACGCAGACCGTTCGCGGAGTCTGCCCCGAAGGCTGGCACCTGCCCAGCGTTAGCGATTTCGACAAGCTGATAATAGCCGTAGGAGGCGAAGAGATCGCCGGCAAAATGCTGAAATCTACCAGCGGATGGGTAAGTGATTTTCCTGGCAAGGAATACAACGGCACCGACGACTATGGATTCACGGCCCTGCCAGCCGGTTATATTGGTGTTTCTCCCAATGGTAAAACTTTCAGCAGTTTAAACAATTCAGATACCTATTTCTTGTCTTCTGCGGACGATGCTACCCGGGCAATAACTCTTATCCTTTATAAAAACAATGTGTTCATATCTGAAATCTATAAGAAAGACGCTTATTCTGTCCGCTGCGTCAAGGACTAGCGGCGAAAAAACTTTATTTTCGCATTTTACATTTTGCCAACGGAAAACGATATTGTCATAGTGCAATTTTTTAGATTGTCTTAGACAAGAGGATACCGAATGAAATTCTTCCATCTCGCCGACCTGCATATCGGCAAGAGCATCTGCGAGCGCTCGATGCTAGAAGAGCAGCGCTACATTCTGGGCAAGATCCTGGAGGCCGTAGATTCCGAAAGGCCCGATGCGGTGCTGATTGCGGGAGACGTCTACGACAAATCCGTGCCCTCGGCCGAGGCCGTTTTGACGCTGGACAACTTTCTGGTGGCACTTGCCGCCAAGAACGTGCAGATATTCGTGCTGAGCGGAAACCACGACTCCGCCGAGCGAATCGCATTCGGGGGTAGGCTCATGGAAAGCCGCGGAGTGCACGTTTCCCCCGTTTACGACGGAAACTTCGCACCTACCACTCTCAAGGACGCTAACGGCGAGGTGGACATATGGATGCTCCCGTTCGTGCGACCCGTGACCATACGCAGCTTTCTCTTGACAGACGAAGAACGCGACTTGGTGACCGACTACACCTCGGCCATGCGCATGGCCATTTCCAAGATGAAATTTACGGAAGGGCGGAAGAACGTTCTGATTGCACACCAGTACGTGACGGATGCGGAACGCAGCGACTCCGAAGATAACGTAGGAGGGCTCGACAACGTGGATGCCTCGGTGTTCGAGGCGTTCGACTATGTGGCGCTGGGCCACATTCACAAGCCACAGAACGTGCTGACGGATGCCGACGGAACGGTCAAGGCGCGCTACAGCGGCACGCCGCTGAAGTATTCGCTGTCGGAAGCTAGTCACAGCAAGTCCATCACGGTCGTGGAACTGGGCGAAAGAACGACGCTGAGCGAAATTCCGCTAACACCGCTGCACGACATGCGCGAAATCACGGGACTATACGAGGAAATTGTTTCGCCGGAATTCCGCAGAAGCCAGATTGCCGAAGGCAAGAAACTTGACGACTATGTGTACGTGACACTCAAGGACGAGGACGATGTTCCCGATGCGGCGGCGAAACTGCGCGGAATATTCCCGAACCTGATGGCGCTCCGTTACGACAACGCTCGCACTCGCAGCCAGAAGGAATTTACGACAGGCGAATCCGACGAGAAAAAGTCCCCGGAAGAACTCTTCGGAGAATTCTTCAAGAAAATGACGAACAGGGATATGAACGCGGAAGAGACAGCGTTCATCGAGAGCATGATCCAGAAAGTTTTCGGAGGTGCGCGATGAGACCGACAAAGCTTACGATTACCGCTTTCGGCCCATACGCCGAAAGGACCGTCATTGACCTTGACAAGCTGGGAACCAGCGGACTCTACCTGATTACGGGCGACACGGGTGCCGGCAAGACGACCATTTTCGACGCAATCACCTTCGCGCTGTTCGGCCAGGCAAGCGGTACAACCCGCAACTCCAACAGGATGCTCCGCTGCGACAACGCAAAGCCAGAAACCAATACCGAAGTGGACCTGACATTCCTTTACGCGGGCAAGGAATACCGGATTGTTCGCAACCCCGGCGGATACATGCGCCCCAAGGAACGCGGTACGGGCGAAATTGAGGAAAGCGCCTCGGCACTCTTCTACTACCCACAGGACAACGGCCTGCAGGGACCGACATGCCGCACGATTAGCAAGTTGACCGAAGTGAACAAGGCCGTGGAAAACCTGCTCGGCATAGACATCAATCAGTTCAGGCAGCTTGCCATGATAGCACAGGGCGACTTTGCCAAGGTGCTTATCGCATCGACGCAGGAACGTCAGAAGATTTTCCGCGACATATTCAAGACGGACTGCTACGAAAAATTGCAGGCAGAACTGAAGAAGCAGGCGTCCGAGCTGAAAGACGAATGCAAGTCAAGCGAGAAATTCGCGCAGGCAACGATTGCGGGTGTGGAATGCGACGAAGCTTCCGCCCATGCAGAAAGCATCGCGGAATTCAAGCGGCTCGCCGAAAACGGACAGGTGACGGACTGGAACGAGGTCGCCGACGCCCTGCAGAATGTCATAGACGAAGACACCGCAAGGGCGAACGATGCGAAGACCGAACTGGAAAGCTGCGGCAAGAAACTCTCGGCGCTGGACGCGGAACTAGGCAAGGCTAAGGCCGTGGATTCGGCACGCAAATCGCTTGCCAAGGCCGAAAGCGACCACGAGGAATTCCAGAAAAAACTGAAGCCCCTGCGCGAGGCGTTCCAGAGCGAAGAGGCGCACATTCCCGAATGCGACAAGCTGAAGGAAGAAATTGCCACGCTGAAGGACAGATTGCCCGAATACGACCAGCTCGAAGAGGACCTGGCACAGATTGCCTCTAAGAACGCCAAGCTGAACGAACTCAAGAATAAACTCGAAAAGGACGAGGCCGAACTCAAGCGACAGGGCGAAAGTATCCAGAAAAGCGAAGAAGAACTCAAGGGGCTTTCGGACGCGGGCGAAAAGAAGGCCCAGGCCGAAGCGCAGAAGGAATCGCTCAAGGCGCGACAGCAGCAATTGCTCCGCGCAGGCAACATGGTCAAGGAATTCGACGGAACGGTGGATACGCTCGGGAAAGCACAGGAAACCTTCACCAAATCCGACGAAATCTACAAGCACAAGAACGACGAGTTCGAGGCGAAGAATCGCGCCTTCCTGAAAGAACAGGCGGGAATCCTCGCGGATACGCTCCAGGACGGAGACGCCTGTCCCGTGTGCGGTTCCACGAGCCACCCCCACAAGGCATGCAAATCGGTGGAGGCGCCGACTCAGGCGGAACTTGAAACGCTCAAGGCCACCCTCGCGGGCATGCAGCAGGATCGCGACGAAAAGGCAAG
>NZ_CALEFV010000305.1 GCF_937877005.1 uncultured Fibrobacter sp. | reverse complement strand
CTTTCGGCTCCGGCTGCGTGCGATAACGCGGGTTTGATGAAATCAGGAGGATTGTCGCCGCCATTATCGCCGCCAATCGGTTCGGGGTCGGTCGCGTCCTTGCCCTTCACGAAGGTGAAGTAGTCTACGTCCATCCAGGAACCGATTACCGTAAAGCGCAATATGTGTTCGCCCGCAGGGAGGTTAACCATCGCACGCACCTTGTTGTAGTCGTCGTAGTTGTCCTCGCCTTCGTTTTTCGGGACAGAGATTACGTCGGTGATGTTCTTGCCGTCAAGCGACATCTGGAAACCGGAAGTCTCATTGGCCGATGCAACGGCAGCAAAGAAGGTGTAGTCGCCCGCTTCCTTGACGTTCACGGTGTATTCCAGCCATTCGCCTTCCTGGTTGTAGCCCACGATGTAGCCCGTCGCCTTCTTGTAAATGTCGACGCCCGTACCTTCGCGGTAATTGCTACCGCCATGGTCTTCGGAATCGTTTTCCTTGTAGGAGTCATTGCCCGAGCCGACACCCGGAATGTCGAAGTCTTCCGCCTCAATCTTGCCCGGAATTTCAAACGGCTTACCTTTGAACGGCTTCTGCGGAACGGGTTCTACCGGGGCGCGATTAATCGCCTTGAGCATCTGCTCCGCATAACGCTTGCCGAACGTCACGTAGGCATCATGGTTGAAATGGAAACGATCCACGCCATTGCCGCCAAGGCCCTCGGACGACGCGTAGTAAGTGTTGTCCATGGAATTCGGGAGCTGCGATACGCGATTGGAATAGCAACAACCTTCGCGCAAGAGCTCACCCGCCACGAACGGCACCGTGTCGGAACTCATGTCGAGCGCCTTGAGGATATCGTCGCGGGTTTTCTTCACGATTTTCGGCCAGTCCGGGTAGCCGCCGTCGGTTTCTCCCTGGTGGAAGATGAACCCCTTGATGACGCCCACCTGCTGCGCCTTCTTCGCGATATCGATAATCGTCTTGGTGACGTTGCCGTCGCTCGCGTATTCCTTCGCGTAGTTCTGGAGCCAGCTTTCTGCCGTAGAGAGGTAGCTTGCGTACTGGTCCTGGTCGAAGAGCTTGATGCTTGCGCCACCCACCGCGACCGGAATAATCCCGATAGTCACGTCGGGCATGCTGTCGGCCATCGTGCGCCCGAACCAGTCGGCAATCGAAATCGTGTTGCCGCAGTTGAAGAGCGAGGGCACCGCCGGATAGACCTCGCCGATGGTGTTGCGGCCCTTGCCACTGCACTTTTGCGAGGCAAAAATCTTGAAACGCGGGTTTTCGACCTTGTCGGCGCTCTGGGCATCGGCAGTGCCACCCATGTTGGACTGGCCGTACGCGATGTAGATGTGGAAATTCGGGTCCGGAGCGGCATTCGCCTGAATTGCTCCGAACAACAACAAGCCCGCAGCAAAACATGCTGCCGGCACGAAACCTGAGAATTTATTTAAAAATCTCATGACATCCCTTCTTTTTCAAACATCCATCTTAAAATTATCCTGAAAAAAACACAAAAGGCGCCCCCGGCGCCCTTATTTTATAGACAGATTGTCAATGCATACAAAGAAATCTCCCAGCCGTAGCCAGGAGCGTTTCGAATTTCTAGATCCTTCGACTTCGCCCTTACGGGCTTCGCTCAGGATGACAAAGTGAAAATTACTTTGCGCGTTCGAGGTAAGAACCGTCGCGGGTGTCCACGCGGATCTTGGTGTTGTTCTCGATGAAGAGCGGGATCATCACCTTGGCGCCGGTTTCAACGGTGCATTCACGCATCACGTTACCGCTGGTGTTGCCCTGGACTGCCGGAGGAGCGTCGATGATCATGAGGTCAACGAAGGTAGGCGGAATCACTTCGATCGGAAGCGTAGCCTGAGTCTTCGGGTCCTTCCACCAAGTGACTTCGACAGTAGCGCCATCGAGAAGCCAAACTTCGCAGCCATTGAGAGCTTCCTTGGAGATTTCTTCAGTTTCCTGAGTTTCGTTGTTCAAGAAATACCAAGTAGAACCGTCATTGTAGAGGTAGGTCATTTCGGTGAAGGTCACGTCGGCTTCTTCAACCGTATCGCCACTCTTCCAAGTGCGTTCGAGGGTGCGGCCGGTCACCAAGTTCTTGATGCGAACACGGTTAAAGGCCTGGCCCTTACCCGGCTTCACGAACTGGTTTTCGATGATTTCGTACGGCTGACCATCAACCATAATTTTAAGTTTCTTGCGGAATTCGTTGGTGCTTACAGTACCCATATTATCCTCTTGTTGATTTTGATTCTAAATTTAGCAATATAATGGAAAGCCCCGTTACCGTTTTTACGCAAATCCCTGACTTTTTGGACTATTTGGGATCCGATTTGGCGACAGTCATTGCCAAAACGACCGCACTTGCCGACCTTGACCTGAACCCGAAGTTTCCGTTCCTTTGTTCTAGGCATTACGCCGACCTGATCAAGAAGGCTGGCGACCCTGCCGCCCTGTTGCGCGAAATTTTGCCCACCAAGGACGAACTCAAGAAAGTTGATGGATTTGTAGACGACCCCGTAGGCGATTTACCGGCCGGAAAATCCGACTGTGTGATCCAGAAATACGACCAACGAGCCCTGATTGTCTCGACCGCCACCTGCGGTGCCCGTTGCCGCTTCTGTTTCCGCAAGAACTACCCCTTCCAGAACACACCCGACGTGGCGCGCCAGGTGAGCCACTGGCTCGACACCCATACCGACGTCTGGGAAGTGATTCTTTCGGGCGGCGACCCGTTGACACTCGATCCCGGCGCCTTCCGCGAACTGATTGAAGCGATCGCGATGCACCCCTCGGTTACCACGCTCCGCATCCACACGAGACTCCCCGTGATGCGCCCGGACCTGGTGATGCAGCATTTTGAACTGCTGCGCGAACTGCCGGCCAGGTTTAGCTGCGTTCTGGTGTCACATGTGGACCACGCCGACGAACTAGACGAGGAATCGGCTACCGTATTTACACAATTACGCTTTAGCGGTTGGACGCTTCTGAACCAGAGCGTGCTCTTGCGGGGAATCAGCGATGAAGCCATCAAGCTCACCGCCTTGTGCCACAAACTTTTCGAGCAGGGCGTGCTCCCCTACTACCTGCACCAGCTGGACCACGCAAACGGGGTCGCCCATTTTGAAGTTGGCGATGAAGAAGCCCGCAAGCTGATTGCAGAAATCCGCACCAAGCTCCCTGGCTATCTGGTGCCGAAACTTGTACGAGAAATCGCCGGCGAGAAAAGTAAAACTCCGGTTTAGCGACCAACGCAACAGCACATATTTAGAATTTCTAAGGTCAAGCAGAAGAATATCTTTTTTTACTTATCTTCGAAAAAAAGATATATTAAAAACATGACCTTGAAAAAACTAATCATTCTTGTCGTTCTCGCATTGACAGCCTATTACGTCGTGTACGTAAAAGGCTTTAATCCGTTCAGCACAAAAATCGATGGAAACATCACCCTCTACAATCTGGAAGACAAGACCTTCAGCCTGAACGAAGTCGCTGGCGAAAGCGGAACATTCGTCTTCTTTATGGGCACATGGTGTCCCGTCTGCGTCAGAGAAATCAGTGCCCTAAAAGAACTAACAGAATTCTTCAGAAAAAATAAAATCAACATATTATTCTGCGTCCATGGCGAATCCAAAGACGAAATCCGCCAATGGTTATACCAACGAGACATTCCCTGGGATTGGAAAACATTCTATTGGTACAACACTTATGAACCTGCGTTCCATATTGATGTGAAGGGCGTCCCCTACATGGTCGCAATGAATAAAAAAGGGGAAGTGACATTCAGTAAAGCAGGCGGCTTCCCCACCAATTACTTGTCCAAGCTCGCCCTGGACATGCTCGAAAGTAACAAATAATGCTGCAGCAGCACACCCTTTCAGGTCTCTCAGAATAGAGTCTTGAGACCAAATCCAATTATTCCGTCCAAGTAATTTTCGCCATTGCGGAGAGCGTAGTACAGGTTCACACTCCAGTTGCCGCGGTACTGCGTAAAGGCTATACCGTAGTCCTGTTCGCGTTTCCAGCCACGGTCGGGGCGGCTGAAGGAACGGTAAAGCCCCGGCTGGTAGAACGCCTCGATGCTTAAGTCATAGCCATCTTGCCAGAGGATTGCAAATTCCGAGAAGCCATAGGCGCGACTGCGCATAAAGCGAACGTCCATGCCCTTGAAGCTATCCATGCCGCCCAGCGCAAAATAGTCGAAACGGTCAAGCGACGCATCGGTCGGGAAAATTCCGCCGGCGGCCCCGCTGAAGCGCGTTATCCAATTGCCATAGAGAGGCAAGAATCTCGAGAACGAAGCGGACGCCTTCAGGTAATTGTCCAAGGAATCCGGACGGTCCATGTTCCACGCAACGACTCCCTGAAAGCGCATACCCGAACGCGGCAAAACAAAACGGTCCAACGACACATACGAAAGTTCCAATGACGAAGTTTTACGGTGCTTGCCGACGCCAACGAATACGCCCACAGTAAAGTCAAAACCGATATCGCGCGAAACACCTAGTTCACCATAAGCATCGCGCGTGGAGGAATCTTCGTCGAAGTAGCCCCTAGCAACCAGATTCCATTCGGTACCAAAAATCCACGGTTCCTTATAGGATCCTTCCAATCGACGGGAGTCATCGGCAGTGTAACCCTGCAAGAGCAAGTCTCTGGCGGTTCCGCGGATATTGTAGAGCGATACATTCACATTACCTTCCCACACGTCGGTCTCGCTGGAGTAAGTTATCAAGGCATAGGCTTCCGATATCGTCGCAGCCCGCATGTGATACAATGGAATAATCCTATTCCGAGCCGGATCGCGGAACATCTGAACCGGAGCAGTCCGGTCGTAATAACCAATCCGGGCCATTTTAAGGTCGGAACGCTGTAAGTCAAGAGGAGATACTAGATTGCCGGCCACGATTCCCGTCTGCCTACGGAACACGTCAATCCTACTACCCGAAGAATCTGCATTCTCGGGTTCCGCCCAAACCCAAGCTAAACCGCGATTGAGATGTAAAGTCAAAACTCCGGCCGAATCAATCTCTCCCTGCAATCTTGCCGCAAGGAAGCCATGGTTCTCATAGAAACGCAACAACTGTTCGCGTGCGACACCCCAACTTGAGCAAGATTCTCCCACAAGCCACTGCATCTGCACTTCATCGAAAGCATCATGCTCACCCTCCCAATGAACAGCGGCAATGCGACAAAGTTCCGCTGCACAAGCGGGAATACAAAGCAACAACAAAGCCAGCAACCACCTCATCAGAAGTACGCCCTCGCTTCGGTACTCAGTTTCTGGAAAATATTTTCTTCTGCATCGCCAAAACGCAATATATACAAAGCACCCATCGAAAGGAAGTCATTGATATCCACCGATAAAGAAAATTCGAATCGATAGGTACGACCATCACCATATCCAGACATGACCTGATAGGGAATGACATCCCCACGACTATCCACCTGCACTACCGAGAAATTTGCATAGGAGTTCACTTTTTTTCGTTTGTCGTAACCGACGCGGAGAGCCCCCTCCCAAAGATGCGCATCGAATTCGCCCTCTGCATAGCCACTGCCATCGGACCCCTCCCCCGTACGATAACGCCCGAGCGGTTGTACAAAGAAACCTTGCAGGAAATCGTATCGGTAACGCAGGGAACCGTCATAAATGTCCCAGTTCCATTCCTGTATCGCGGAAAGTTCATTTTTCTGCAGAAGCAGCGTCGCTCCCACAAAATGATCCAAGTTGATGCGATATCCGGCCTCGAAATCATGGGAATAAGAAGTCTCGTAATAGGAAATCGAAGAAAGCTTCTTATCGAACGATGCCCCAGGCTTATAGGCGAGCGACATTCCCGATGGATGCTGCCAGTCAACCAGGCCCTCAACAGCCATGCGACCTGACGTCGTGCGGTGCAGCTGCGACCTGGTAACAGGTGGAAAATACATCTTTCTTCCCGTAGTATCGCTTCCTTCGCCTTCATAGGAACCACCAAAGGTTACATCACGCAAGAATCCATCATGAATCCCGATCGCAACCCCCGGATTAAAACGCAAGCTCATATTGAATGCAGCATCAGACGAAAGAACTGCCCCCACAGAATCGTTACGCCCCAGACCTTCGTAGACGAAATCTCCGTTATCTACCCCCTCGATGTAGGCACCCGTCAGGCTATCATAACGGACATCGCCCGTTCCCTTCGCCACAGCCTTATAAACCGCCGTGTAAATCTGTTCTTCTGTCAGTCCCAACTTGTAAGAGACATTTCCCTGCCACCCCAATTCCTCCGCTCCAAATCGAGAATCGACATTTGCAAGCCAGCTATTTTCACTCGAAGACGAATCCATCCGTACACGCTCATATTGCAATAAATGGGTCAGATTAAAATAACGACTTGAATAATTGGCTTCTTGCACCCAAGTTGATGCCCACAAAGAATCCGCCCAATCGTCGCCATAGGTATCGCCACGACGCTTTGCCATGCGACCGCCAAGACTCTCGCGAATTTCTCCCTGATCGAAAAACACGCCCAGGCCACTTGACGACTTACCGTACATGACCTCGTCCTGCACTCCATTTGCATCGATTTTCGTATAGCGCAAATCGCCTTTGCCAAATGGCCGGAACATTCCCTGCAGATAATCCGCATTCAATGTTCCCTGGTATCGTTCCATTTCCTGGTCCTGCAAGCTTGAAACCCGAATTAACGCCAGTTCGCTTAGGGCTTTCCGATTCCGGTGCTGTACACCTAGCTCCACTCTCGAGGAATTCCAGTCTTCATCTGCATTGCGGCGGTATCCCCACTGGGCACTACCGAACCATTCATTTGTAAAGCGAGTGCGCATCGTAAATTCGTCATGCAACAGGTCGTCATCCAGGAATGATGTATCCACATAAGCCAAGTCCCAGTTATCGCGCAATCCGTACAGGTTCCAGTCCAAATCCGAGCCCTGGAACCGTAGAATATCAAAGCCCTGCTGCACACGATTGCCATAAACAGACATTGCCAAAGGAAAATGGATTAGGTCACGAGTCGAATCCGACGTCACAAACCAGCGGAAGGCTCGTCCTTTGGGGCCATTTACCTTGTATGAAACAGTATTGGAATCCACGCGATTCATCGCCATCTCCAAATCGGCATAGAACTGACGGTTCCGCTGAAGACGAAGCCTCGCTCCCATACGGTCGGTGCGGACTGGACGATGCAAAGCTGGCAAGGTATCATCACGAACAAACTCTTCCCCACGGTCCGCCTTGAGAAGCGCATAATCTTCATCGGTCCATACGCCATATTTCAGTCGATCCACATCGTTCTCTAGCCTAAAGCCCGAAATGTCCAGGTAAAGGTTCGGATGCCGATAGCATGCGGATGCCCCATATAGCGTATAGATATTGTCATCTTCGTAGGCATCGTATTCCACACGAATTTCATCGTCAAAACTCGGAAGGACCGCCCCCCTGAAGTCAAGCATGCCTCCCGCATAATTAACCAAATAGTCCCTACCACGTTCAAGACGTACTCCATTCAACCATACGGTCTCCGATTCGGGAACGACTGCAATAAAATTTCCGGCGCCGTCAAGCGAATAACCCTGCTGCTGACCACTTACGCCACGGAATGTCCGCGTAAGCCGCTGCACTTCATCCGTTCCCGCGACACCGCGAACTTGCGAAAAGCCTCCACCGAAATCACCCCGAACACCAGCCATCGCTCCTAGTGTAGCCCGCTCTATTCCATACAGACCCATAGACGAATCTACCCAGGTCAAGTCACCCAAATGCAGCAGATAGTGAGGAGATTCCACCCTGAAATAAATCTGATCCACCTCGCGAAGTGTAGCCGTAGTCTGGTCTCCGGCCTTACGCCCCACATCGGAAAGCAAAGCATCCACATAGACGCTGTCAGTTAATTTGCCTGTAATCGAAAGGCGGAGTTCCTGATCAACCTGAGTTCCCCCATCACCCACGGTCACCTGAATCGTCTTGTAGCCATGCGTTTCCAGAGAGTCTTTACGGAGAGTTGTGTCGTCTTTTTGATCAAAGGATTCCCCGCGAACCAGCACCGACGGATCCCAGACCGGCAAAGAATCAACATCCATGCCGAAGGACATCGTCGCAAGAAAAAGAAGTCCCAAACAGAAATGTCGGGACATCGCGGCTACCTATCACTAGGTTCAACAACAAACTGTCTTGTAGATAACAGTCGACGGCCCGCAACCAGATCTACACTCCACTCCCCCGCCTTCAACAAAGACGGAACAATAGTCGTAAGGCAGACATCCTGCGTCATGTTGCACACCGTCTTCTGAACGGTATCGGCTCCGTTGAACCAGATATGCATCAGAGAATCATCCCCCAACTGCAACGCAGACGAGACCGTAGAGTAATGATACAGTCGGGTTCCTTCCTCAAAAACGCTATCGACACCGAACGGAGTTCCGTTAACAATATGACTACAGACCACACTGCGCGCAAGTGAGAGTTCCGCTTCGGCTGTCTCGCGAATTTTGACATCTCCCATGTAGACCGATACTAGTCGATGTATCAAGAATCCTAAAAAAACGGCAATCACCACGATTGTCGTTTTACGAAGGTTTCTAAGTGGCGGAATTTTTGCCACGACAAGTTCCTATCGGACTAGACGGCTCGTGTTCTGCGTAAAGGCAGGAACAGCGTCCACCAATTTTTCGACAAGCAGACGATTGAAATCGTCAATACGGTTCGGCAATCTGGAGCCCGGGAAAATCTGGACCAACAACAGAGCCTGATCCACCGGAGCAATATAGATGGATCGATTTTCGCCGGAGTAAGACACCGACTGGAAATTTTCGCCTCCAAGCATCATGCCTACCTGACGAGCGGAGTCGAAAGAGGCCGTACTCAACACGGCGAGCGGAGTCGCATCGATACCCAAAGAGCCAACCTCAGCAATGATGGATCCATCGCGGTGGCAAAGCACGATATATTCAGCCTTGACGCTCGCCTGGTAAGCGGACATCAATCGGCGAACCTTTTCGGCATCATCTGAATAAATTGCAAAATCACTCATTAGGGAACTCCAAATGAATTATTTCTTTTTTGGAACATACGGACGCAATTCAATTTCATCATCCGCATCGTTGTTCGGCTTCGCCACTTCGCGTCCAAATGTTGGCATACGCGGAACCGTCGTCGCCACACGGGGACGACCAAAGGGCGAGGATGTGGCTCCCTTCTGGAACAGACCGGCCCCGGCAGTCGTAGGTTGCGCAGGAGATGTACCCGCTGCAGGCGGCTTTGCCGCAAAAGAAGGCATACGGAACGGAGATGCCGTATTGGCGGCCTGAGTCGGCTGATTCTGGGGCTGCGTTTCACGAACAGAAACTCCTTCCTTGGTCAGCGACACATCATGGACTCCCGTATTGTTGGCATTCGCCGCGGCCTGACGCAAGAAGCCCTGCTTCACATTGAACTTTTCAATCACAAGCATGGCGATTGTCTTCAATGTCGTCACAACGCCTTTACCATTGTGAGCCGTCGCCGGGAAAAAGGGAACATTGCGTGGATTGAGTTCCGCATTCAGTTCGTCGAGCGTGAAAACATTATCCATGTCACGCTTGTTATACTGCAGAACAAAGGGCATATCATCCAAATCCATGCCGTAATCCTGCAGGTTCTGACGCAGGTTCTGCAGACTTTCAATATTTTCAGCCTGGCGGGACCTCTGGGAGTCCGCTACAAAAACGATACCATCTACACCACGAAGAACGAGTTTACGGGTACTATTGTAATAAACCTGACCAGGAACCGTATAGAGCTGGAACCTCGTCTTGAACCCCTTGATGTCACCAAGATTTAGGGGTAAAAAGTCAAAAAAGAGCGTACGGTCACCCTCAGTCGCGAGGGACACCATGTCGGTACGTTTGTCCTGGGGCATTTTCTGGTGGATGACCTGCAAGTTGGTCGTCTTTCCACTAAGACCAGGCCCATAATAAACAACCTTACAACTAATTTCTCTTGTCGCAAAATTTATCGAAGACATTATACATCCTTGATATATCTCTAACAAATCTAATAAAAAAGGGAAAAAACAAGCAAGCTAGAGCCTTTTTTTTCTAATCTAAACGCGAATATCGCTGTTTACGACATGTATTGTACGCTGTGGGAACGGAATCGTTATGTTTTCTTCTGCAAAACGCTTGCGCATTTCGGCTGTATACTTCCAACGCAGGGTAAAATAATCCTGCGTACGGGCCCAGGCCCGGAATGTCACATTTATGGAACTATCCTCCAGCGACGAAACGAAGAACTGGGGTTCGGGCTTACGCATAAAGAGAGGTTCGGATGCAACGACATCGCGCATGACATCCAGCGCCTTTTCGGGAGAATCCCCATAATCGATGCCGATCGTTATTTCAAGTCTACGGAGCGTGTTCTTGCTGTAATTGACAATGGGCTGCCCCCACAAGGATGTATTCGGTGCCGAGATAAAAAGTCCATCTACCGTTCGGAAAGTCGTATTGAATAGCCCAATTCCAATAATGTTGCCCTTAATGTTTCCGCACTCAATGTAATCCCCCGCCTTGAACGGACGTAGGAACAAAAGCAACAATCCTGAAGCAATATTGGAAAGAGCATCCTTAAGGGCGAGTCCAACAGCCAAGCTCGCCGCACCGACCAAAGCGACAATTCCTGCCGTATTGACCCCCAGAACATGGAGCACTAACAACAAAGTAATCGTGTATATGCCGTAGGAAAATAACGAATATACAAGAGGTTTCGCCGAAGAGTCCAATCCACGGTTTTCCGCATGATTTATAGTAAACTTTAGAAAAACCAATAGGAGTTTTGCATTTCCCAGCAAAAGCAGGCTCAACAGCAAGCGCTGAAGCATTGAATGATCAAAAAATCCTTGAATGGCGTTTTGAAAAAAAAGTTTGATAGAATCCATATTACATTTCAAATATAGCTTTTGATAAGAATCTATCTCCCGCCAGGCGCTCCTTCAGGTCCGCAATTTCATTTTGGGACAGTCCCAGCTTTTCCAGGTACTGTTCCGTGGCCTTGACCAGGTCAACATTTTCGAAATCTTCGGCTTCCAGCACGCCATCCCCCATTCCCGTGGTGGTGATTTCCCTAAAGTTGGCAAAATCCGCCACGGACAGGTCCGGGTAATTCTCCATGTCCAGCCCGTAGTTCTGGTATTCCAGCATTTCAAGGTTTTCCTTGAAGCCGCCCTTGTCTTTCAGGGCAATGTTCACCTCGATTGGCAACTTGACGTCTTTCAGCCGGTAGGGGTATTCCGAACCCTCGGGGGCGTTTTCTGCAATGCCAAGAGCTACGGCAAGTTGACCAAAGTTGATGCCCAGAGTCACATGGGGCTTTCCCGACACCACACGCAGCAACAGTTCCCCGGGAGAAACGACATCGTAGTCCGGCACAACGGGAACTTCCAGGGTGTCGTAACCGTCCACCATCACCGTCACAATGTCCCCCAGTTCAAATACCGCAAGGAACGAATCCGCCGTCACGTTCAGATTCAGGCTACCAAAGCTCAGCATGTCGATACCGTCTTTCTTGACGGTGGTGCTGAGCAGCACCTGGTCTTCGTCACTAGAAGAACTGGAGGAATCGCTGCAGGCCGCAAAGAACAGGGCCATAGCTAGCGAAAACAGGAATTTCAGGATTCTGTTCACAACAACCTCACTTTTCTTAAAATAAAAAAAGTAGCGGTATAAATGTCGCCGACAACAGCCCCGGAATCAAAAATCAAGTATTTGTGAACCTGGACAAGAACTGCGCCAGGCGCTCGTTGCCCGATTCGTGGAACACGTGGTCGGGGGTTCCCTGCTCCACGATGACGCCGCCATCCATGAAGATGACTTTGTCGGCCACGTCGCGGGCAAAAGCCATCTCGTGAGTCACGATGACCATGGTCATCTTGTCTTCGGCAAGTTTCTTGATAATCTTGAGCACTTCGCCGGTGAGTTCCGGGTCCAGCGCAGAGGTGGGTTCGTCAAAGAAAAGAATCTTCGGGTTCATCGCGAGAGCGCGGGCAATGGACACGCGCTGCTGTTGGCCACCGCTGAGCTCGCAGGGGTAAGCGTTTTCCTTGCCTTCAAGGCCCATGCGCTTGAGCAAGAACCGCCCCATAGCGCGGGCATCCTTGCGTTCGTCCCCCAGCACACGCACCGGAGCGAGGCAGATATTCTGAAGCACCGTCAAGTGCGGGAACAGGTTGAAGTTCTGGAACACGAGCCCCGTAGAAAGTCGAATATCGCGGAGCGTTTTCGCCGGCGCATACTTGACCGCCGGTCCAGAGCCTAAAGGTCCCTTCGCCGAAGCGCCAGGCACCACCATGTCCTTGCCGTCGACCTGCACCAGGCCGCCATCAACCGTTTCGAGCTGGGTAAGGCAACGCAACAGCGTACTCTTGCCGGAACCGCTGGGTCCGATAATCGAGAGCACCTCGCCCGCCTTCAGGTCAAAAGAGATATCCTTGAGCACATGCAAGTCGCCAAAGGACTTCTTGACGTGTTCTACCTTGAGGATCGGCGCAGATTCATTCACGTTTTCCATTCCACGCCTCACTTATAGTAATTGAGCTTGCGTTCCACGTAGGCAAAAAGCACGCTCAGCAAAAGGTTCGCCACATAGTAGAACACGCCCGCCACGAACAGCGGGTAAATGCTCGCATAGGCAGCCTGCTGTTTCTTGGCCAGCGCAAAAAGTTCCGTCACCGCAATTACCTGCGCAAGGGAGGTGTCCTTCACCAGGGTGATGACTTCGTTGGCGCTCGCGGGTACCACGCGCTTCACCACCTGCGGGAGGATAATACGGAAGAACGTCTGCGTGCGGGTCATGCCCAGCATGTAAGCCGCCTCGTACTGCCCCTTGGGTATGGACTGTATGCCCCCGCGGAAAATCTCGGCAAAGTAGGCCGCATAGTTTATCGAAAACGCCACAATCACCGCCGGGAAGCGGTCAAACGAAAAATCCACGCCCGCATATTCGCTCAGGTAGTAGGAGCCGAAATAAATCGCCACAATCTGGAGCAGCAATGGGGTACCGCGCATCACCGAGATGTAGAACGACACCGGGTAACGCACCACGCGCCACTTGCTCATCTTGAGGACCGCAATGAGCAGACCCAGCGGAATCGAGAACAGGAGCGTAAGCCCGAAAATGGCGAGCGTCGTGCAGAAGCCGCCCCAGAGAATGGGCAAAAGCGTTGATAGTTCCGACATGAATAACCTCAGAAGCGCACTGCGCTGAGCTCATACCTCAAAGCTCCCGCAGGGAGCGAGCCCATACCTATTTTCCGAACCACTTGGCAGAGATTTCGTCGAACTTGCCGTCGGCCTTCATGGCAGCCAAGGTGGAATTCACGGCATCACGCAGGGCCTGGTCTTTTTTGCGGAAACCCACGGCATAGACTTCGTCGGAAAGGCCTTCCTTGAGCACCGTGTAGTCCTTCGCGTTCGTCACTATCCAGTACTTGGCCACGATTTCGTCCAGGAACACGGCGTCAACACCGCCCTTGTCCAAATCCATGAGCGCCGTCTGGTTGTCATCAAACGGGACGATTTCCTTGGCAGCCTTGCCCGCTTCGGAGGCATCCAAAAGCTTCTGGGCGGTAGAACCGTTCTGCACGGCAATCTTCTTGCCGACGAGGGCAGCGAGATTTACAAGAGCCTTATCCTTCACCGTGAAAATCATGCGGTTCTTGAGATACGGGTCGCTCAGGTTCATCGCCTTTGCACGGGCGCTGTCCACGCTCATGCCGTTCCAGATGCAGTCAATCTTGCCGGTGTTCAGTTCCTGCTCCTTCGCGTCCCAGGAAATCGGCTGCGTCTTGAGCTTCACGCCCAGGCGCGCACAAACTTCGGTGGCGAGGTCGATATCGAAACCCACGATGTTGTTGTCCTTGTCGCGGAAACCCATCGGCGGAAAAGAATCGTCGAGACCGAGCACGAACTCGCCCGCCGCCTTCACCTTGTTCAGGGATTCATCGGCCTGAGTCTTGGATTCCGCCTTCTGGTCGTTGCAGGCAGAAAGAACCGCGGCACACGCAACCGCCGCAAACATCGCTAAAAGCTTTTTCATCTTGAAGTCCTCTTTTTGATTTACAAGAGAAATATAGAAAAAGGGCCGCATTTCAATGAATACAGATAATCAAGCAGCCCTTTTATTTAACGCCTGTATGATTCGCTTTTTATTTTTTTCACCAAAACAGGAGTTTCAAGGCGAATTGGGTTGGCATATCAATTTTGAATAATGTATATTATGAGGGAGGTTTATATGGAAGTTCTGAACCCGACACAGCTACATCTTCTAAAGATGTTCTCTTTCGCCAAGGATTCTGAGTCTTTGGAAGAAATTCGTGTTGCCCTGATGGATGTCTTTGCCAAGAGGGTTGAAAAAGACATGGACGATCTTTGGGATTCCGGCAAATGGGACAATAAAAAGAACGAAGCTGTCTTATGCGAACACTTGCGAACTCCCTATAAAGCAGTATGAGAATTGTTCTCGACAGCAATAAGCAGAATCGTTATACTACGCAAAAAGGGCCGCATCGCTGCGGTCCCTTTTTGCTAAAGGCGATCCCGGAACAAG
>NZ_CALEFV010000304.1 GCF_937877005.1 uncultured Fibrobacter sp. | reverse complement strand
CAGTTTACCAGTTATACAACAATCAACCATTCCAACATTCGAACATTCAAACATTAACCATCTCCCCCGCACCCCCTCTTTCTCTCGCTATCTTCTCCCTCCGCTGACGCGAAAATAAGACAATTTTCAGTATTTTAAAAATACAGTTGCTGACCCTTTTTACCCAACATGGTATTATCCATCATTTACGGTTCGCGGTAACGCACTCCAATCGATTCATAATCCATCCGTAGGGGTTTTTTGCAAAGGTTGTTCTTCATGTCCCATTCGAGATTGCGGTCAAGTGATGTAGGATTCAGATAATACAAGAAACTTGCGCCATGGAAACCTTTATCCGTTCCTCTAAATCTGAAATCGCCGTATATCTTGCCATAATAGGCTTCAATCAGATTGCCTTTCTCGTCGAATCGTGATCGGATACGGAAAGAATAGCACCTGTCATCGTTGCTGTCGGTATAGTCATCAGGCCATACACCCTTGACCTCTGTCTTCTTGCGCCGTCGTCCGAATCGTAATGTTGTGCTGGGTATATAACCCATTTCTGGCGCAACCCTGATCCTTATTCCACGGTTAAGGCCGGCAACCGACTCTTCCACTTGGCCATTGCCAGCACCGGGAAATTCTATTCTGCTGGTAAAATCATAGAACACTTGCACGTAATACTTTCCATCTTTCACCTTGTTGCGCAATGCGTAGCTCGTGCGAACAATCATGTCAGCATGCTTGCCGTTCCCCTCTGGGGGCAACCAGTCATTCGCAAGGAAGTCGAACCGTAGGACAGCGTTTGTTCCGTCGAATCCCCCGACACTTTCTCGTCTGCCGTCCAAAATGACACGATTGACGTATAACGGAATGGGATGTTCCACGCGTTGAAGGGCTACCGTGACGACAACATCCTCTGGTTGCCAGATTCCAAACAACGATCTTCTTGTATATTTCGTCCCTCCTCCATATGCCGCTTCGTAATAACCTTTGGGTGCCTTATCAACCCAAATACTACTTCTGCCACAGTTCGTCTTTCCTGAAAGCCGACAAAAACCTTGCTCGTCCGTGAATCCCTCTGCTATGTCTGGCTTGGGCGACTCCGTCCAAGCTTGCCATCCAATGTCATCTTCAAAGTTTGCAATTACTTTTGCGCCCTGCAACGGAGCATGGTTAACTGCATCCTCGACATAAATACTCAGATATGCTCTGTCAGCCCATGCAAGGTAACATGCTAGCACTACGTTGAACACTAGTATCATCTTTTTCACTGGTTTTCTCCTGTTACGATTTTGTGGAATATGAAATTGACATAAAAGAAGGCCACATTACAAATGTCAGAGTGATGCCATTGACGACGCCGCTGGACAATTCGCTCTGATGACCAGTATGACAATCCGTCGGGGGAAAGCTCTATGTTTCCATCAAGTACATTCACAATCGGATTCCTTCCCGCCGCGAAACTTCTCGCCGGGATTCCGTCGCCCATGACCTTGTTCAATTCAGTTTGAGCAATTGAAATGAGATTTGTCTGGTGAAGCAAGGTATTGTCGAACTTGCGGAATATCGGGCTGGCAATCAGTTCCGCATCTGTAAACTCGTTTGTCTTGGCAAAGTCAGTAAGCAACCCGGCAAGGTTCGTGTGTTCGCCGTTATCTTCCTCCCATGCCATGTCATTTCTCCGCCAAACAACCGCTTCAAGCCAACGCCGACCAGATCAAGCGCCGCGAGGAATAACTTATCTGCCCCTACCACTTTCGTGGACAAACTTCGATGCGATATCCTGGGAAAAAATTCGCGTGGGTTCGTGCCTCGGGGAACGACGACTTCCTTCCCCTTCCAACCAATCCACGACGGCACAAGCCTGCCGGTCGTCTCGTCCGGCGTCGTTCCGTATACGACCGTCTCGGGCGAGAGGACGTACTTGACGTTGTATCCGAGTTTGCAGGCCGCGAACACCTTGCCAACCTTGTGCTGGCCGGGAAACAACGGCATCGACCGCACCGTCGCGGGAATCGCGAATATCCCGTATTCGAATTCACCCCAGCGGCGGTGCAGGAGATGGCGGCCCAGCGCAACGACCGGCCGCCCGCCCAGCGTGTCCGGGACAAAGACGTCGCGGCCTTCGCCGAGGAACATAAGGGCGTTCGCACCATCCTCCCCCTCTTCGGACCAGAGGAAGTCGCCCGTAATGTGGAGGCGACGGTGAAGTTGGTCATCGCAAAGGAACAGATGTGTGCTGAATAGCCCGTCTACCGGCAGGGCATGGGACTTCAGCGATATCTTCCTAGTTCCATACACCGTGGTGTTTGTTTCACTTGTAGTAGGCCCCCAGGACACCTTGGTAATGCCCCATGATATCTCGACAGGCACTCCAATCGTTCCGCCGTAGAGCGCCGGCGCGCACCCGTCGAAGGCGTCAGCCGCGATTCGCGGCGAGCGGTAGTCTTCGAAAATCACCAGATTGAGCTTTGGCGACTCGGCAAAGGCCCTTGCCGCAATGTTGGTGACATGGGACTTGATATGCACCGTCTCGAGCTCCTTCGACCGATTGAACGCCTCAGGCGGAATCTCCCTTGCGCTTCCGTCGACATACAGATAGCGGATTCCCTTGATGTCCTTGATGCGCTTGCCCGCCACTTCGCTTGGCAGCCCCTCCGG
>NZ_CALEFV010000303.1 GCF_937877005.1 uncultured Fibrobacter sp. | reverse complement strand
ATCAGTTTGTAATACTTGCATTATCCAATCACTAGTACTTGAATTGTCAGTAGCAACTTCAACTTCTCTATCTTTACCAGATAAAACTCCCCTAGTAACACTCCAAGAATATACTTGATTGCTTCCATCGCCTGCAAACTTCCGATGACGCCTGCGATTGCCCCAATCACGCCTGCCTCTTTGCAAGTCGGCACAGAACCTTTCGGGGGCGGTTCCTCGAAAATGCAGCGGTAGCAAGGTCCCTGCTCCGGCACGTATGTCATCAGCTGCCCCTGAAACCCGACAATACCCGCATGCGAGAAAGGTTTCTTCGCCATGACGCAGGCATCATTAATCAAGAACTTCGTCGGAAAATTGTCGGTGCCGTCAATGATAAAATCGTAATCCTTAATGATGTCGAGAATATTTTCGCTCGTTACGAAAGTATGGTACGTGATCACCTTGACATCCGTATTCATCGCTTCCATGGTTTCTTTCGCGGATTGCACCTTGGGCTTACCCACATCTTGCGTGGCGTGTATTATCTGACGTTGTAAATTTGAAAGGTCAACCACATCGGCATCGGCAATGCCGATCGTGCCCACACCGGCGGCAGCAAGGTACATAGCTACAGGAGCGCCAAGGCCGCCCGCACCAATGACGAGTACCTTCGCGTTCAAGAGCTTCTTTTGGCCCTTTACGCCGACATCTTTAAGAATAATGTGGCGCGAATAGCGTTCCAGTTGTTCATTTGTAAAAGCCATTTTTCTATTGGAATTCAGTTTTCAAATCACACGTATTTCGAAAGTGTCACGACATCTTCGCCGCTCCATGTGTAAAGCGCTAGCAGGGGTTCGTCCCTTGTTTGCATGGAATGTACGTGGTTCGAGGGGTGCAGAATAAATTCTCCGGGACCGCGGACTTTTGAAACGCCATCTAATGTCCAAACGGCAAGGCCCGAAAGCACCACATAAAGTTCCGTGGCGGGGTGGAAATGAGCCGGATACAAGGTGTTCTTTCCGAGAAGCGTAAACCCGAAACAAAAATGCTCGTCGTGATACGGCGCTTCGGGCCCGAGGATTTCTCCCCAGCCCATACGGTTTCCTAAATCAGGCATATCGGCGCGCGGCTCGTAATTATACTTCCACGGCAAAAAAGGGAGTGCAGGCTTTAGCGCTTTCAGCAAATTTGCAGTCTCTGAACTTCCATGTTTTGCGGAGTCTTCAATCCAGCGAATCAGCGGAGAATCGCTTTTTTCGAAAGTCCCACTCGGGGCAGGGATTTCACGCATTACAAACTTGGCAGCCTCTTGACCGATATCATCGTCAATTTGGGCGCGTTCATTCAGAAATCGCTTCGATTCTTCAATTAAACGGGCGATAAAATCTTGCATCAAAATACACTCGTTTTACTTAGCACTTGATTTCAGTACGGCAACCGTATGGCCGATCACTTCGCCTTTTTGGAACGCCTCGTAAGCTTCTTTAGCAGTAAGCTTCGAAGATTCCAGCGACTTTTCGATTTCGAAAGCGTTCTTGCCAGATTCTTTCACCGAAATATCGGCGAATGCTTTTTGCAAGTCGCTTGCGCAGTAAAATCGGAACGGCCCGAGGCCCGCCTTTTCTTGCGCGGCGTAGCCTGAAATCACGTCTTCGGGTTCCGCCTGTACTTTCCAGGAATAAGTGAAAATTTCTGACTTAAGCCCAGCCAATTCGCCGAGTTTGATAAACGCACTGAGCGGCACGCGGCCACCGAGTGTAGAATAGACGGCACCCTTGTCGGCCAGGTAATCGCGTGCCTGCTTGAGTGCCAGATAATGCAAATCCAGCATCTGTTCGTGCACAAATTCTGGAATCGCTTCTACACGTTTTTCTAGGTAATGGCCGCTGTTTCGTTTGTCTTCAATCTTGGTGTTATCGGTTAGCGGAACATTGGGCAGGTTCTCGTAAATCACGTCGTAACGGCGCTTGCCATTTTGAAGAGGCTGCAACAGGTCTCCTGCGCCGAATTCCAATTCAATTGAATCTGCATCCTTCAAATTTTTCCTGATGTTTTCGGCTGCCGCGTCCACCACGCTTTTCTGCAAGTCGGTAAAGCCCACGCGTTTTGCGCCCAAAAGTTCGATGCCCGTCAAGACATCGATACCGGAACCTGTACCGATCGAAGCGAATGCTTCTACATCGTGTCCTAGATTTTCACGGATCAGTTTGAATGCCGGAGCCGCAATGTAGGCGACCCAATCGCTAGTAATATCTTCGGTTTTTGGCAAGTAGGCGTGATCCGTTACTGCCACAGAAAGATAATCTTGAACGTGCTTCGGCGCACCATCTAAAGTCAGATACTTTTTAATGTCGACTAAAATACTCATTTATAGATAACCTCTTTTTTTTGAGTGCAAATATAGATGTTGCCTATAGCTGCGTCCAATACAAAATTCCTAGCACTTGCTATCAATTTTTTGTATAAGAAAAATCGTGTTTTTCGCTTGACAATGTTTATGCATTTATGTAGATTTATGCATAGAAACTCAAACCACGTTTTTTCAGCGCTTGGGAATGCTCAAAAATGCGACGTTCTTTTCGGTGCTGTTAACAAAAGGAGCCTTATACAATGGCACATTATCTCTTTACTTCTGAATCCGTGTCCAAGGGACACCCCGACAAAGTTTGCGACCAGATCTCGGATGCAATTCTCGACGCCTGCCTCGCCCAAGACCCGAACAGCCGCGTGGCTTGCGAAACGCTCGCCAACACCGGTCTCGTCGTGATTTCTGGCGAAATTACCACCAAGGCTGTGATTGACTACCAGCAGATTGCACGCAAGACGATCAAGAGTATCGGTTACGTGAATCCGGAACTTGCTTTTGATTATAAGGGCTGCTCCGTGCTCGTTGCAGTCGATAAGCAGTCTCCCGATATCGCTCAGGGTGTTGACGCCAAGGCTGCCGAAGGTAAGGAAGATGACAAGCAGGGCGCAGGAGATCAGGGCATGATGTTCGGTT
>NZ_CALEFV010000302.1 GCF_937877005.1 uncultured Fibrobacter sp. | reverse complement strand
AAATGGAACGGGTAGCCTCTTGTTGGAGGTGACGGGGCTTACGCCTATGGAATTGGGTAAGGCGCGTGTCCATGTGCATACGCTGGACGGTCGCCGTTTGCCGATTTCCATGAAGCGTTCGGGGAATGTATTTGAACTTGGCGTTCCTGCGGGGCAAAAGGTTGTTGTCCGCCTGCATTCGCCAAACGGGAATAAGACCCTGATTGTCCGATAACTATTGACTATATTTAACGCTATGAACAACTCTAAATCTCGCAGCAAGCTTCGTGACGAAGTCTATACCCAGATGATGTGCGCGCAGGCGCGCCTTTCTAAAGACCAGAATACCCAGATGGGGGCGGTGCTGGTGAGTGCCGACGGTCGCGTGATCAGCACGGGCTACAATGGTGCTCCGGCTGGTTTCGACGACGAGACGGTGCCGTACACCCGCGAAAAGCAACTGCTGGCGTACGATTTACTGGATGCCGATTCGGGCGAGCTCTTGAGCCACCACGAGTTCGAGGCGAACAAGTACCCGTTCATGGTTCATGCCGAAATTAACGCGCTGCACTATGCCCGCGGCAAGGTTCCTCCGGGATCCAAGCTCTACGTGATCGTTTTCCCTTGTGAACGCTGCTCTTTGGATATTAGCCTTTCGGGTGTTGCCGAAGTGTTCGTGACCAAGGACGATTACGACCCGAAGTCCACGCTGAACAACAGCCGCGACACGGCTTACTACATGTTTGCGCAGGCGGGAATTATCGTGACGTTGTGCGGCAAACGCATCCGCCCGGTGGTTTCAAAGCCGTTAAATAGAGCTTAGAACTTAGATCGCTGCTCCCCATAGAGAATAACTCAACTATAGAGCTAAAGTTCTAAGTTTCGTATAGCTGCAGAACTTAGATTATTTCTTTTTTCTAAGCTCTAAGTTCTGTCAACTAAGTTCTTTTATGTACTGTAGACATTTTTATTTAAAAAATGTAGACTTTTTGGCAAAATATTTATTATATTAGTAACCGGGAGCATTTTGCGCTCGGTTCTTTTTATTGGAATTTTACTATGGTGAATCTTTTTGAATACTTGAACTACCGCGAATTCTTGCGTGACGCCTATGAAGAGCGCCATAAGGGTGACTGGCGTTTTAGCCACCGCTATATTGCCGACCGTGCCGGGTTCGATGCGTCGATGTTCAACAAGATTCTGCAGGGCAAGCGCAACTTGACCAGTCGCCTGGTTTCGGTGTTTGCCGATATTTTCTGTAGCGACGACCGCGAAAAGGCCTACTTTGCCGACATGGTGGCGTTCAACCAGGCGAAGAACCATTCCGAAAGCCGCCAGTACCTCGAAAAACTCGTGGCGACTAAAGAATGCAAGGTCGAAAATGTGGCCAAGGACCAGTTCGAATACTTTGACCACTGGTACCATGCGGTGATTCGCGAACTGGTAACTTTTTACCCGTATGTGGGCGATGACGCGGCGCTTGGCCTGATGGGGCGCCCGCCGATTACGGCCTCGCAGGTCAAGTCTTCAATTGCGCTCTTGGAACGCCTCTCGATGATCAAGAAGAACGAGGCAACAGGATTTTACGAACAGACGCAGGGCCTGATTTCGAGCGGGTCTGAATCTTTCAGTACGGCGGTCAACTCTTACATCCAGCAGAACTTGAATGTGGCGCAAGACGCCATGGACCGCTTCGACAGAAATGAACGAAACCTGTCGACACTTGCTTTTGCCTGTGACGAGGACACCTATAAGGAATTGGTAGAAATGGTGCGCCGTTTTCGCCGTGAAATTCTCGCAAAGGTGGGGCAGTGTGCAAAACCTAATCGAGTGTTCCAGCTGGGAATGCAATTGTTTCCGCTTTCGGACCCGTATCCGCCTCCGCAGCGTCGCGGGCGCAAGCGCCGTATTCGCGGTATGGAAATGACGAACGGCGACGAATTAGAAGTTGCCGGTGATGATATCGCCGGTGAAAATGCCGAAGGGGGTGCGGACAATGCTTAAGAGAAAATCTTTATATGCAGTTCTGGCTCCCGTGGTGGCGGGAATGCTTTGCAGTAGCTTTGTGGGCTGCTCTGAACGTCGCGATGTCGCGGGCGGTACCGAAGCCGAATCGACGATCGCGTTGCAGATTCAGTTGGCAAGCGGTAAGCCAGCCGCTTATAGCCGTGTGCGTGCGCTCCCGGAAGGTTTTTTACCCGAAGGCAACCGCGTGGTGCCTTGGCTCGAAACGAATGATTCGGGCTTTGTCAAGATTCCGATGGAACCGGGTTCTTACACGGTGGAGGCTCGCCATGTCGATGGAACAGTGGCAACAGGCGCTATCCGCAGCGTAGACTTGGAGAAAAAGTCGGCCGCTAGAATCGATACGGTCAAGCTCGGCGAACTTTCTTCGATCGAAGGCTACGTGATGCTCGGTGATTCGATGCCGGTGGTCCGTATTGCGGGCCTTGACCGCTACGTGATTCCGGACAGCACGGGTCACTTTGTGATTGACTCGCTCCCGGTGGG
>NZ_CALEFV010000301.1 GCF_937877005.1 uncultured Fibrobacter sp. | reverse complement strand
CGCTGTTTTCTGCCAACCTGAGACCAGTTTTCAGTAAAAAGTTTGTAAAAACGGCAAAAAATCGGCTACGGCGGGTTTTATATTCCAAGTTGGAGTAAGGAAAATGTCTTTTTTTTATTACGAAGCACACTTGTTTGTAAAGTTTTGTTTTATATTTATGTTGTTGGACCTCAAGCAAAGGGGTTTTATGGTGACTAAAATTTTGAAGAGGATCACAGATTTTTGTTCGCTCAAGGGGCCGGAGGGCACCACCCGCAACAACCGGAAGGCTGGTTTTACCATTATCGAGCTCATGGTGGCGATTGTCATGGTTAACATCCTTTCGGGCATAGCCATTCCGAAATGCACCGACATGATCGAGAAAGCAAAGGAACGAACGGACCTGCTTAAATTCTTTTACCTGCGTGATGCATTGGACCGCGCCCTTTACGAAGACGACGCGTTCCGTATTGACGAATCCGCAAAATGCGGCAACACTCAAAACAGCAAAGACAATCTGAGCAAGTGGCTTGCAACAGAGGAAGGCGTTTCTCTTTTTGTTCTTGAACTCCATGATGTTTTTGTCGCCAACTACCAAGGTGAAAACAAAACCAGGACGAGCGACAACCAGAATATGTGCGGGCTCCTTACCAGCACCGGATTTTGGAGCCAGGCATTTAGGGACGCCGGTTTCGGTGCCGTCGCCGACATCGTTATAGCAAGAGCGGACAACAATAATTTCAATGGGCATCCGGGAGATTATGACGTAAAAAAAGAGTCAAATGGGTGGTACCGCACCTATCCTAAAACGCCCCTTTTCACCAGTAGGGCACTAAACGGCGACCCGAACGCAAAATACGGGAACAACGGCCAATACAGGTATTCCATGAAGATCCGATGGACGAACGGCAACCCCGACAGCCATTCACTCGAAGTATTCCTGGCTAAAGACGGCACCTCAAATCCTTTGAAAACCCGGCTCGGCACCTGCTTTTCGACCCAACCCTGCAAGTAAACGCCTTCACACCATTCCCCCACCGGTCGCCCCACCCCACAACGGGCGGCCTTTCTTTTTACTACTTTATAGTCACTATGAGTGAAAACTGTCTTTTCTGCAAAATCATCAAGGGTGAAATCCCTTCCAAGAAAATCTACGAAGACGACGACGTGTTCGCCTTCTACGACATCGCCCCGCAGGCCCCGGTGCACTTTCTGGTAGTGCCCAAGCGCCACATTTCGACCATCATGGACATGCAGCCCTCCGACTGCGAACTGGTGGGCAAGATGCTTTACCGCGCCCAGCTGATAGCGAAGGAACTCGGCACGCTTCGTGTTCAACTGCAAGGCCGACGCGGGCCAGACGGTGTTCCACATCCACCTGCACGTGCTTGGCGGCCAGGTCATGGGTTGGCCCCCGTTCCCCAGCAAGTAGGGAATGGATTGCCGCGCTACGCTCGCAATGACGTTTGCGCTGCATTAGCATTATGATAAAAACTAGAGCAATTGTTCTGCACCGGTTTGCGTACAGCGACTCGAGCTTTATCGTGAAAGCGCTCACGGAAGAGTGCGGCGTGGTGAGTTTTATCATCAAGGGCGCTAAGCGCAAGGAGTCACCCTTTAAAGGGGCGCTCGACCCACTCGCACTTTCGGAGGTGGTGTTCCGGCAGAACCCGAATGCCGAGTTGCAGTTCATTAAAGAGGCGTCGATTATCGACTGGCACGGTGAGTTGCGGAATTCCCTGCTGAACCTGGCGGTTGCACAAGTAATGGCCGAGATTGTGCTGCGGTATGCGCCGCCGGCCACTCCGATTCCCGAAGAGTTCGCCTTGCTAAAGCAGGCGCTTGCGGAGTTCGACTCCCCCACAGGCACCACGAGCGACACCGCTGTTACAAGCGCGCCGGGGTCAGTAAATTCGCCGGCCAACACGAGTGCCGACTCGGTATTCAGCCGCTGGTTGTTGAACATTTGCGACTTGTGGGGCTACCACCTGGAACTTGGCGTGTGCAGCCGCTGCGAAAAGGAGCTCACGGAGCCTGCGGCGGACTTTTTCCCGGAATCGGGCGCGCTCATTTGCAGGCATTGCCAGGGTGTACAGAGCGCACGTGCCCGCGCAGAGACGTTGCAGGGGCTCTGGGAACTGAATTTAGCGCAAAACAACCCCGAGCAGGCGCCACAAAAGCTCACGGGTCGCGTTTTTGTGGAGAACGCTTTGCTATCTTATCTGCGCAATCACATCGGATTCCTGAAAGAAATCCATTCCCTTTCATGGCTACAGGAGGTTCGTAAGTTATGCTCAGCCCAATCGACATAAAGAACAAGAAAGCTAAAGGCGAAAAAGTTTCGATGATTACCGCCTACGACTAC
>NZ_CALEFV010000300.1 GCF_937877005.1 uncultured Fibrobacter sp. | reverse complement strand
CGGATAATGTTCACGTTCGCACCGAGCGGCACCTGGTTCACGAAGTTCAATTGCAGCGAGCGAATGCCGCGTTCCTTGATTTCTTCTTTGCTCAGGCAGTCGAGAATCCATTCCACGTAGCGGCAATGGTTTACATGGTGGTTCAAGTCCAAGTCGCTATTGCGGGCACGTTCTGTATAAACTAATTGCGGGTCTTCGCCCATGGGCAAAACCGAGAGCATTTCGGGCATGGCGCTCTTTTCAAGCTGGATGGGGAAGGGATACGGACTGTTTGACGGCGGTTCTGCAAAGCCGGTCTTCAAGTTCACCAGAATCCAAGAAGAAGTGCCTTCGGCCAAGGCGCGACCTTGGCTATCGACAACGGCGTAGTCTTTGAGGACTACCTTGTCTTTGTAAATCTCTTTGATCCAGGTGGAAACGCGAAGGTCTTCGCCCATGAGCGGAGTGTGATTGATGCGAACCTTCATGCGCGTGATGGCCGAGGTATAGCCGGCCTTGATCATGCGCCACAGGCCAAATCCGCCCCGCTCGGCGTCAGCGATGGCGGCCTCTTCCATAAACTGGAACAGGCGCGAAAGCTTGAGTCTGCCGTATTCGTCGCAGTCCGAAAAGCGGACGGTGAATTTGAGTTCTGTGATTTCGCTCATCATTTAATGCTCCATAAAGTCTAATAGCTTATTTAATTTATAAATTTATGACCATGGATACACCCTTTATTCGCCCTAGTCATATTCAGATTCCTGCTTTGTCGTCTTATAACGGAGAACTTCGCGTGCCGGGTTCCAAAAGCATTACCAATCGAGTGCTCTTGGTGTCTGCTCTGGCCGAAGGTACTACCCGTTTGCATAACTTGTTGAAAAGCGACGATACGCGCTACATGGGCGAGGCCTTGAAGGCTCTCGGGGTCAAGGCCGAGATGACCGAAGACTTTACCGAAGCCGTAATCGAAGGCAACGGGGCTCCTATCGATGCTCCGTCGGTCCTGATGGAAAACGACAACTACGTGGCAGGTCTCTATCTGGGCAATGCGGGCACGGCCATGCGCTCTTTGTGTGCGGCCTTGGCTCTCGGTCGCGGCGTGTTCCACCTGAGCGGTGAAGAGCGCATGAAGGAACGCCCGATTCGCGACTTGGTCGAAGCGCTCCGCTCGCTTGGTGCCGACATCGACTACATGGAAACCGAAGGCTTCCCGCCGGTATGTATTAACGCCCGCGGTTTAAAGGGCGGCTCGGTCTCTGTCCGCGGGAACATCTCTAGCCAGTACCTGACGGCGCTTTTGATTTGTGCCCCCTATGCAGAATCCCCGCTCCATATTCATGTAGAAGGCGAACTGATTTCGGCGCCGTACATTCTTTTGACTCTTGATGTCATGAAACAGTTCGGTATCGAAGTCAAACATGCCGATTTGAAGGAATTTTATGTGCCCAAGGGCGTGTACAAGACCCCGGGCGACTACATGGTCGAAGGTGATGCAAGCTCTGCAAGTTATCCGCTGGCTGCCGCCGCCATTGCAGGCGGCAAGGTGCGCGTGCTCGGTGTGGGTAGCGATTGCCGCCAGGGCGATATCGCTTTTGTCGACGTGCTCAAGAAAATGGGCGCAAACATTACCATGGGCCCCGATTGGACCGAATGCACCGGCGTGGGCGGCAAGCTCAAGAGCCTGGGCGAATTCAACGCGATCGAGATTCCCGATGCGGCCATGACGGTTGCAGTACTCGCCCTGTTCGCCGACGCCCCCATGACCATTACGGGCATTGCCAGCTGGCGTGTCAAGGAAACGGACCGTATTGCGGCCATGGCGGCTGAACTGCGCAAGGTGGGCGCCGAAGTCCGCGAAACGACCGATTCCATTACGATTACGCCTCCGGAACACTTGCAACCTGCAACAATCGAAACCTACAACGACCACCGCATGGCCATGTGCTTCAGCTTGGTCGCCTTGGGAGGTGTTCCGATCAAGATTATGGATCCAGCTTGCATTAATAAGACGTATCCGCGCTACTTTGAAGACTTTTTGAGAAT
>NZ_CALEFV010000299.1 GCF_937877005.1 uncultured Fibrobacter sp. | reverse complement strand
ATTCAGCACCGGCTGAAGATAACCGTCAGGCAGAGGAAGAAGCAAGACGTAAGGCTGAAGAAGAAGCAAGAGCCGCTGAAGAAGCAAGAATAAAGGCGGCAGAAGAAGCTCGTCAGAGGGCGGAAGAAGAGGCTAGACTTAAGGCCGAAGAAGAAGCTCGTCAGAACAAACTCTTGGACGACCTCGGATTCCCGAAGAAATACGATATCGACACGGAAGCCGCATGGGACGCCATGGCTGTAGACAAGAAGGCAGAAAAGGGCAAGCGTGTATACATCTTGCCCACTAAGATTGGAGAAGTGGAAAAAGTAAGCAACATCGATAAAGATATCATTACTCAAAGCTGGGGAGCTATTAAGTAATGCTCAATAGGAGTGTATGAATATGAGTATTCTTGTAACCGGTGGAACAGGTGCCCTGGGCTACCACATTCTGTCGAGCCTCGTGGGAACGACGCACGATCTGTACAGCTTTAGCGACGAACAGCCGCAGCCTTGGCAGAAAGTAGAAGGCGTCGAATACCTGAACGGCGACCTCCTAAATTACAAAACCGTACAGGAAGTTATCCAGTATGTTCAGCCAACACACATCTATCACCTTGCAAGCCAATCCTCGGTGGGACTTAGCTACAAAAAGCCTTACGAGACTCTGAACATCAACCTGCTTGGCACGCAGAATCTCCTGGAAGCGGTCCGGCAGAACTGTTCCAGGGCAAAGGTCATGCTGCTCAGTTCGAGCGAAATCTACGGGCGTACCGATCACCAGCTCACTTACCTGCACAAGGAAACAGACCCTCCCAACCCACTTACCCCCTACGCCACATCCAAGGCGTGCATGGAACTTCTCGGGAACCAGTTCAAGAACGCCTACGGACTCCACGTGGTGTTCGTCCGTCCATTCCACTTTACGGGACCGCATCACAGCCGCCGTTTCGTGATTCCCTCAATAACCTACCAGCTTGTCAAAATCAAGTATTACGCCATTTACGCGGGGAGTCTCGACATCAGCCGAGACTTTATCGACGTTCGCGATGTGGCTCGCGGCATGATTCAGCTTCTGAATCAATCCGAACCGGGCGAAGTGTACAACCTCTGCTGTGGCAAGTCATACACCGTCCGCGAACTGACCGAAATGCTCGTCGACATCGCAGGCGTAAGCGTTGACTTCCGTTTTGACCCCGGTTACGAACGCAGCAACGACATCCCACTCCTTATCGGAAATCCCGAAAAGGCCATGAACATGGGCTGGAAGCCGATGATTAGCATCGAAGACTGCCTCACCGACCTCTTCAACGAAATGGTACAGAGGCGTCGCATAGAGCTCAAGCTCGGCATGGGACAAGACTTGAGATTGTAGACAGTAGGAAGTTGAAAGTTGGAAGCGGTTAGCGATTAGTGATGAGATTTGATAGCATGAAAGTTCTTTTTGGAATTTTGGCGTTTTTGTTTAGCGTATCGCTTGCTTTTGCAGGCGATGTCGTGGCGCCACAGGGTTCTGTGCGTAGCGTGTCGGTCGACGACTTTATGCCGCATCAAAATAACGCTAAAGAATTCAACGAAACATGGAGTTATCAGTTCGTTTTCGACAACGGCACTCGCGCCTTCATCAACTACTCAACGCTCCATATTCCGGGCTCCGGCAAAAAAGTCGCTTGCGATATGAGTTTCTGGAATTTCAAGAGCAAAACGTATACAGTAGGCCGCCAGTATCCGCCCGAACGCCTTAAGGCCGACAAGGCATCTGCCACTATAGACATCAAGGGCGAATACAAGATGGAACACAAGCCGGGCAAGGGACACCGCGTGTACTTTACGGCCGACAAGGGAGGGAAATTTTTCCTCGATGTCACCTTCGAGTCTGCCGAAACAGGTAAAGTTGCAGGAAACGGCGTGTGGAAAATTGGCAAGAATAGTTTCGGGCAATACGTGCACATTCCTTACGGTCGCGTTTCCGGCAGAATCGGTTACGAACAAGACACTATCGCAGTCAAGGGCTACGCGTATATGGATCAGACCTGGCAGACGGCACAGGCAACTGAGTTGGCGGCCCGTTCCGTCAATTTCAGCACCAATGCGAAGTCACCGCTATTTGCCGGCCGCATTTCGATTTCCAAAGACGGATTTCCTTTCGGCTACGCGATCTACAAGGACGAATCCGGAATTAAGGTAGCACTGCCCAAGGTAATCAAGGACGGCGAAAGCAATTACAGCGGCAAGAAGTTCGCCAAAAACGACCTGACCTTCGAATGGCAGGACGCGAGCGTCCCCACACTCAAATTTAATGTCGCCAAGACACTCCAAAAAGCAAGTCTCCTAGATAAAGTAGACGGCTGGATTGCCAAAAAGGCTTTCCAGATTGCCGCCGGAGGCGAGGTTCTGTTCTACAGGGGCCGCAGCGATGCTAGCCACGGGAAAAAATTAGACTGGTGCATTACCGGAGTTAAGGACTAATGACAAAGTTTCGTCCCTGCATTGACCTGCACGATGGTCGCGTTAAACAGATCGTGGGTAGTTCACTAAGCGATAGCGGAACCGGTCTCAAGACAAATTTTGAAACGGACCGTTCTCCTGCCTGGTTTGCCGAACTCTACAAAAAGGATGGCATCAAGGGCGGACATGTAATCATGCTCGGCAAAGGGAACGAGACGGCAGCCAAGGCGGCACTCGCCGCCTACCCGGGAGGACTTCAAGTCGGCGGGGGCATTTCCGCCGACAACGCCAAGGAATACCTGGATGCAGGTGCGTCGCACATAATCGTAACGAGTTGGATCTTCCCGGAAGGGAAACTGGACAGGGAGCGGCTGGAACTCCTGTCAAAAACCGTAGGCAAGGAACATCTAGTACTGGACCTGAGCTGCAAGCGAGTCAGTTCCGCACAAAGTAGGCAGTTCGTTCCTGACGACGAAATCGACGATCCTGACGAAGCGAGACCTCGCTGGAAAATTGCCACGAACCGCTGGCAAACCTTGATCGACATCGAGGTCAACAAAGAAACGCTCGAAGACCTTTCTCGCTACTGCGACGAATTTTTGATTCATGCAGCCGATGTCGAAGGAAAGCAGCAGGGTATGGACGATGAACTGATCATGTTCCTCGCCGAACACAGTCCAATTCCCTGCACCTATGCAGGTGGCGCCAAGTCCCTTGCCGACCTCAAGCACTGCAAACAAATTTCTAACGGAACGATTGACCTCACCATCGGCTCGGCTCTAGACCTATTCGGTGGCAAAGGAGTGAAATATGCCGACTGCGTCAAATTCAACAAAGCTTAAGCCGACCGACGTTCTCGACACGCGTCCGGCAATCTTTGGACGCACCGTCACGAGCACCTTCAAGAAGATGTTCGGTTTCAAGCACCAACCTCCCGGAAACCTGCGGACCTGCATGATTCCTCCGGTGGTCTTTGGCACCCTGATTCTCAACTTCCCAGCCCTTTTGAAGCTCCGTTTCTACCTGAAAAAGGAACGGAAGTCCCGCCCCGCCGATGATGTCCGCATTCTTTTCTACTCCGACAACTTGGACGAAACTAACGGCATTGCCAACAACCTACGGAACGTGATTCCCTACATGCGCACCCACGGCATGAACGCCTTCCTCGCTGGAAACGCCTTCAACACCCGCCCCTGCGGCGTGGTGGAAAACGGATACTGCATTTTGCTTCCGCGCATGTTCAGCATGGAACAGCTGGGGTATGCCAACAGCGAGCTAGCGATTCCCCGCATAAGCCCGGTACTCAGACTTCTCAAGCGCTACCCCGTTGACCTGATAGAATTCGAAACACCGAGCCCCGGCGCCTGGCTGGTATGTTTCTGCGCCAAGGTGGCAGGCATCAAGGTGTTCAGCCACTACCGCACCGACGTGCCCACCTACACCAAGACCCTGGTGAAGGCGAAGTGGATGCACAAGTACGTGCTGTGGCTTATGCAGATTTTCTACGGCATGACAAGGCCTGTGGTAAGCCCCTGCAAGGACTACGCGAACATTCTCACCTCGCAGTTGAAAATTCCCGCCAATCAGGTGCAGATTCTCCCCCGCGGGCTTCCGCTCGAAAAATTCTCGCCGGAACTCCGCGGCAAGGGCACCTGGGAAAAGTACAACGGATCCGCCGAGCGCAAGGTTCGTTTCTCGTTCATCGGCCGCATTTCCAAGGAAAAGAACCTGGAATTCTTGAACCGGGTGTGGAAAAAGTTCGCCGTCCTGCATAGCGACGTGGAGCTCATGTACGTAGGCTACGGCTGGTACCTGGAAGAAATCAAGAAGTTCTACGAAGGCGACAACAGCGTGCACTTTGCAGGAGAGCAGGGCGGAGAGACCCTGGCGGGGCTTTACGCCGATTCCGACTTTTTCCTGTTCCCGAGCACAACCGACACCTTCGGAAACGTGGTGGTAGAAGCCATGTCCACAGGTACGCCGGCGCTGGTCAGCGACTACGGTGGCCCTCACGACATCGTGATGGACGAGGCTGCAGGCCGAATCCTCCCCATCGACGAAGACGCCTGGCTGAGCGCCCTGGAAGAATGCCGCCGGATTTACCTGGATGAGCCCGAGACCTACGCCAAGATGCGTGAGACGGCGCACCTGCGCAGCCTAAAATACACCATGGAAAGTTCCACCAAGGCCCAGTTCGAATATTTCCGCAAGTTAAAAAAAGAAGCCTACGGGCTGTGAGCAACGAGGTCGGTGCTACGCACCTCTGAGGCATGAGCATCGTCAAAAAAATGGATAAACAATCCCTGAAAAATCTAAGAGATTGGTTCAAGAAAAACGCCGCAGAATTGCCCTGGCGACCAGTCGACCTGGACGCATTGCGAGACCCTTATGCGGTATGGATCAGCGAGACCATGCTACAGCAGACCCAGGTTGCTACCGTGAGGGAATATTTTATAAGGTGGATGAGACGGTTTCCCGATATTGAATCACTTGCCAAGGCAAACGAAGAAGAAGTGTTCAAGTATTGGCAGGGCCTTGGGTATTATAGCAGAGCAAGAAACATATTGAAGACGGCAAAACAGTTGGTTAGTGATTGCCACGACCCCTGTAAGGGGTCTCGCAATGACAAGCGAGGCGAGCGCAAAGCCGCCTTGCCGAGCACCCGCAAGGAACTGGAGGCATTGCCGGGCATTGGAGCATACACCGCCGGCGCTATTCTAAGCCTCGCCTACCACCAGCAAGAAGCGATTCTCGACGGAAACCTGGTACGGATTTTTTCGAGACTGTATGCGCTGGACTTTTTGCCCACCGATTCAAAAGATTCCCTAAAAACCTACTGGGATTACGCGCGCGAAGTCGCTGACTCGCCCAAGGCGTACATGCACAACGAAGCCCTGATGGAACTAGGCCGCACCGTATGCAAAGTGAAAAATCCCGACTGTACAAGTTGCCCTCTGCAAGCGACCTGCAAAGCATTTGCTGAAAACCGCACGGCAATCTTTCCTCCCACCAAGAAGCATGTTCAAAAGGATTGGCACGGCACCGTTCTCGTGATAGAAAGTAGCGACCACAGGATTCTAGCTATCCGCGGCAGCCAGAAGTTTTTCAAAAAACAATGGACTCTTCCTCATTTTGAATCTTCACGCAACGCAACAGCGGGCCTACCCGCGCAAGCCGAAGCGTACATCAACGCAGACCATGTCTCCGTCGTCAAGAGCATCGGATTTTTCAAGCATAACATCACCGTGCATAAAATCGAATGCGATGTTTTGCATATTCAAACAAATAAAAAAGCGTCAGTAAAAACGGCAAGCACCAACACTGCATGCGAAACGCAATGGGTCAAGCGAGACTATGTCCAAGATTTCTTCGCCAACTCGTTCTGTCTGAAGGCGCTTGCACTCTTGTCCTAGGCACACCTAAAAAGTCTTCTTAGCCTGACAAATGAAACGGATGCGATCATAACCGCCATTCACCGTTTCCATCACTTCGTCGGCCAGCACATGCAACAGCGTTCCCGTCAAAGTGATACCATATTTCGGGAAAAGCTGCGAGAATGACGCATCCCACACCCAGTCACCCTTGACCACCATCGGATTTGACGAACGAAGGTTCCACTTTGCGTCACTCCTATAGCGCAGCGAATGCGATATTTTGAAAGTCCTGTTCAATAGCCAGTCACCGGTAAAGCCTGTATAGAATTCTGCAGGCGTCACTTCGGCATTATCTATCGGACCATCGACATGTTCAAAGCCCGTCATCGCCGAGAACCTGAACATGTCGCGATACCATGCATGCAGCCATAGTTCGCCCGTAATACCCTTGATCCAATCATGGATTCTTGATACATTTCCATAACGCCATTTCATGTGATGTTTCTTATCGATTTCATACGACTCAACATCAAAAGTTTCCGCACCATGTTCCGTCCACAAACTTACGCGGCCGCCGATGCTCGCCATATTTTCCAGAGTATCCACATACGAAGCATAGGCTTGAATCAGGTTCATTTGACCATCTGCAATCAAATCCACTTCATGATTGCCAAAAAATTCCTTTGTATCCGCAAGCGGATTCAAACGTGAACCCGACACATTCTTGACACCCACTACAGCACCCATATTTTGCGGGGCAGGGATCTCAAACTGGACACTATCCTGGACAAGCCAATCACGCTCATTGATACCAAAAGTCACATCGGCCGTCAAACGGCGCACCGGCTGTACACGAAGTTCCATGAAGGGCCACGCAACACGGTCTTCATCCAATTCCGTATAGACCATACCCGAATCGTCTACCGCACGAAAAGCAAGTCCTGCTGACAACTGGAAGACACCCTGCTGACAAGCCTTGCCACACCTGTAGTAGACGGATCCATTTACTTCCTTGCGAGAACCGTTCTCCTTCTTAAGTAGATTTTCATATTCAATATCTTCATAGGCAAGCGTAATCGACAAATTCCCTATATCTGCACGGGATTCCACTCGCGGCTTGTAATGAGCAGGAATCCAACGAGAAGTCGCCGTATAAAACCATATGTATTCCTCGCCCACCAACATGGATGCGTTTATGAGCGAATTCGTAAAACCGACGCCACCATAGACAGAGCTGAACATCGCCCAGTTCGCGCCCAAATGAGTGTAGTTGCCTTCTACCGATTCTCGACGATAACTGTACGCTCCGCTACAGAAATGATCGTCCTGAAAGAATCTCGCCGTTGCCCAAAAGCCCATGAAACTAGGGCTACGGAAACCACCCTCCAAGATAGGGGTCCTATTTTCAGGCCTGCGACTATCAGCAGTAATAAAATCCTGATAGATCAGGTCGCCCAACTCATTACCCGTCTTCACCCAAATTCCCGGTTCAAGCGGAGTCCACGAGGGCGTTCCCGACCAGCGATTGAAAAGTAAACGGTCGCGCAGTTTTGCAGGGGTCCAAAGTTCACTTTCGGAATGTACACCTCCTGCACCCAACACCCGATCAAAAGCAAATGTCGGACCACCAATTAAAAATGTCCCGTCTGCACGAGTTTCATACTCCATACCTTCCATTTCGGCAGGAATCTGTGCAATAGCAACGCCCGCAGATAAAAGAAGCGACGAAATTAGGGAAAACTTCTTCATTACCAGAGCTTCCTTTCTACATAGATGCCTACAAACAACATATCAGAGCGTTCAGGCAATGTCCAGATTTCTTCCCACATAAAGTTAAAGCCGACACGATACTTTTCGAAATTCCAAAGGACGACATTCAAGCGAGCATACCAGCCAAATTCTGTTTCGTTATCACCGAGCGTTCCACCCGGCAATCTGTAAATCTTATCCTTTACGACATCATCATCCAAATCAGCCCGCGTCCAGCTACAAGCAAAGCCTGCTCCCAATACAATCGGACTGATCAGCGGCCAACGCCAGTCTAGCCCCAAACGCCCCGAAACTTGATGTACACCGTCATAAGCCACTTCATCTGGACGAGGTTCAAAATACGAGTAGTGGAACATGACGATTCCATCCACATTTTCCCAGTAAGAATAACGGAAGTTAAGTCCGCCATAAAAGGTATTGTAGACTGCCTCGGCCAAATTTCCAAAGGGATAGGCTTCTCCCCCTTCAATAGAAATAAACCCATGAGAAAAAGCGACATCTTCGACATTGCGAGGAGCCGACTGAGCAAACAGCAATGTACAAAATGACAGCACGCAGGTAAGAATCAATTTGTTCAAAGTTTTCATTTCTTTCTCCGCAGAGCCTGCGCATAGAAGCCATCCAGGCGAGAATCTTCCACGCCAGGAAGAACTGCATGGCCAACTTTTTCGAATTCCGGATTTTCCTTTACGAATCGATTCACCACTTTCGTCGTTTCATCGGGATCGGGGCTACATGTCGCGTAGACAAGAATTCCATCGGTCGCAAGACATGCCGAAACAGATTCCAGCAGCTTGTACTGCAGTTCGGCGAGTTCCCGGATTGTTTCCGGAGTCAGTCGGTATACCGATTCCGGACGACGCGCAATAACACCCATGTTGCTGCATGGAACATCAAGAAGAATCCTGTCAAAAGGCCCCTTATTCGACGAAAGCGCATCAACGCACTGCACGCGGACATTCGAAAGTCCCAGACGGTCTACAAGATCATGCATCTTGAGCACACGCGCTTCCGAGGAATCACTCGCCAGGATATCAAGAGAAGAATCCATCTCGGCCATGAGAGCAGCCTTTCCTCCGGGAGCCGCGCAAGCATCCCATACATGATTTCCCGGTTTCAGATCAAGCAACTTGACAACCTGATAAGCCGAAGGATTCTGCAAGCTAAATTCACCCCTCGCAAAAGAATCCGATTCCAAAAGGGACTTCAGCTTGACACCATCGGGAATTTGCACATATCGGTCATAGAGGATTGATGCACCCGTGATACCGAGTTTTTGGGCTAGCACCGGAGCAGAAGTCTTCTGCAAATTCACGCGAATCCATTCCGCAGGTCGATCCAGAGTCGCCTTCGCCATCGCTTCGGCGCAATTGCCTCCGTAAATATCGAACCAGCGACGCACCAACCATTCGGGCACAGAATTCTCGATGGACACGCGACGGATTCGCTGCGGTGGAAGCTTGGGCAATCCGGACCTGCGCGCGGCATGCAGCACGGCATTCACGAGCCGCGCGGAACCTTCGTGAAGGTTCGCCGCCTTAGCAAGATCCACGCTCGTCGCGACGGCGGCATGGTCCGGCACTTCCATGAAAAACATCTGAAAAAGTCCCAGTTCCAGCACCGTAGAGACTTCCATCGAAGGCATCCTTTTCACAAGTCCCCTAATGAAGAACTGCAAGTAAAGATGCCTACGGCATACGCCCAAGGCAAGCTCCATCGCAAAAGGGGAAAGGCCACTTTCCTTGATGAAAGTGCCCTCTCTCTGCCAAAGCAGGAGGACTCGGTAAGCGTCCATTCGTTCTTTCAGCGATTCACCTAACAAAAGCAAAGTCCTTCGCGGTTCTGGATTCCGCGCATAAAGTCGGCAACCGGCATCGGCTTTTTACCCTCAGCCTGAATTTCAATCACTTCGAGAAGTCCCTCGCCCGTACCGACATAAAGACGGTTATCCTTGAACTCCACTGCACCCGGGACAAGTTTTGGACCATTTTCGGGAGTATCTGTCTTACGCAGGTAAACCATGCGTCCACCGAGCTTTCCATATCCACCCGGCCACGGATTGAAAGCGCGAATACGGTCGTGAATGACCTTCGCGGGCAGATTGAAATCGATCAGGCCTTCTTCCTTTTTCAGTTTCGGGGCGCCCGAGGCCTGAGCATGATCCTGCGTCAGATCCTTCTCGCGACCCTCGTGCAACTGGCGAAGTGCCTCATCCAAAGCCTCACAGCCGGGAACGACCATCTTTTCGAGCAACGATGCCGTCGTATCCTGATGATCTATT
>NZ_CALEFV010000298.1 GCF_937877005.1 uncultured Fibrobacter sp. | reverse complement strand
TACGGATGAATATGGACAGGAATGCCTAATAGAAATGTATAACTATCCGACTGTCCAGGTTCTTGGCGACAATGTTGACTTTAAGATTTTGCCTGTAGCAGATATGATAGACGAAGATGATGAGGGTGTTGGCTATTGGCAATCTACCATTTACAAGAATCCTCCTTACCTCAAGGCTCTCGTTCTGAAAAAAGGGTTCAAGTTCAATGAATCGGCTTACGGCAACGACTATCTTTTTCTTGATGACGGGAATGGCAATCAAATTCCTCTTTTCGACAAAAACGACAAGCCCCTAAAAGTATTGAAGGACTTTGATCATTCCAAGTTCAAAAACTATTGTGCATTCCCTGAAGATGACTTGGTTGAAGACGACGAAGGGAAATATCACCTTAAGAAAAATGCCTATAAGAAGTACTCTAAACCTCAAAAAGCTGAAGAATCCCCAAAGGCGACTGTAGTTAAAAAGACCACTGAACAAAAAATGGTTGTTGCAAAAAAAATAAAGATGATTTAAGGAAAAAAAATTTAGCAGCCATAAAACAGAATGGTACAAATTGTGACTTGAATTTCATCGATGTATCTAAAATTACAGATATGAGTGATTTGTTTTCTGATGAGGATCTTTCACAATTCGCCGGTGATATCAGTAAATGGAATGTATCCAAGGTGACCAATATGTGGGGCATGTTTTCTGGATCTCAGTTCACTGGAGACCTAAACAAGTGGAAGGTGTCCGATGAGACGGACATGGAGGATGCCTTCAAGGATTCTGCTCTAGAAAAAATGGGCAAAATCCCTAAATGGTATAAGGAGAAAGAAGTTTTTTTTGGTGGGGAATATACACCCGGTTACATCAAGAACATGTTAATATAGTTTTGTTTGGAGGATTATTTTATGATGTCAGTAACAACTACTATCACGATGGACAAGAAGAATATTGAAAAGTTCATCAAGCTGTATGGCGAAGGCAATGGCGATTTTTCGCTGTCACTCGTTATCCCCGAACCTGATTACGAAAAAGAAAAGGCCGCCAAATCTCCAGCCAAGAAAACCGCTTCTGTGAAGAAAAAATCGACGGCGAAAAAGAACAGCAGTAACGAGGACTGGTACGAGTGGCGTATAGAAAATTGGGGTACTAAAACCGATGCCATGGATTACGGAGACGGACTTGCCTTGCGCGACATTTTGTGTGGAGACCTAAATTTTCAAACAGCCTGGAATCTGCCTATCAAAATATTTGAAAAGATGGCCGCAGACGGTCTTGAATTCGATATATATTGGGAAGCCGAAGACGTAGCCGATTTGGGAATCGGCAGGGGCAAAGCAAAAGACGGAAAATTCTGGCACTGCATAGATTTTAACGAAACCGCAGAGCGGTATAGAGAATTAACCGATGAAGAATGGGATCCGCGAGATTGCGCTTTTGTCAACCATGTTGACGAATATGGGAACAACTGCGAAATCGACACATCGCGTGTTCTTGTTTATGCCAATGACTTCCTAATAGTTCCTGTAAAGAAAATACTGGAAACGGGTTCCGAATTAGATTGTTGTGCAGATAAAGCTTATAAAATACCCTCTTATTTTAGAAGTGTTTACGAAATAGAAGATTGGGGTGGTGACATTGAGTATTCCGACTATCTTCGTTACTCAGGCGATTCAGACGATGTTTTCCTCCTCGATAAAAAAGGGAACAAAATTAAAAGTCTATCCGATTTTGACCACAGTGAAAAAGACGAGAATGGCTATGTATATTACCCGGTCCCTTGCAGCGACATGAAAAATGATTGCTTGACCAAGACCGCCGAAGAAAAATGGCGCAAGAAATTGAAAATAAAGTAAAGTGTAGCCTTAGGAGAGTATCACGCGATATTGTCGCCGTGACGCCAGAGATGGCGTCGTGGTGGCTTTCATATAACCCGCACAATCGTAGAATTTCCTGCGAGAAGGTAGACTTGCTTTGCAGAAAAATCAAGAGCGGGGAATGGCGACCGTTTCCCGGTATAGAGGTTTTTGATACGGGGCGACTTTGGAACGGACAGCACCGCTTGACAGCGATTGTTCAAACGGGGGCGGTCGTTCCTTTGCGTGTAACCGTTTATAAAAAAGTTCTAAAGGAAACTATGGATCCCCATGTGGAGCAAGACTAGACAAGTATTGGAATCGCGGCTTTGCGACGTGCTTAAAGATCGTGTGAAATTTCACTACGATGTCTATAGGACAAATAGGGACAAGGAAAACAGGCTTTGGTTCACCGAAATGAATGTGTTCTCCACTTTGGTGGATGACGAAGTCTGGTTTTCTACAAATCCGCAATACTATGTTGAGCTGTATCGTTCAGATGTATTGTGTGTTTGTTCGCAGGTTGACAAGAATGAGATAATCAAGAAGTTCGGGAATGTCCCTGCGTCCGATGACAGTTCCGATAATGTGATGTTCTTGTTCACAGGTTCTTGAACGAGCTTTCGTTTGAGGAATCCTTTACCAACGAGAATTACTTCATTCGCCTGCTAGCCCTTTTGGACAAACGCCTCGGAAAGCGACGGCTCAAGGTTCTTGCCGATGGCGTAGATTCCGAACCCGAGTGGTTTCGCAAGTGGATAAAGCTCCGGACAGGTTAATATCGCAAACGGCTCCCCATCGGGAGCCGTTGTGACATTTTGTAAGTTTTGAAGTCTACTTTCCGAGAATTGCTTCTTCGGTAAGGTTGAATCGCCGCGTCAGGATTTCCATTGAAACTCCGTCTTGCAGGAGTCCTCTCGCCGTGTTTAGTTTTTCTTCAAGGGCTTTATGCTCCGTGTCGGCAATGGCGTCTGCCACCATCTTGCGGCGGACATCGCCGGCACTTACGAACCCGTATTTCTGTCCTATGCTCTTGAAAGCCATGTCCAGCTCCTTGATGAGGTTGCCATCTACATACTCCTCTAAATATAACTTCACTTTGGAAATAATGCAAGTCGCCTTGTTGTATGGCATCTTCTGCAGCGCGCCCTTGAATTTCGGCAGGATTGCAAGCAAGTTGTCTTTATTGAAAGCGTACTTCATGGCGACAATGCCCATGGCGGCTTCCGTATAGGAATCTTGAAAATTTTACATCTAAAAAAGGTGCCAAAAAGTCAAAAAAAGCGTGTATACCTAAAGATAGGGACATTTTCGCTATCTCTTTGTGGAATATCCCACGACGGATTGTTAAAAAGGATTAAATGACTAGAGAAGAATTTGTCGTTTTTCAGCGGAATCTGAAAAATGCAGATAACAGCGGACTTGACCTTGATGCAGTTGTCAAGGAATACGAGAATCGGAATGTTTATTTCTACAATGATGGATGCATCAAGAAAATTCTTGCAAGCGAGAAGAACTTGATGCTTACGACGGATTTGCTGAATGCGGCGCTGAATCTTGTGGGTTCGGACCGCATCGAGAACCCGAAGCTTGTAAACCCCTATATTCCAGGCGAATTAGGGTACCGCAGTGTTGAACCAGACTTGTTGTTGAGCAATGATCGTGGCGAAGGAATTCCGCGTGACCGTATTTCCATTGATGTTCAGCATGAAAATAACGATTCTCTGTTCAATGACCGTTTGGTTCTTTATGTGGCTCGCCTTACGAGCGGCATGGAAAAGGTTGGAAAGTTTACTCGCCTGGAAAATTTGCATGTGGTCAGTTTCCAGTTTTTTGATGCTTTCAAGGAATCCCCGAATTATCGTCACAAGGTGCAGTTGCGCAATCAGGAACAGCGGGTGTTTTTTGAGCGTCAGACTGTTACGCTCATCGAAGTGAACAAGTTCCTTAGGCAGAAAGATGTGTTTGCGAACGACAATAGTCGCATTGCGCAGTGGCTACGTGCCATCGACACGCTTAATCGTGAAGCTGATTTTAGCGAATTTGCTGCGGATCCCGTGTTCAAGGTCTTGCAAAATGAAGTAAAATTGTGTAATTTTAGTGCTAGATATATGATTAGCACGATGATGAGAGATGTTGAGCAGGCCAGCTGGGAATACAGCGGTGGCCTTAAAAAAGCCCGCGAAATCGCGAAGAACCTGCGCGATAAGGGTGTCGATATTTCCATTATAAAGGAAACGACCAAGCTTTCCGAAGAAGAAATTCGCGAACTTTAATGCTTCTCGAATAATAATTTACTTCACGCACCTAACCGACCGCGCTTCGTCTTTGCCGAAGGCGCTGAGTTTGGCGGCCTTGGTGCTGAAATCGAGCAGTAGGTAGTGGGCGAGCCCGTCGGGGGTTTCCGAGGCGCTCCAGAAGTGGGCATAGCCGCCGATGCCGTCGAACTTGCCGCCCGAAGTTGTGCCGCTGTCATCGCGACCTGCTAGGCGGTAACCTGCAGGGCGTGCGTCAAAGCCGAAGTCATCAGAACCATTGCCTTTCTTAAACCAACCGCTGGTGGACTTGAGTGCAAAACCCGCGACTTCTGTGCCGCCGGCATTTTCGATAAGTTGTTCAAAATCTGCACTGTCGGGGAGTCGCCAATCCTCGGGGCAAATGTGTTTTGCTTCTTCCCAGGTGTAGAGCCGCCCGTACTTGGAGCAGTTTCGTCTGTCGCCTTCGGGACATGCGCTCCCTTCAGCTTCGTAATTCAGGTTCTCGGCCATCCAGGTGAGTTCGCCGATTTTCACGATATCGTAGCTCTGCCCGTCGCGGGAGTCGGTGAACGACTCGGAGCAGGCTTCGAGAAGGACAGCCAAAGACAGAATGGCGAGTATAGAGAAAAGGATCCTTGACATCACGCACCTATTGGAATGAACAAATTTTTTACCCAGTCCACACCGGGAGTGATGTGAAGGGTCTGCAGACCGCAGGCTGCCGCGGCGGCGGTATTGTCGGCGCTGTCGTCGATGAAGATGGTTTCGCCGGGATTGGCGTTCAATGTGCGAATCGCCGCTTCAAAAATTTTCGGGTCGGGTTTTTGCAGGTGGAGTTCCTGGCTCAGAAAGATGTGGTCAAAAAAATCTTCAAGATGGTTGCCGTTTGCGCTGAACCAGTTCTTGCAGCAATATTCCCAGTGCAGTTCGTTGGTATTGCTCAAAAGCGAAACGGTGATGTCTTTTCTTTGGCACAGGCGGCGGAGCGCATTCAGCTTGCGTTCGGCGATGTTAAGGCAGATGGAGTTCCACGCCTTTTCGATATCGTGCGGAGTAGTCCCTGCATTGCATTTGCCTGCAATCTGTTCGCAGAAGCTTTGCGTGTCCACGAAACCGAGCTGGTAGTCTTCCATCAGCTGAGTAGTTGCTCCGCCCTTTTCAAGTTCGACGGCAGGCAGCCCCAAAGCGGCAAAACGCTCGAATGCGTTCTGCATCCGAATGTCCAGAATGACTCCGCCCAGGTCGAAGATGTAATTCTTGAGCATGCGTAAAAAATAGAAAACGGCCCGGATGAAACCCGGGTCGTTTTTCTTTTCTCAATTGCGGATTATTTCACAAATGCGCCGTAGATGGCCTTGATGGCCTTCTCGGTGTCGGCTTCGTCAACACCGGTGATGATGTTGATCTGCGAAGAACCCTGGTCAATAATGCGGACGTTCACCTTGTTGTCGGCGAGAGCGGTGAAGAGCTTTGCAGCCACACCGATCTTGTTCGTCATGCCATGACCCACGGTAGCGATGAGTGCGATACCCGGGAACACCTTGATACGGTCGGGGCGCATCTGCTGCGTGATGTCTTCGAGAACCACGTCCTGCACGGCGTCGAGAGCCTTGCTATCCACCACGATGCTCATGGAGTCGATGGCGCTCGGGCACAGTTCGTAGGAGAGGCCTTCGCTTTCGAGCACGGCGAGCACGCGGCGACCGAAACCGACTTCCTTGTTCATCATGGACTTTTCGATGTAGATCATCGAGAAGCCCTTACGGCCGGCAACGCCCGTAATCGGGAGCTTTGCTTCTTCCGGAGTGGGGCCGATGATGGTACCCGGATCCTGCGGGCGGTTCGTGTTGCGGATGTTGATAGGAATCTTCTTCGCGCGGCACGGAGCGATGGATTCATCGTGGAGCACGCTGGCGCCGGAGTAGGCGAGTTCGCGGATTTCGCGGTAGCTCACGTATTCGATCGGCAGCGGATTTTCGACGATGCGCGGGTCAGCCATGAGCATGCCCGAAACGTCGGTCCAGTTTTCGTACTTGGCGGCATCGATGCCGTTGGCAAGGATAGCGCCCGTGATGTCGGAACCGCCACGGCTGAAGGTCTTGACTTCGCCACGGAGGTTGCTGCCGTAGAATCCCGGCAGCACATAAAGCTGGTTTTCGTCAGACAAGGTCTTCGCGATGTCTTCGTAGGTCTTTGGCGTAATGCGGTACTTGTCGTCGAAGGTGATCAGCGGGAAGGTGTCGACGAAGTTCGCGCCCAGGTACTTGGCCATGAGGCGTGCGCACAGGAATTCGCCACGGCTCACGAGGAAGTCGGTGCTGACGGATTCGGGGTGGTTCTTGAGCTTGTCTTCGAGGCTGTCGAGGTCTTCGGTGAGCTTGTCACCCAGGCCGAGATCGTTGCAGATTTCGTCGTAGCGCTGACGGATCAGGTTCCACGGGGTCGAAAAGTCGAGGCCCTTGGAGGCGAGGTCGTAGGTGCTGTAGAGGAGGTCGGTAAGCTTGGTTTCCTTAGGATTGCGCTTGCCGGGGGCGGAAACGACGATGACCTTGCGGTTCTTGTCGGATTCAACGATGGCCTTGATCTTCTTGAACTGGCCGGCATCGGCGACAGAGCTGCCGCCGAACTTACATACGATTCTTTGACTCATTTTTTCCTTTTGGGCCACCAAACCTCTCGGCTTCGAGCGCAACCGCTTTCCTCACGGTCGTCGTGCCCAAGCCTACCCATCTGGCCAGCCACTTGGTTATTGTGTCTATGTCTGCGACGGCATTTTACCGCCGCGCGGGCGCAATTATAGAAAAATAGGGAGGGTGCGGCAATGGCTGGCAGGGGGCGAAAATTTGTTCCCGCTCCGTTTTTTTTGATTATATTCATTAAATAGATACTATCAGGAGGTTTTTAGATGAAAAAAGCATTACTTGCATCGGTAGCGGCACTGCCCCTGTTCATGGCGGCCTGCAGCGACGACGGTGGCGGCACCACGGGTGTCAACAATGGCGATATCGTCATGAACGGCACTCTCTCGGTGGACGAGGAAATGCAGAGGCTGACGATGGTCCTGGAAGGGTTGACCATGGAGATGTGCGTGCTCGATGACAAGACCATCAACTGGCGTAATGTCTCTTCGGGGCCCATTTACTATAGCTACGCTTATCAGTTCCATGGCGATACGTTACTGCTTACCGACTGCACGGAAGGATGCATCAAGGATGCGGAGCTGTACGTGGGTGGCAAGTCCGGGGATGTCTACGGGGACTGGACCTATACGGGCTGCCTTTATGACACGAAGTCCGACGAGACGGTGTGCGACGAGGCGATGGGTAGCTATTTGGCCGGCGCTTACCATTTTTCGCCGGGGAAGGTGAGCGTGAACGCCCGTGTCGATACGGACGGGTTTACCGAGCATGTCGAGAAAACGGCAAATTACATGGACAGCTATTTTATGTACATGCTGTACCTGAACCTGAGCGGGATTTCCGTGGAACCCGACCTTTCGGGGCTATTCATGGATGCGCAAAGCTACGTGCAGGATTTCCGGGAGGAAATGATTACTGTGAGCGAGCAGACGGACATGAGCCAGACCTTTACGATGGGCGGCGAACCGTATACCGTAAAGCTGAACAAGGTCGAGCTGCTGGATAACATCGAGGCGAGCGTCCAGGGAACTACGGCCGATATCCAGGGCGGTTACGATGTCAGCGTGACGGTGACGCATGGGGAAATTACCTGCGAACTGACCGAGATGAAGAAGGAGGTAGACAAGGGCCTTTGCAAGGAGGAAAATAGGGAGTTCCTGGATATAGATTATGACCTCCTTGAAAACGACTACTACGATGACTACGACGATTACGGCGAATACTATGGAATGGAAGGCGAAGAAGACTATGTGGAAATTTCGTACTATACGAAGTCTAACATGGACGAATTCGTCGATTGCCTTAGGGATATCGCCTCGTCGCCCTATGGAGCCATGTACAAGAAGATGGCCCGGCAGAATGTTGATGCAAAGAAGCGCATCCGGAAGGTGTACGAAAGGTTGCAGAAGCTTTCCGGAAGATAAATTACGAACGAATTAATTTAAAGGATTCCCCGGTCGGCGGGGAATTTTTTATATTCTTCCCGTGGATTTTAAAAAGGAGATAATATGAAGAAGTTTCTTTTGGCTGTTTCCGCAGCTTCGGCCCTGATGATGGTGGCCTGTGGTGACGACAGTTCTTCCGATACGGGTAACGTTGTCATGACGCAGAGGGCTGCTCTTTCCGTGGACGAGGCGCAGCAGATGCTCGTCGTAACGGAACCCGAATCATATCAGGACAAATGTGTCCGTGAACCTGATAGTTCGATAATCTGGAAGAATGTCAAGTTGAACGACGAAAGACTGGTGAAGATGAAGTACGAGTTCCTGGGTGACACGCTGGTTCTTTATGGGTTTGAGGACGGAGAACTGGATAATTACGGCGAGATGTATTTGGGCGGAACTCCAGGAAAGCTTTACGGTACCTGGAACGGTATTTCCTGCGAACATTCCAGGGGCGAGGGCGTAACGGAATGTTACGAGAAAGAGGCCCGCTATGTAAAGTATACCATAAATTTCTCCGAAAGAGAAATTTCCGCAAATTACGAATATAATTACGATCTGTATCTCGAGGACATCGAGGCCAAGGGTTACATGAATTCCGATTTCATGCTGGATTTGTATCAGCTGATTCAATTTGGCTATGGATACGGCGAGATCTATGCGGATCAGATATATGATTTCGATGAATATGAAGAAGGCAACCTGCAGACCGGCATAGAGGAATTTGGTATCGAGATCGTCGAAAGTTCCGAGAAAAGTCAGACCTTCAGGCAGAACGGCAAGACCCTTACGGTTTCTCTGGATAAGATCGACATGAATCTGGATGAGTACGCGGACGAGGAAGTCGAGATTTCCATCAGCCTGACGGACGGAAGCACCACCTGCAATCTGGACTATGAAAAAAGGAATCCGACCAAGGCCATGTGCAAGGCTGAAAATGTGGATAATCTTCGCTTTGAAGAAGATTATGATGACGATGGCAATGAGTATGAATGGGCGTACCGCTACAGGGCGACGAATACTGACGAATTCGTACATTGCGTGTGCCAGATGCTCGGTTACGAGGATCATGTAGTAGCCCCGTTCCTATACAAGAAGGCTGTCGAGAAGGATTCCGCCCGCAAGGATCGTTTGCAGAAACATCTCAAGAAAATGCAGAAGCTTGTCGAAAATTAAGTCCCTTTCTTGACATGGATTTCGTATATTGTTTGGGTAAAAAAGGGAGTGCTCGATGAAAAGAGGATTGCTTGTGACTTTGGCGTTGACCGCTTTCTGGGTGGTCGCGTGCAGCGGAGAAAATTCCTCCGGTGCTGACGGAGAATCGATCGAATCCTCTGATTCCTTGAATTCTTCCGATGATGCCGGATCTTCAAGTTCTGCAAAACAAGATCCTATTGCGGATGATGGCCTGAGCTATACGGTATCCGGCTCGTTCGTTTTGAATGAATCGCGGAACATGGTGATCCTTGCTGCGGATGTCCAGTACGAAAACCAGTGTGTCGTAAGCGATGGTGAATACATCTGGAAAAAGGTCAAGGCGTTCGCATCCGCTGATACCATGGTGTATGCGTTCCGCGGCGATACGCTGCTGTTCTATAATCTCTATAATGGCAGGGCTGGCCGCTATGCCGAAATGTACGTGGGCGGGACCAATGGAAAGATTCGCGGAACCTGGGGAAATACGTTCTGCGAATACGACCGTGAAGAAAATGAAGTACTCTGTGACGAAGAGTCGCATTACATGACGCATGTCATGAATTTCGGCGAGGAAACGGTCGACGCGGTCTTCAGCTATCATCCAGATAAGTTTCTTGAGGAAAACCCCGACGGATACATGCGCACCTATTTCATGGTATACCTCTACGACATGCTGCTGGGCGGTGATGCCGAGGTGTTTGCCCCGGATATTTACGATGCAGTCGGATCTAGCTATTGGATGCAGGTGCTGAACAATGCCGACATCACGATCGACAAGATTTCCAAGACTAGCCAGACCTTCACTCTTGGCGGAAAGACCTATACCGCCACGGTAGAAAGGGATGAACCCCGCTTTAGCGAGGGGGGAGACCTTGACCTCGATATTTCGATTACCGTGAAACAGGGCGATACCTCTTGTCGGCTTGACTACGTGAAGCGCGGAGTGACTGCGGAACTGTGCAAGGCGGAAAACAAGGATTATCTCGATCTGGATTACGAGATGACGGATGATGACGGAAACGAATATGTCTGGGCGTACAGCTACAGTAAAGACAACTCGGAAGAGTACAGGGCGTGTCTCGAAAGCATTGCCGTCATTTCGAAATAGTTCGTTTAATTCTGTAAAAAAACGGGCCGTGGCGTAAAATTCGTCGCGGCCCGGTTCACATCGGGTCTGTTATTGCGTATATAGCGTAGGAGACCACATGAACAGACACGAAACCATGCTACGCATTGCGGCCGGCTCCGATGTCTCGGTGCTTCTGCTTGGCGAATCCGGTTCCGGCAAGGAGGTGGCCGCCCGCTTTATCCACTCGCATGGCGGCAGGGCGGGCGGGCCTTTTGTTGCGCTGAACTGCGGTGCGATTGCGAAGGGACTTGCCGAGAGCGTGCTCGAGGGGCATTGCAGGGGCGCCTTTACCGGTGCCAACGAGGCGCGCCCCGGGATCGTGCGCTCGGCGGAACACGGCACGCTGTTTCTCGACGAAATTGGCGAGATGCCGCTCGAAACGCAGTGCAAGCTTCTGCGGATTTTGCAGGAACGCACCGTGATGCCGCTAGGCGGAAGCGAGGCTGTTCCCGTCGATTTTAGACTCGTATGCGCCACGAACCGCGACTTGCGCGAGGAGGTGTGCTCGGGGCGTTTTCGCGAGGACCTCTACTTTCGCCTGAATGTCTTTCCGGTGAGAATTCCGCCGCTGCGCGAACGCGATGATTTCGAGAAGCTTGCCGCTGACCTGTGGGAAGATATCGTGCAGAACGCCGGCGGCCTGGGCCCCCTTACGGATCGGGAAATGGTGCAGCTGTCGAAAAAGCGGTGGCCCGGGAACGTGCGGCAGCTAAAGAACGTACTTCAGCGTTTCTCGCTGCTGCGGCCCTACGGCGTGAATCTTGCCGAGGTCCTGGAAGACGAATTTTGCGAGTCGGCCGGGCGTGCGCGCGGCTATTCCGGTGAGGTCTGCGAAAGGGAGAGACGCTATACGGTATCGCCCGAATGGAACTTAATTTGTTTGGAACTTGCGCGGAACGAGGGCAACAGGAGTCTCACTGCGCAGAAGCTCGGAATTAGCAGGGGGTGCCTGAACTATCAGATCAAGAAACACTGCAGCTAGAACTTCAGTCCCAGCGTCAGGTAATGGTAGCCGCCATCGAAGGCCTTTTTCGGACTGTAGGCGTAGTCGAAGACGATCATGCCGAAGGTGAGGCCGATACCTGCGCTCACTCCGTCTTCGGTGTCGGGGCGAGCCGCGTAGCCGATGCGCAGGGCGAGCGTTTCCATGTAGTCGATTTCGCCGCCGAAACGCCATTCGGGGTCTTCCATGTCGGCGCGGCGATAGGCGTCGGCGGACAGGTGCAGGTTCCAGAGACTCTGCAGCCCGAAAAGCTTTGCGATGGGGACGATTCCTGTGAGGCCCGCCTGTACGGCCATGGGGGCAGTTTCCTTTTCGCCGTCGTAGTCGCCCATGTAGCCGAAGTTCGTGAGGGTCGTAGCGAAGGCGAGGTATTCGTTCACGCGATACGATCCGCCGATGTCGCCGAGGATGGCGATAGCGGACTGGTCGTCGATCGTCTGCTGGCTGAAGCGCGCCGTGGCGCCCCAGTTGAACACCTTGCCGCGGCTACCGAGTCCCATTTCGAGAGTCCAGGCATAGGCACCGTATTCCGATGTCTTGAAGCCTTCCTCGTCGCGGCCTTCGATGCCATCGTAGCCCAGGAATTCGGCGCCCAGCGAGAATGTGAGCGGGAAATCTAGGAAACTGAATGGCAGCGCGAAGTAGGTCGCCGTGAAGTCGTCGGCGGTGTATTCGGGGAATATCATGTGGTTCACGCCCGCTTCGGCTTCCTGCACGAAGCTCATGGCGAGCGGGTTGCGCGAAATTTCGGAGGCGCGGGTAGCGTCGGCGACGCCTGCGCCGGAAAGGGCCGCGTTGCGTGCCGAGATCTGCATCGAGAGATACTTCATCGAGACTCCACCCGCATCGACGTTCCAGTGCTCCCCGGCAAGTGCTAGGGATGCGGTGGAAAGTGCTACGGCGAGGAATCTTCTAAACATATACGACAAGATACAAAATTAGGCGTTACTTACGCCAGCCTTCCATGATTTTGATGCAGGCTTCGAGAAGTTCGGCGGAGCGTACCTTGTCCTCGGTCTCCACATAGCAGCGAAATTCGGGGGCGTTTCCGCTGGGACGCAGGTGGACGATGTCGCCGGAATCGAATTCCATGCGATATCCGTCGGTCTCGTCGATGGAGACCACCTTGCCATGGAAGGGCTTGGGGGCGGAGCCGTCCTTGGGCTTGAAGCGGCTTGGTTTCGCAGTGAGCGAGCCGAACAGCTTTTCGCCGAGTTTCTTTTCGCGGATTTCGGCAAGTTTCGCCTTCGAGGTCTCGGTCGGGAATTCCTTGAGACGGTCGCTGAGCGTGAAACGCTTCGGGAGTTTCTTGAGCAGGTCCACGACGCACATGCGTTCTTCGCGGACGCGTACCATCACGGCAAGCATCGGGAGGAGTGCATCGCGGGTCGGGAGTGCCTTGAGCGTACGGGTGCCGTCGGCAAATTCGCGGGTGAGGTCGGTCTGCAGCAGGAATCCGCCGTTTGCCTCGTAGCCAGCTACGGAGGCGTTCTTGTCGGCGCTGTCCATCAGGCTTTCCATGCCGGCAATCACGTAGGGGCTGCCGATGCGTGTGCGACAGATTTTCTCGAAGCTGTTGGATTTTTCGAGCGACGTGTTGCAACTCACCGGAGTTGCAATGCGCTTGATGTGAAGCGCCTGGGCAGCCA
>NZ_CALEFV010000297.1 GCF_937877005.1 uncultured Fibrobacter sp. | reverse complement strand
GACTTCAAATTCACATTTATCACAGCGTCCCACTGTGCCTCCGACATACGCATCATAAGGCCATCCTTCGTGATACCTGCGTTATTTACCAATATATCTATGCGACCAAAATCTTCAACCACCTGCTTCACCACCTCGTGAGCCTCATCAAACGATGCTGCATTTGAGGCGTAGGCCTTCACCTTACCGCCAAAAGCCTCCAACTCCTTTACGGTCTGCTCCGCAGCCTCGTTAATCACCAAATCGGTAATAGCCACATCGGCTCCCTGCTCGGCAAAACGCAGTGCCACAGCCTTACCAATGCCACGTGCAGCACCTGTAACCAAAGCAACTTTCATAGGTCCTCCCACAGTTCGTTTCAGTTTATTTTTCATCGCAAATTTAACAAAAAAAACGGAAACGGCCTTCCCAACCAATCACAAAAGCGACAAAAATACAAAATCAAGGGGCGAAATGACAGTTCATTTGTTCAAAATAGCCGGGTACAAGGCTCCGCCACCTACAGACAAAGCGTTTCACCCCTGTTCTCTACGACTTCGGGGCGTCACTCTTTTCTGGAGCCGTGGATTTATCAAGTTCGATGCTCGCTTCGGAGCCGGACTGATCAAGCCTCGTCCTTTCGCTGTAGAGCTTCTCAGATATATGCGTGAATGTTTCGACAATTTCCGGGTCGAAATGTCTGCCCGCTCCTTCGGTAATGATCGCCATCGCCTTCTCGTAGGTAAAGGGCTTCTTGTATACTCGTTCGGCGACCAGGGCATCGAACACATCGGCAACCGCCATAATTCTTGCTGAGAGTGGAATCTCTTCGCCCTTGATTCCTGTCGGATAACCCGTGCCGTCCCACTTCTCGTGGTGGTAGTGGGCCATGTCTATCGACTCGTTCAGGTAATTTGCATCGATGGTATCGCCCGCATCTTCCACCATCTTCGTAAGGATTTTCCAACCTTCGGTGGTGTGGCTCTTCATGATGCCGAACTCTTCGTCGGTGAGCTTGCCCGGCTTGTTCAAGATCAAGTCGGACACGGCAATCTTTCCGATGTCGTGGAGAGGAGCGGCGCGCTTGAGTTTCTGCACAAACTCTTCGGTGAGCACGTCGGAGAACTTGCCTTCTTTCTTGAGCTGCTCGGCCAAGGCTTCCACATAGGCAGCGGTCTTCTTAATATGATTACCGGTGCTCTTGTCGCGGGCTTCGACGACTTCAGCGAATTCCATAATAATGATTTCCTGCATGCGCCGGATACGTTCGTTCTGTTCCTGCACACGCTGGATAAAGTTATAGGTATCGCTCGCCATCGTATAGATGGACTCGTACAAGTGCTCAATTTCGTCGCTAGTTTTGACCCCGATTTTCCCGAGGCGTTCCACGCTATCCCTAATGCTTTCAAGGTCCACCTTTTCGGATTCAAGCATGCTGGCGCGAGTCGTATTGGCAGCAATCTTCATTGCGGCCAAGGACATCTGGTTCATGGGAATCACAGCGCCGCGCTTCACCAGTTCAAGCACGATACTCATGATGATAATCGAAAGACCAAAGAACAGCGAAAGCATCTTGATAAAGAAGATTGCTTCGTCGCGAATGATATTTTCCATCGAGATATCAGCCGCAATATAGGCAACCGTCTTGTTCGACGAATTGCGGATCGGTCGATATACGGTCAACAACCATCCGTACTTGTCATCCGAGATAATCGGTTCAATCTCGCCGCCGGCCAAAAGAGTCGACAAATACGGTTCAAAACTCGGATCGAATTCCACCACATCGCCCGGTTTACCTCCCGGTTCACCTTCGGTATCCAAGTCGAATACCACATGGCAACCGTCTTCCCGAATCTGGTACACGTACAGGTACTTGGTCTGGGGGAAGCTTTCTCTAATAGAGTACAGGACCTTCCTCACAAACGCATAGTCATCGACCTCGTAGCCACGGGCTATATAATCTTCGACCTTTTCAGGATTAATTGCCGTAGACGCCGCCTTGGTCACACCGTTTGCAATACCGATAAAGCTATTGACGGAGTTTTCGCGGTACAAGAAAAAGCCAATCGTACAAGCGAGACCACCCAACAGGACTTCTGCCACAATCACCATGTACACCACCTTGCGCAGCAAGGAATGACGTACCATCTTCTTCATGACATCGTTGCTGTTGACGCGCAGGAACACCCTATTCAAGTGGTTCTTGATGAAGCGGGGAATAAAGCGGAAAAGGAACACCGCAAAAATAACGACAACGCCCTTGTCAAAGAAGTCGAGGACAATGTCGGCCCAAAGCTGCGAAGTAAATTTGCTCCAGCCAAGGACTTCGTGGAATGCAATCGAGAACGGAGCCGAAATGCCTTCGCCAAAATTGAATCCGTACAGGAAATAGGTAAATACAGATCCGATTCCGCCGCCGATCAAGGCAAACGAAAGGATCACGACAAACAGGCGCGGAATGTTCTTGAAAAAGCGCTGGTGGTAAAAGAATGTTGCAAGGGCAGCAATAAAAATACTGATCACCCCGTAGAACATGGTCACGGGGTCCGAAATACCGTTAATCGCATTCGAGGTAAAACCGACGATGACTGCCGGCAGGTTGCCGCCAAGCATGGCGGTAATGATGGTACCCAGACAGTCCAGGTATAGCGGCAGATGGAGCGCTAGCGCTATCTTCGCCGGAATGATGTTCAATAACAGGCCGGCAATAATGAGCAATACCACGCTTTTTAAGCTGGAGCCGTTTTCAAAATCAAAAAACTTTTTGAGAGCCGTTTTCATTTGACCCAATACATCCTTCTTAACACTCCTAAAATAAATAAAAAAAGGACTCCCAAGAGTCCTACTTTATAATTTCCACTATTTTTTTGTTGTTTGTAGCGCCCGAAACTACCGAAACATCCCTTTTGTGCACTCCAAAATGGTCTGCCAGGAGTTCACAGATGGCTTCGTTCGCCGCCCCATCTACCGGAGGAGCCTTGACTTCGACCTTGTAGCTCCCGTCCGGGAGTTCACTCACGCTTTCGCGCTTGCTCCGGGCATGTACCTTGATATTTATTCGCATAAAGTACTAGGCG
>NZ_CALEFV010000296.1 GCF_937877005.1 uncultured Fibrobacter sp. | reverse complement strand
GTATACCGTGCTGTGCAAAAAGGTATTGCGCAGTAGGGTACCGACAGCCTGCAGAAGTTCATCACCGGCCTTATGCCCCATAGTATCATTGATGACTTTCAGGTTGTTCAAGTCGATCATGGCGAAGCCAAATTCTTTCACGAGATTTTCTTTTAAGTCCTTTTCGAGAGTCCGTACCGAATCGTCGTAGGCGATTTTGGAACCCACATGGGTCAAGGCATCCTTGTAAGCGAGTATGGTCATGTTGGCCGCTTCTTCTTGCGCGGATTTTGCCGTTTCTTCGGCTTCCAAGATGTCTTCTACGTAGTTCCTCATGTCCTTAGACATTTGGGTGATGGCGATAGAAAGGAATTCCACTTCGTTACGCGTATTGATTTCTGGAGCATCGAAGACGAGGTGCTTTGGATCTTTCTTTTTGCCGCGGCTTTTTTCGGCGAATTTGCGGACGCTTTTTTCGAGAGCGATGATGGGCCCAGTCACGTTTTTGTGCAACCAGAAGATAAGGATTGATGCAAACAGAATGCCTGTTCCAAGGGTCAAAAGGATACTGTAGAGGACAGACTTGTGCAGAGTGTTGCGGAGGGCCTCGATGGAAATATCTGCACATAAGAGACCGAAGTGGACTCCCGTGGAATTGATCAGGGGTTTGCAACCGGTATAGGCGACGCCCCATTCGGAGGTCTCTTCGAAAAATGTAATTTGATCTTCTGCAATTGCAACGGAGAATTTATTCAGTTCTTCTTCAGGATATGCGTCACTTGTTTCGAGAAGTTCCATATCCTGTTCACCTCGGGCGCGTTCTGCTTCGCTTGTTGCCGAACAGATGTTCACCATCAGTTTGTCGCGGACAAAGGCGGAGTATAGGTAGAACAGGTTGAACTCGTCAACGAGATTGTTGAGCGTTTCCTGGACTTGGTGGTATTTTTCGCTCTTTTCTCCCGTAATGACGCACTGATACAGATCGTCCAGGTCGATACGCTTTGTGATGTGGTTTAAAATAGAACCCAGTTTTTCATCGTAGCGGGAATAGAGAGTCTTTGAGTAGGTATAATAAGCCTGTGCAGAAAACAGAATACACATGAATGCGATGAATGCTGCGCATCCTATAAATAAACTTCGGTGTATAGGTTTCTTGTTGTCTGCCATTGTATTTACCACAAGAGAAAATAACTTTTTTTTCGGAACAGAGGATGTTCCAATTTGGAACGTTTTTGGTAAAAAACGGCTTGTATTTTAGCGGAACCTACGGGGAAGGTGTTTTCCTTCGGCAATCCAGCCACTGTATTCGGCTGCGGCGGTGTACATGACGTCGGTCGAAGAGTTGAGGGCGGTTTCAAGGCTATCTTGGACTGCGCCAATGATAAAGCCTACGGCCACGACCTGCATGGCGACGTCGTTTGAAATGCCGAGGAACGAACAGGCCATGGGAATCAGGAACAGAGAACCGCCTGCAATACCGCTTGCGCCGCAAGCTCCGATACTGGCGATAATGCATAGCATCAGGGCGGTCGGAAAACTGACTGAAATGCCTAGTGTGTGCGCGGCAGCCAAGGTCATAACGGCAATCGTGATGGCGGCCCCGTTCATGTTGATGGTGGCACCAAGCGGAATCGAGACGGAATAGAATTCGCGGTCGAGCTTGAGCTTTTCGCATACGTCCATGTTCACGGGAATGTTCGCTGCCGAGCTTCGCGTAAAGAGGGCGGTAATGCCGCTTTCTTTAAGGCAGTAAATCACAAGCGGGTAGGGGTCTTGCTTGATGGCGAAGCTCACAATCAGCGGTGCGATAACGAAAGTCGTAAAGATCATGGCACCGGCAAGGACCGCGATCAGTAAACCATAGGTCTTGAAGATTCCGATACCATTGGTGGCGATGGAAGAATGGATCAGGCCGATGATACCGAAAGGAGCCAAGTTAATGAGCCAGTGGACAATGGCCGTGACGGACTTGGTAATGTCTTGCAGGAGTTCCTTGGTAGAATCGCTGGCGTGAATCTTGATTGCAAAACCGAAAATGATTGCCCACACGAGAATACCGATATAGTTTGCCTCGGTAATGGCTTC
>NZ_CALEFV010000295.1 GCF_937877005.1 uncultured Fibrobacter sp. | reverse complement strand
AAGTTTTTCTCCGTAGCTGATTAAGTCATCCAAAACCGTCAACGGCTTTTCATCCTCTTCTGCTTCTTTTACCTTCTCTTTGTATACTTTACAAAAGAACTCCACAAATCGTAGATTTTTTACACCTAAACATTAGGATAAGTTTTTATCCGCTAATTTTCCTGAGAAGCACTGCGTTTGTGGTCACAAAAAGAAAATACGGCATACCTCTTTAGAGATATACCGCATTATTGTATAACTGTCATTTAGGGTTATACCTTAATATCTTGTTTCTTTTTGCGATTTGCTTTCACTAACATGTAGGAAAGTGTAGTGGTTATTGCCATTAAGACAAGGCCAAGAGGAATTTCTATATATATTGGTAATGCTGGAGAATATTCACTGACTTCTCCTGCCCAGGCAAGGTAGTAACCAAATATATCTTGATTAAAGAATAATGTGATGATCGAACCAAGAACAAAACCAATGATTGCGAAATACGTTGCGTTACGATGTTTTGCAAATAATTTCTCCATGATTTTTGAAATAAAAATAACACCAAGTAAGACACCTACAGCAAAACAACCTAACATCCCTAAAAGTTTTCCGATGTTAGCGAAACTTTGAACGGTATCGCCTGCTCCAAGAAGTTCTTTTGTCCACATAACAGTGAATTCAAGAAGTGGTTTATAAAAACCTAAGATCAATAAAATGAAGGATCCAGATAAGCCTGGAACAACTAAAGCAACTGCCGCAATTGCACCTACTGGAATTAACACTAGATATAACCACCAAGGCATTTCACTGAAATGTGATGTTAAGTCTATTTTATTACCAACAATAACACTTAATAATCCGAGTACAATTACTAAAATAAAACCAATAACATTCTGATAGTCTCCAAACGAGCAATAAATACTATATGTGCAAAAAAGGATAAATCCAGAGAACTTTACAATGTCATTTAGTTGGAATCTTGATAAATTAGTAATAAAAAGCCATGGAACAAGAACAAGAAGGATAAGCATGCCCAGGCCGATATCCAAGCCAGGGACTTTAACAAAAGCAATAAGCGGGAGGAGCGCTATTGTTGCAGAAAGAATCTCCGTCGTTAAATAATCTGCTCGCATTTTTCTTGTTTCGGTTTCTGTAAAAATAATCTCAAACAATAGATTTTAAAAATTCAAAGCTTCTTCTTTTTTCAGATTCAATATATCGTTCAGATGTCTCGTATAAATTACAACAATCAGATGACTTGATTTCTCCATCATGGTCAATCATTAAACCGCAATTAAACAAAAGATTACGAACTCTTTCTCCCCTTTTGGGAGGCATCATAATATATGTTTTCTTTTTCAAATTAATAGCAAAAGCCGTTCCATGAAAAGAGTTTGTAACAACAATTTCAGCATTATTGACTGCATAAACCCATTGTTCAGGGCTTAGAACACCGCTAAAACTAATCTGATTCTTAAATCGAACACAACCATCAGCAGCAAACACCGGGATGTCATATTCTTTTGAGATCCTTGCCGCAAGAGTAACCAATTCCGGTTGCGACAATACGCTATAGAAAAAAAGATACTTTCCTTTAAGAATTTTCAGTTCTTTTGAAAAGTTACCCCATTCAACCTTGTCAAGAAGAAATACAGGGTCAATGTTACTTGAGGAATTAATTTTATATTTACTATGTAAAGTTTCCGCTAGCGATTCTTCTCTAACAGACACTTTATCAAATGTTTTAAGATTAGAGACAATAAAGTCCCTACTTGTTTGCTCAAAATCAGCGCCGCCCGCACTTGCGGAATAAGATGCTTTTTTTCCTTTTTTTACAAAAGAAAGAACCCTTGCCGGCAAAGCTTGTGGAGACAACATCGCATTAAAAACTTGATCACCACCTGTCAAGAACACATCATACTGCGGCGGGTTACTTTCTAATTTTTCATAAGTTTTGTAATACTCTTTTGATTCAATAATATTACTCTTAACGCTTTCGTTGAATAAGGCTATTCTTTTTTTATGTGGAAAATATCGCAAGATTTCAACAAGTATAGATTTCAAAGTTTGTTTTAAAGAAATCTTTGATGTTAAAGGTACTCCTAAAATAGAATGATCTCTATAATAATCATAGCGAATAATCTCAGGAGAATATCCTAATTTTATCAAAGTTCTCTGGAGAGCATAAGCTTGTAAAAAAGCTCCATAGTTTTTTCTGTATATTGTAATCATTCCAACAGATTTCATATTCTTCCCTTAGTTCTCCGTTACAGACTTTTTTTTCAAATTTCTGCCAAAATTTTTTGCAATAGTGACAACATATACAAGAGATTTATGATTTAAAAGATAAGATGAAATTAAATATATAAGTAGGCCAGCAATCACTTGTAGAAGTAATTTTAAAAAGAGATTCATATTAATCGATGCCAAAGAATTCACTACAAAAAACATTATTGAACAGCATAAGCCAGTGAAGAAAATATCAGCGAATTGATCTTTCATTTTATATTTTATCATTTTATAATCAGCAATTCCATTCAATACAGCCATCACAATAGAAGAAAGAATCCATGAAACAACTATTCCTATGCCCCCTACCCCCCAAAAAATCGCTATTACCAACATGGAAATATTAATGCTCTCTGTTAAAAAAATTGTTTTCAATGAAACATCACTACGACCAAGAGCTTTTATTGCTCGAACATGTGTTTCCCCAATCGGATAAAACATATACGCGACACATATTAGCTTAAGATATGGTACGCAACCTATCCACTTTTCCGTATACAAAATTTCAATTAATGATTCCGAGACAGCCGCTAACCCTATCAACAGAGGCCAAATCGTGAAAGTGGATATTCTCATTGTTTTTCTTGTTAGATCTAACACTCTTGGAAGATTTTCCTGCTCTCTCGATAAAATCGGAGCCATAACCTTCTGAATAGATGTTTCAATATTATTGATGAATAATGCAGGAAATTTTTCTCCCTGATTAAAAAAAGACAAATCTCTAGGTGTTGCAACCTTGCTGATAACTAAGCCTCTCGCTTGTTTTCCAAACATACGAAGTACCGTAGCAAGCATAACCTTCCATCCATAAGAATATAATGATTTCATTCTATTCCACGAAAAAACTAAAGAGGGTTTCCACCCACATGTAAATGATAACACAATCGTATCAACAATTACATTTGAAAGATATTGACCAACAAGAGCCCAAACTCCAAATCCTGCATATGCCATTCCTATGCCAACAATTGCAGACACTCCTGTTCCTATTGATGTAGAATAAAAAAACTTTTTAAATTGAAGAGTTCTTTCAATGTATGCATGCTGAACGGAGTTGATGGATGCAATTATTATTCTAAGAGACATCACCCTTACAACAGGTGTTAACAAATCTATTTCGTAAAATGCAGCAATATAAGGGGCTGCAAGAAAAAGGATTACATAAATAATTGTCGAGAACCCTATTGAAAAATACAATGTTGTAGAAAAATCAATATTATCTGCGTTTAATTTTTGTACAAGAGCACTACCAAAACCGGCCGTTACAAAAACATTTGCAATTGTTACAAATATAAACACAATCCCAACTATGGCATATTCATCTGGACCAAGTAATCTTGCTAAAATAATTGATACAATCAGAGTAACAATCTGAGCGCAAATTCTTTCCGCAAAAGCCCAGGCCATCCCTCCGAGAGCAATTTGCGCTGTACTTTTCTTTTTATTCAAAATATCTGACACTAAAATCGCCTTATATGTCTGCTTATTGCACGCATAAAATACTTTTTAATCGAGAAGACTCTTTAGCTATATTAAAGTTAGAATTCATTATAATGCTAGCATATTCTTCTCTATTTCTTGATTTCATATTTTTTGCTTTCTTTGCCCACTCTACAGAACCATCAGCAAGCTTCACGAATTCTACTAAATCTGTTACTTTTGCAATTTGAGGAACAACATCTGCTGACGCAACACAGGGCAGTCCACTACATTGCGCCTCAATCAGAACTAAACCGAGACCTTCAAAACGAGATGGTAAAATAAAGACATCCATAGCCTGAAAATAGTCTTGGATATTAGATACAGATCCCGCGAAAAACACATCAATTCCAAGATTACTAGCCTTCTCTTTCGTTTCATCCATCAAATTACCATCACCACAAACTACGAAAGCTGCATCTGAATCTATTTTCTTTATTTCTTTAAATATCTCCATTAAAAACAACGTGTTCTTTTCATAAGCCATTCTTCCTGCAAAGCCGTAAACATGTTTTTTTTCCACATGGCAATGCATTCGCATCATCTTTCTGATTTCTTCATTGTAAGTAAATCGTTCAATATCTATCGCATTATAGATTATTTTTGCAGGTTTGTTTCCAAAAAAGAATTTTGCGGACAATTCAGAATTAGTAAGTCGTGTAATATTCATATATCTTTGCACAACACGATTTACAGAATGCATTATTCGCTGCAATATTCCACAATCATGTAAATTATTTGTGTGCGCATGAATAAAGACTCTATAACCAAACAGCCTAGCAATCATTGCCGGAAAAAGCCAGGCCATCGAATACCAATTAAAATATATAGCAGAATTTACTTTTTTTCGAGCGCCTAGCAACTTTAGCCATGACAGCAAATTTGCGAACATTCGCCGTTTAGGTTCAATCATTAAAACATCACCACCACCAGGTAATTGGTTTACTTCATTTTTTTCATTCTTCTCAACTACATAATCGAAGACAATTCCATCAGGCATGTGCTCGGCCATGCTAAAGACAAAGGTTTCTATTCCACCTTTAGCATATCCTGCCATTCCATGAACCAAAAGTCGCATATTCCTTTCCTTCAGCCTAATTTTTCACTATACCAAATCTATTCTTCGACCTTCTTCATCAGAATAATATGCTGCATATGTAACTTTCATTACTTGGGCGGCCAAATCAAAACAGCCTTCTGGTTCGCGGTCTCCAAGAATGGCCCCCATGAAATCGACAATTTCATTACAATATCCACGGAGCATTTCATCAGCAACGAATGGTTTGTTCCAACCAGTAACAATGGGGAGCATTTCAGAAAGGTAAACTCCCTCCATGCCTTCGTCATCTACCATGTAGGTTTCCATGGCATCGTTCATGGTTAGCTTGCAGTTGATTGCCGTATCGTTTGCATAAATTTCCACATAGTTCTTGCTACCGCCAAGCAAATTGTCCGTAGCAATAATGCTTGCCTTGCTTCCATCGGTAAAGGTAATTACTGCTGTTCCAGAATCTTCAACATCATGGGGTCTTGCCGCAATATGCCGGTGTTCATGTTCCGAGAGTCGCCTTGTTGCGTAGCCCATATCACCAACGACACTCTTGACGGTTACATTATGCCCCTGCGAAATAGACTCCTGCTCTTTCAAATAAAGAATCGCTCCAAGAGGGTGAACCCCGTTTCTCATAAAAATGCCGCCGCCAGTCTTGTTCCATTCGCCGGCAACATGAGAACTAGAACCCTTTAAGCTTTCCTCCCCCTTCATATAAAGGATTCGGCTCTTTTTGGCGCGGATTATTTCACCAGCCTTAAGAACAGCTGGCGAATAAACAAAGTTTTCGGCATACATAAAACGCATGCCTGTTTCTTTACGCACCTCGCGAAGTTCTGCCAAGTCTTCGAGCAAGCATTCATACATGAATTTCTTGGAGACCTTTTCGCCAATCGGTTCAGGGTCCCCGGGGCGGCCAAAATAACCAACCATCGGCTTTTCACAAATAACATGCTTGCCCGCACGCATCGCCATGATTATTTCTTCTTTATGAACATATGGCGGTGTGCATATATCAATGACATCTATTTCAGGGTCATTCAGAAGGTCGTTAAAGTCGGTAGAGCCCTTTTCAAATCCATACTTTTCAATGGCGCTCTTGATCTGTTCGGAGCGGCGAGCGACAACCGTTTTTAGACGGCAAGGAATATTCGACCTTTTATAACCAAAGGCATGCAGCTCCAAGGCTCGACCGGCACCAATAACGCCAACTGTAACGACATCTTTCATATTGATTATCTTTTTATTTTCCGTTCATTTTGGCACACACAAGGGCTGCCATTTTCCCAACAATCTTAACATCTTCGGTTGCAAGTTCTTCGTCAGAAAAGGATACGCCAAATTCATCTTCAATCATCGCAATGAACTGAATCAAGCCCATCGAATCGATATAGCCGTTCTCGACATAATTCAGGTTCATGATGTCTACATTATCAGGGAGGGTGTATTCTCGCTGGATATAATCTACAATAAAGTCTTTGACTTTTTCCATGGTTTTGTTCTCCTTTAGGCATCTAGGCCAGAATTACGGATATAATCATAAATAAATCTTCTCTGCAACTTGCCCATTGCGTTCTTCGGCAACTTATCAACCACGAATATTTTGTGCGGTTGCTGGAAATCGGCCAGGTTCTTCGCGCAATAGGTCTTCAATGAGCGAAGGTTGATTTCCTGATTCGCTTTGGGAACAACAGCGAGTGCAACGATTTCGCCTAGTTTTTCATCTGGGTATGAGAATGCTGCACATTCTTCAACTTCAGGGAGCCTGGCAATCACGACATCAATATCGTGCGGATAGACATTAATTGCTCCCGTAATGATTAATTCCTTTTTACGGCCCGCAAAATAGAGGTATCCATCGGCATCAAGGTATCCAAGGTCTCCCGTGCGGAAATACCCGTCGATCATTGCAGCCTGCATCATGGATTCCTGCTTATAATAGCCCTTACACTGAAGTTTAGACTTTACCGCAATTTCACCAACTTCACCAAGAGCACAATCTATACTGCCTTCGGCATCGCTATTGTCACGAAGGATTCGAATTTGGGCTTCATCAAAAGGCTTACCAACAGATTTTTGCTTATCCTTTACTGTAGAAACCTCTGAAGCCCCATACATTTCATGGAATTCGCATTGCAGTAAGTCAATCAGCTGATATTTCACCGAGGCTTCAAGAAGCGCCGAAGAAGATACAATGCTACGGAAACTCGTAATTTTCGGAGCATTCGGTTGCTTGAGCAATTCAAGAATCTGTGCCAACTGAGCAGAAACAGCAATTGTAAACGTCGGTTTCTGTTCTTCAACACACTTCAACCAAATTGCCGGAGTAAAGCGAGGCAGCAGAATAGATGTTGCTCCGTAAATCAGCGGAAGAATGACGAGGCGTTCTGCCAAGGAATGATAAAGCGGTGTTGCCGCCAAAATCAAGTCATCCTTTACAATCTTGTACACTCTGACATGGGCCATCGAACGTTCATACTTGTTATCCTGGCTAATGTCAATAGGCTTAGGAACCCCTGTAGAGCCCGAAGTCATTGTCAGAATAAGGCTTTCTGACCCATTGACATCATGTTCCACTTCAGGGCGTTCTGCGCTCATTTCGCTAATTTTAGCAAACGGAGTCGTTCCCGGGAACTCCTGGTCTAGGCAGATTGAAAAACCAGGGACATCCAAGCCACCGCTCTTTTCACAATCCACGAAAAAAGACTTTCTTGCAATCAGGTGCTTGATATCCCCCGCTTGCATTGCCGTCTTTACAGCTTCAAGCGGAAGAGAAGGGTTAATCGGAACGATACAAATTCCTAAATCGGCCGCAGAAAAGAACAAAGCAACAGATTCAATGCTGTTGTTCATAGGTATAGCGATATGATCGCCGTAAGAGGCCCCAAGGCTTAACAATAGATTCGAATACCTGCTAACCAGTTCGCCCATTTCTTTGTATGTGGCTTTTTTGCCATCACACCAAATGGCCAACTTTTCCGGAGTTGCCTTCACATTTTCATAGAACAAACTCGCCAATCTGCTTCGCATGTTAATTCTCCGATTTATCAAACCTTATTTTGTTTGAGGCAAAATTCGTGCCGGGTTGCCAAAGACCTTGGCCCCCGCCGGAACATCCTTAAGAACCACAGAGCCCAACCCAAGGTAAGCGCCATCACCGATATGGATATCCTGTGCGATGCATACGCCTGCTGCCAAGAACACATCCTTCCCTATTACAACATTACGAACGACACTGCAGTTACCACTGATAACAGAGTAGTCACCAATTATTGTGTCATGCCCAATAGGGGTAGATAGCAGCGTCACAAAATCACCGACAGTCGAATTCGCAGAGAGCTTCGAGTAAGGGAACATGATAAAGCCTTCGCCATACTGAGCGAATTCGCTGAGCATTGCTGTCGGATGAATGATTGAAGCGAACTTAGCGCCCTTTGTTTTCATTATTTCGACAATTTTTCTTTTTAAAACAGATGAACCTAATGCCAAAGCAAATTCTTCATCTTCCTTGGGTTGCCAGTCTTTTATTGTTCCGACAACTTTATAGTCACACTCGTATTCATCTAATGCATGAAGGTTATCATCAAGGAACCCGCCGATTTCCCATGTGGGGGCAACCTTGTTAATATCCTTAATCCACCAAAGAAGTTCCCTGCCGAAACCACCTGCGCCAACGATATAGATTTTTTTCATAAGTTCACCTTTTGCCAAGCATCATGCTTTGGGGTTATAATTTCATGTAATTGCCTTCGGCATCTGTTTTTAGGTCTTCAATGTTCGCAACGCCAATGAACTCACCACGAGCACCGCCATCTTCTGCGGTAGCCCCGGAATGATTCAAAACAACTTTTATCGTATCGAAAATACTCTTTACATCAGTCAAAAAAGATACATGGTCAACATACCAAACATCACCCGCGAACTGCTGTTCCCAAGTCTGACTATTGCGCCCATTAACGGTTGAAGGATTTGAAAGTCCCGGCCTAACTTCGTGACGCCTTCTCTGTTCTTGAGTATAACGACTCAAATATCTCGTGGGGAGAGGTCTCGGCCCGATAACAGCCATATCGCCTTTGAGAATATTCAGAAGGCTAGGCAATTCATCTATTGATGTTTTTCTGATAAAATTCCCGAGTTTGGTAATACGTTGGTCATCCGGCAAAAATACCCCATTTTCATCGCGAGCATCAGACATTGAACGGAATTTATACATGCTAAATTCCTTGTCATCTTTACCAATTCTGTGCTGTTTGAAAAAAATTGGACTACCCATATCAATTCTGATTAGAATGGATACAACAATAAGAAGCGGGCTCAGGCAGATGATTGCCATAAGAGCGCAGAAGAAGTCGATGACTCTCTTTAGGCAGTTTGCATACATTATGCAACCTCCCTGGATCCTTCGACTTCGCTTACGCTACGCTCAGGATGACACATTGAATAATTCATTAAGATCATGTACATAAACCTACACCTTCGGCATCATCACCGTTTTGTTGAAAGCTTCGGGGGTGGTAAAGGTCGGCACAATGTGATGCAATGCCGCTACGGCCTTCTGGTCGTCGTTTGCCTGGGCGGCATTCTTCAGGTTCCACAATTCGGTTACAAACTTGTCCTGGTCTATGGGGATCTGCTTGCCGATGTAGATCAGCTTGTTCTTGGTTTTCTGCAGGCCCTCTTCGTTCATCAGCAGTTCTTCGAGTAGCTTTTCGCCAGGGCGCAGTCCCGTAAACTTGATTTCGACATCCTTGTACGGCACCTTGCCGTACATGCGGATCAGGTTCTCGGCCAAGGTCACAATCTTTACGGGTTGACCCATGTCGAGTACGAATATCTCTCCACCGTGGGCAAAGCTTGCCGCCGTGAGCACCAGGTTTACCGCTTCGGGAATGGTCATGAAATAGCGGATGATGTCGGGGTGGGTGACGGTGACGGGGCCGCCGGCCTCGATCTGCTTTTTAAAGAGGGGAATGACGCTGCCGTGGGAACCGAGAACATTGCCGAATCTTACTGCAACGAATTCTGTTATTACGTTTTCGGGAACAGAGCACGAATGCGGAGTTCCTTCTTCAAGATGAGTGAACATTCTGGGAATTTCGGTCTGCTTGTTTTCTTTGATTTTTCTGTCAAACGCCTGAATAACCATTTCGCAAAGGCGTTTGCTTGCACCCATAATGTTGGTGGGATTAACCGCCTTGTCTGTGCTGATAAGAACAAATCTGTCGCAGTTGTTGACCATTGCGGCATAGGCTGTTTTATATGTACCGATAACATTGTTCTTTATAGCTTCGCAGGGACTGTCTTCCATAAGGGGAACGTGCTTATGAGCCGCCGCATGATAAACAATGTCGGGTCT
>NZ_CALEFV010000294.1 GCF_937877005.1 uncultured Fibrobacter sp. | reverse complement strand
CCGGGCCTTTTTTGAGTTCTTCGATAACTTCGGCAGTGGGGCGCGAGCCGCGATACAGTTCGCGGTAGGCGCGCGAAAGCGCCTGGATCCGCTCTTCGGGGAAACTTTCGGGATGCAGGCGCAGGGCGTGCAGGTTCAAGGCGCCGTAGCGGATGGGGTTCCCCGACGCCTTGGTGCATGGGGGAACATCGCGGTCGACCTTGTGCGTGCCACCCACAAAAGCGTAGGCGCCGACTTGATTGCGCTGCTGGATGGCGGTAACGCCACCGATGGTCGCATATTCGCCGATGCGCACGTGACCGCCTAACTGGCAACTGTTCGCAATGACGACTCCTGTTCGAATGTCGCAGTCATGGGCGATATGCGAGTAGGCCATCACCAAGACATGGTCCGCAACATGTGTGCATCCGCCACCTTGCACTGTGCCGCGGTTGAGCGTACAATATTCGCGTATGGTGCAGTTTTCGCCAATTTCAAGACGGGTCGGTTCGCCCGCATATTTTAGATCTTGCGGAGGGCCGCCCAAAATGGCGCCGTCATAGACATGCGTATTTTTGCCGACCGATACCCCGCCGTACACATGTACGCGGGATTCCAAAATGACTCCTTCGGCGATTTCGGCACCGGCATCTACCAAACACCACGGACCAATAACGGCAGAATCGTGAACTTTGGCTTGCGGGCTTACAAATGCAGAAGGATGAATCATAATTAACGGCTTCGCCGTAGTTGGCAGAACTTAGTTGGTAGAACTTAGATTCTAATTTAGCAATTACTAAGATCTAAATTCTAAGCTCTAAGTTCTATTTTGCTACATTTTTACACATGGGTGGTATTATCATTGCATGCCTTACAGCGCTGTACGTATTGTTGTTCCTATTTTTCATAATAGGAGTGATTCGCACACACCGTTACAGAGGGCCCAAGGCAACCCCGAGCGTCACCGTAGTCGTGCCCATGCGCAACGAAGAAGAATTCGCGCAGCGCACGCTGGAAGCTCTCGCCGAGCAGGATTACGTTGGTGAGTGGGAAGTGATTTGTGTCGATGACCGTTCGACCGATTCCACCAAGGAAATTCTCGAAAAGTTCGCGGCCACCCACCCGAAATTCAGGGTACTCAGCCTTTCACCTGATTTACCGCAGATAGCAAGCCCCAAGAAGCGGGCGCTGGAAAGCGCTTTCAAGATTGCTAAGTACGAAGTGCTTTTGACCATGGACGCCGACTGCATTCCGCGCAAGAGCTGGATTACCGCCATGGCGGGTCGCTTTAATGACGGCATTTGCATTGTGCAGGGCCCTAAGCAGAATAACGGCAGCCGCACGATGCCGCACTTGTACCAGAAACTCGAAACCCTGGGCTACACCGCCATGGAAGCCGCAGGCTTTAGCTGGGGACACCCGATTGTGGCAAGCGCCGCCTGCCTCGCCTATAAGAAAGATTTGTTCTTTGCCGTGGGCGGTTTTGGCGACCTGGTGAACCTTTCGAGCGGCGACGACGACATGCTCATCCACAAGATGATGAAAATCCCGGGCACCAAGGTCTGCTACAACCTGGACAAGGACGCGGTGATTGAAACCGCCCCGGTGCACACCTGGAAGCAACTCTTTAACCAGCGCGCCCGCTGGAGCAGCAACGGCACCAACTACGAAAGCAAGGCGTACGTCTTGATGCTCACGCTGATTTACACCTACTACATCTGGATGTTCATTAGCCCGTGGTGCGTCCTCTTTTTGGATTGTCCGTGGCAATGGTGCGTGTTCAGCATCTTGCCGAAGGTGGTCGTGGACTTTGTGTTCCTGATGATTGCCTCGTGGAAGCTGCATTCCAAACGCAAGATGCTCGCCTTCATTCCGACCGAGATCATTCAGATTCCGATGATTGTCTTTGCAGTGCCCGCGGGCACCACCGGGATGGTCCGCTGGAAATAACGGAGGCGGCATGAACAAGGCCACGCTCCGCTTCTTTGTCCTGGTGGCGCTCCTTGCGCTAGGCATATTCTGCAAGAT
>NZ_CALEFV010000293.1 GCF_937877005.1 uncultured Fibrobacter sp. | reverse complement strand
CTGCACGCGAATTTCGGAATCCTTGGGGATTTTCACGTCGGTGCGGAGTCTAATGGTCACCACCACGCGGTGGCCGGCCAAATCGATCGATTCCACCTTACCGAGCTTCACACCGTTTACCTTGACGGGGTCATCGAGCACCAGGGTACTCACCTGGGTAAACCGCAGATAATAGGTGTTAAAGGTTTCGCGAGGGTCCTTCTCGTTTAAGAAGAATATTCCAAAAACAAGAATAATCAGGGCTAGGATGACCACCAAGCCTACTGAAAAATAAAGAGCCGAATACTTTTTCATTTGGGTTTTAATCTAGCATTTTTTGTATGCAATACAGAAAATGCTCTCCGAAAGAGAGCTTTTAAAACCGGATTTATGGGGGCTATTCGTCAATTCGAACAATCGGACTGTTGTTCTCGATGCCATTCACATGGCGATCCAGCCAGTCCAAAAGCAAGGCATCGCGTTCTTCCTTCGGGAGCAAGAACTTTTCGCGGCCCACCTTCTGCATATAAACGTCCAAATACGTCATCAAGACGCCACCTGCCACCGACACGTTCATAGATTCGGTAATGCCGTACTGGGGCAGTTTGAATTCGTAGTCGGCATGGGCGAGCGTGTCGGGATGATTCCCGTGGAATTCGCTACCCAGATAAAAAGCGGTCGGCTGGCTCAAATCCAAATCCAGAACAGAATTCGTGGTATTCGTGCTGGCCACGGCAATCTTGTAACCCTTGGCGCGCAATTTTTCCATGCAAAGCATGCGCTTCTTGTAAAGGTACAGGCTCATCCACTTGTAGCTACCTTTCAGAATGGACTTGTTCACGCTGTAGGCGTTGTCTTCTTCGATAATGTGAACATCCTGCAAGCCGAACACTTCGGCAGTACGAATCACGGCAGAAATATTGTGCGGGTCGAACAAATCTTCGAGCACCATGCAGAAATGCCTTGTACGGCGGTCCACCACAGACGTCAAAAGTTCACGACGGCGTTCCGTCACGCGTTCCAAAAGGGATTCCAAAGTTTCGTTCGTCATTTCTTTTCCTTAATAACCTGAAGGTCCTTTACCATAATAGGCACCGCCTGCATATCCTGCTCCCGCTTTTGTTTGCGGGCCTTCTGCAAGCGTTCAAAATCGCCAAGTTCCCAGTGTGCGCCGTTTACAACTTCTTCGAAATCCAAAACGTACTGCACGTTTTCATCGGACTTGAGAGCCGCACTCTTGAGCATGGGTTCCTTATTGCCGCTAAAGTACATTCCCGACGCTTTCTTGATGTCGTTAACAATGTGTTCAATCTTCGTATTCACCACGCTTCTGAACACCTTCATCTGCATAATGTTATTGAGAATTGAATTACCCGGGAACACAATTGCGGTTAATTTGTACTTAATAATCTTGCCTGGCATCGGGTCCATATCCAAGTAAGCAATAGCCGTTCCATGGAGTGCCCATTTCAGAATCTTCGCATGCCCGTATCCAAAGAACAAGTCACGAATGCCAAGCTTTTGGCCTGCGCTATCCTGCAAGGCCCAGTAGAATTCGCCCGAAAGGCTGCGGCCATTGCTACCGTTAAAGAACCGTCTGTTCGGGTGCGTGTATTCAAGCACATAATTTTCACCGAGATAGGCGTTAATCAACTGCGCCGTAAACGGCATATTGTCAAACAAGTACTTGATTACGTTTTCATCAAGCGGAAGCGTTCCCGCATAAACGTATTCTACGCGGTATTGGCGACCAAGCCTTGCGTAAATTTCAGGAACCATCGGGGTCTTGGGGTCCGCCTTATAGCCACGCTTTTCAAGTTCCTTAAAGGGCTTGCAAAATTCGTCATCGTACTTGACCTTGGGCCAAGGCTTCATGTCCTCTTCAAAACAGCCTTCGAACTCCTGGTTCATGCACATCTTAAGGCCAGAGCAAAGCGAGCGCAAATCGTCATTACTGCCCAGCTTCTTGCGCAGGTAGCTTTCCAAGGCTGCGCCAGAAAGCACCCTTCCCTCCGAGTCCTTGTACTGGTTCTGGGAGCGTGCCTTCGCCCTGATTTGGGCCAGCTCCACCGAAGACAAGGTCTTTCCCTGGGCGGCCGCCTCAGCCTGTGCAGCGGAGACCGCCTCCTCCGGGCTTTTCACCTCCATGGCCTCCGCAAGCTTTTGCTGGTCTTCCAGGGAGGTGTGCCAGGGATGCAGGTTTTCGGCACCACGATTGAATTCCTCGTAGCCGTAGGGCACAATCGCCGGACCCAGAAAGGCAAAAAGACTGATTCTAAGCGCTACATGTCAATCGAAGGAACATGGAAGTTCAACTGGGCAGAAAATGCTAACGAACGCCCACTGGGATTCGAGGCAATCAACTACGACGATTCAAAATGGGGAACAATGCCAGTTCCTGGAAACTGGGAAATGAACGGCT
>NZ_CALEFV010000292.1 GCF_937877005.1 uncultured Fibrobacter sp. | reverse complement strand
CCTACATCAACCTGTTCCTGTTCAGCATGGTCGTGCTTGTGCTCTCCGACAGCCTGCTGCTCACCTTCCTCGGTTGGGAAGGCGTGGGTCTCTGCTCTTACTTGCTTATCGGTTTCTGGAACCACGACTTGAACAACTGCAAGGCTGCGAACAAGGCATTCATTGTGAACCGCGTGGGCGATATCGGATTCCTGCTCGGAATGCTTTGCCTTGCCACTTTGGGCGGCTCCGCTATCCTCAATTACGATGCATTGAACAAGTTCATCGAAATGCTGATTGCCGGTGGCCATGTGGAACTTGCCGCTCCGATCTTGATGATTGCGGGCCTCTTGTTCTTCGTCGGTTGCACGGGTAAGTCTGCCCAGATTCCGCTCCTCACCTGGCTCCCGGATGCCATGGCCGGTCCGACTCCTGTGTCGGCCCTTATCCATGCTGCAACCATGGTGACCTCGGGCGTTTATCTGCTTGCACGCCTCAGTCGCATGTTCTCGGTGATTCCCGAAGCTCTCGTGATTATCTTGATTGTGGGTATGCTGACTGCCTTCTGGGCTGCTGTCGCAGGACTTTTCCAGAACGACATCAAGAAGGTGCTTGCCTACTCGACGATTTCTCAGCTCGGTTACATGTTCATGGCCGCAGGCGCTTTCGCTTTCGACGCTTCTATCTTCCACGTGTTCACCCACGCCTTCTTCAAGGCCGCCCTCTTCCTGGGGGCCGGTGCCGTGATTCACTCCCTTGCGGGTGAACAGGATATGCGTCGCATCCAGATCCGCGAAACCATCCTTGGCAGGACCAAGAATCGATAGGTATCGACGCGCTCCCATCGTAAGCGGAAGCGGCGGCCATTTTTGCGAAGGTAAACAATCAAGGCCAAATCCAATAGGAGCCGGAGCCGTAATACGGTACAGAGCAGCACACACCTTAGGTCGCGGATTTCCCTTGCCCATAAAATAGATTTCGCCAAGATCGCGCCACAATTCTTCGGGCGGACGCTCCGCGAGCCACTGCCGCATATTCTGGCGCCGACGCACGAAAAGGCCTACGCTCCAGAAAATTCCTGCAACATTTTCAAACATGGACCATCCGCGGCCACCCATCGCGGATTCGACACATTCCTCGATTTCCTGCGCCCTGGGAACGGGCAAGGTCCAGAGCTTATCTCCGGGAAAACGATCGTGCAACGACTTCATTACCGCGGCAAATTCCGCATAGGAGATATCCTGAAAGAGATCTGTTCCAAGAATCGTCCAGGCAATGCGCGCATCATCCGTCATTTCTTGCGATGCAACGGCAACGACCGGATCCGCAACCCGCCCAAACAGGCGCACGAACTCGCATGTCGCCTTGAACAGCGCCGGTTCATCGTAGATAAATCGCCGGACCGAAACCATGGACCAAAAGACTAAAGGGCCTCGCCCATCTTGACGGCAGAACCCAAGCGAGACTTGAAAAGATCCGGATGGCGGTCACGAATTTTCTTGTCGACCACGAGTATCACGGTACTTCCCATTTCGAAGCGACCAAGTTCGCCGCCCTTCTCGACAGCAATCGTTTCCTTGGGGAACCAATCGTAACGTTTGCAGTCCCTGGGAAGCTTGCCCGCATTCACGAGAAGTTCATCGGTATAGGCAACCCCGATTCGCCCCACATTGGTGGCACCGACCTTCACCACGAGCATTTCGGAACCGTCGTCCAGACGGATATGGCTCGTGAGACGTTCGTTGATACAGAACAGACCTTCGACACGTTCCACGCTGCCGACATTCACCGGCCAAAGAGTTCCTGGACAATAACTAGCGCCGACAACCTCGCCCGCAACCGGACTGTGAATGCGGTGGTAGTTGAAGGGAGCTAGGTAAATTGTCGCAAAGGCACCTCCTTCAAAGCGCTTCGCCATTTCTTCATCACGGAGCAGGTCCTTGAGCAAATAGGTCTTGCCCTTGGCCTGAATCAACTCTTGTTTTTCGTCGAAGGTGGCCGTCTGCGAAAGAACTCCATCGACCGGCGAGACGATTTCGGAATCTGCAATCGGACGAGCACCAGGTTTTAGACGACGGATAAAGAGTTCACCGATGTTTGCGTAATGATCCAGCGGATATTCAGCCTCTTCCATATTCAGCTTGTAGAATGCAGCAAACTTATCGCGAGCCACCTTTGAAATCAGCGGGAGTTTAAGGCGAGTCAAGGCGCCGAAAGCACGGCTAGCGGCATTCTTCGGCAGAAGTTTCATGAAGATGTAGAAAGGGGTATTCATAAGAAAATGGTGTTAGTGGTTTTCGAGTTTAGTTAAATCAACTGATAGCATTTTCCAGAGTCGCGCAGCAAAGGGTTCGGCCCATTCCTTCTCGGGAGCAACGCGGCTCGTCGTCGCGGCCGTATAATCGGCGTAGACAAGGAAAACAAGCTCTCCATAACGGGCATCCCAGAGGGTCCAGAGGATTTTCCAGGTAAAGCCGCCACTCTTCCCGAGATCGGTATCCATACGCACCTGGAGCGAAACCGGAATCGAAAGGTAACGCAGTTCGTAACGGCTCGCGAGAGCATTCAGCAGATTCTTGAATTTCGGCGGAAGCTCGCGGGAAATATCCTGTTCCACGCCATCGCGGTCTAGCCACGGACTAAAGTCACCGAGTTTCTTGCCATCGGCAAATTCGGATTCAAGCAGCAACCACGAAAGGCTATCGACAAAGGAGGAATCCGCATCGGGCAGGCGCATGCCAGGCAGCATGAGTTCGCGCCGCATCTTGGGAAACGCGCGCACCATCAGGGAATCCTCGACTCTCGCGAGATCAAAGTCTAGTGCATCGGCACTATAGCCGTGACAGAACTTGCATTTTTCGGGGCGATCGGCCTTAACGGTCAAAGCCGGGAACACGCCCATCACTGCAGTAGAATCCATGCGGGCATACGCCTTCTTATTCCATTCGCGGTAGAATTTTTCGTCGGAAATGTTCAGTTCGATATCGCCACGCTTGCCACACTCTTCACAAGGAGCATCCATCATGCCGGAATCGCCCGAGGCGCCCGATTCGGAATCACGGTTTCCGGCACAGCCCACCATGAGCGAAACCACAAGCGTCAAGCCAAAAAGCACGCTAACGACCAGATTCCTATCTTCGAACATTCTCATGCCTCTAAAAATAGAAAACGGCAGACCTTAGCTATTCCAGCATGATCGTGAAAGGACCATCGTTCACGAGCGAGACCTGCATATCGGCACCGAATCGCCCAGTTTCGACAACGGGAACCTCCCTTTTGCAGACTTCAATGACATATTCATACAGTTCCTTCGCCAAGGCGGGGTTGCCCGCTCCATTAAATGTCGGCCGATTTCCCTTGTGGCAATCGGCATACAGAGTGAACTGCGACACGAGCAGCAAGGAACCGTTCACGTCCCCAATCGAAAGATTCGTCTTTCCATTTTCGTCGGCAAATATCCGGAGAGAAAGCATCTTGCGGACGAGCTTATCCGCCACCTCGCGAGTATCGCCCTCGCCCACTCCGATCAGGACCATATATCCCTTATCGATCTTTCCGATAGTTTCTCCATCGATATCGACCTGGGCCTTCAAAACGCGCTGTATAAGAAACTTCATGATGGCAAAATATAAATCATAGGGAGTCGCAATCTGTCAAAAATATTATGTTAAACATATTTTACATTTCTATCCTATCGGTTTCCAGAATAGGCCTTGGCAAGAGGGGCTTTTTGCTAAGTTTGGCGCGGTTTGAAATAAGAGACACAACAAAAAGGATAAAGTATGGTTATTCAACCGATGATCCGCAGCAACATGTGCGTCAATGCACACCCGAAGGGCTGCGCAACCGATGTCAGGAACCAGATTGCTTACGTGCAGAAGAAGCGCGCCGAACGCGGGGCTCCGAAGGACGCCCCGAAGACCGTGCTCGTCCTGGGCTGCTCCACCGGTTACGGTCTGGCAAGCCGCATCAATGCGGCTTTCGGTTTCGGCGCCGCAACGATCGGCGTATCCTTCGAAAAGGAAGGTTCCGACGAACCGAACCTCAAATCTGGGACTCCGGGCTGGTACAATAATATGGCTTTCGACAAGTACGCGAAGGATGCCGGCCTCGAAGCCGTTACCTACAATGGCGACGCCTTCTCCCACGAAATGCGCAGAAACGTCATCGAGACGCTGAAAAAGATGGACCGCAAGGTAGACCTGCTGGTCTACAGCGTGGCTTCGGCCGTACGCGTCGATCCGGACAACGGCACCCTGTACCGCAGTGTGCTGAAACCGATCGGAAAACCGTTCTCCGGCGAGACCATCGACTGCATGACAGGCAAGATCAGTACCATCAGCGCAGAACCCGCTACCGAAGAAGAAGCCGCCAACACAGTAAAAGTAATGGGCGGCGAAGACTGGGCTCTCTGGGTCCGACAGCTCAAGGATGCGGGCGTGCTCGCCAACGGCGTGAAGACTGTCGCCTACTCCTATATCGGCCCCGCCCTTTCGCATGCAATCTACCGAGACGGTACCATCGGCGGTGCCAAGAAGCACTTGGAAGCAACCGCGCGCGAATTGAATGCAGAACTTGAACGCGACTTGAAGGGTGAAGCTTATGTATCCGTCAACAAGGGCCTGGTGACGCGCTCCAGCGCCGTGATTCCCATTATCCCGCTGTACCTTTCGGTGCTTTTCAAGGTGATGAAGGAACAGGGAACTCATGAAGGTTGTATCGAGCAGATGGAACGCCTGATGAATGAGCGCCTTTATACGGGCAGCGCCGTTCCGACGGACGAAAACCACCTGATTCGCATTGACGATTGGGAACTCGACCCGAAGGTGCAGGAAGAAGTGAACCGGCGCATGGCCACGATTACGCAGGAAAACTTTGCACAGGTAGGCGACCTCGATGGTTACCGTCACGACTTCTTGGCGACGAACGGCTTCGACATCGAAGGTGTCGACTACACGGCCGAAGTCAACAGCATGACGACAATCTAATTGGAACCATTTGCCTATAATGATAACGCGGGGTTAAACCTGCGTTTTTTTTGCAAATAAGATTCGGGTTACAGCGCAAAAACACGCTTGATGTCGTCGGTGCGGCTTGTTTGCGTGAGCACGAGCTTGAGGAGGACTGCGGCCTTTTGAGGCGGCAGTCGTCCGGCACAGATGCGGCCAGGCGCAAGCGATTCGTTGATCGTCACGAGCCCGTGGTGAGTGCGGCTTGCGATGACGACTGGAATGTCGATGCTTTCGAGGACTTTCGCCCACGCAAGGCTGAATTCGCCCGCACCTGCGCCCGCTATCACGAGACCGTCGGAGACGCAGGCGGCGTATTCCAGAATCTTCGGGTTTGCATCTACGGTAAAGTAGACTACGTTCACTCGCGGCAGGCTTTCAAGCTTGGAAACGTCGAAGAAGTTCTGTTCCTTTAAGGCGTTCCAGTTGGAGCCTTCGCCGGGAGCGCTTACGCCCATCGCGTTAATTGCCGAGGCTGAGCACTTTTGAACGCTCCGGGCGTCGAAAAGTTCACCCGCAAAATACACCCACACCAAGTTCGCCGGCGGGTCGTCGTCGACAGCGAAGCCGGCTGCCGCACGTACGGCGCCGAACAAGTTTGCGGGGCCGTCGGGGTCCTTGGCGGTAGCGGGCTTCATGGAGCCTGTAAAGATGACCGCCTTTTCGCACTTGACCGTAAGGCTTACGAAGTAGGCCGTTTCGTCCATGGTGTCGGTGCCGTGAGTGACCACGATGCCGTCGACCGTTTCGTCCGTCTGCAAGTCGGCGATGCGGTTCGAAAGCGCTATCCACAGCTTGTCCGTCATGTCGTCGGAATTCACGTTGCAAATCTGTTCAGTCGTAATCTCGGCGTACTCCGAAAGTTCCGGCACGGACGCCACCAAGTCTTCTGCAGAAATCTGCCCGGACACGTAGCCCGTATTTTTGCCGGGTTCACCGGCGCCTGCAATTGTACCGCCCGTAGCAAGAATGACTATATGTTTTTTTCGGCCTGCCATAAAAACTCCGTTACCGTTTCGCCTCGTCGAGCAACTGCTTTGTCGTGACGCCATAAAACTTCTGAAGAGCCTCGTCTCCATCCTGTTTACGCAAGCTCTGCATATATTCCCTGAAATGTACGAAACTCGGATTACGCTGCAGGAGCTGTTCCACCATACGCTGAGAATACCAATACAAGCGTGTCGCATTCGAAGTATTCTGTTCGTTCACGAACGGAGTCATAAGCGCTTCGATACTGGGGGCACCACCTTCGGGCCTAGCCATTCCCGTGCGCGAGGCATCCACCACCTGGGCGATTCCTTCGTTGACCCACAGGGGAACCTTCGAGCGAGCCATGGCACGAACGAAGGCATGCGTCAATTCATGAAAAAACATCGGCCTATAAATTTCCGGACGATTCATCACGTTAACCGGGATTCGCAACTTACCGTCAAATATGGCCCCCACCCATTCCGGACGCGGTCCAAGGCCCTGGTACTGCGACGACCGATAAAGAACCAGATGCATCTTGTTTTCTGGGTGAAAATCGAACAGATGGCACAAGGAATCGTAAGCAACTTCCAATACGGCGAGCGCTTCCATAATATCCTTACGGGCAAGCATTCCCTCGAACTCGACCCTGAAATGCATAGAGCGCTCTATACCCAAGGTTGCCATTTCACGAACGAGCGACTCGCATTTTTTCAACAGAAATTCTAGGTCCGCGTTACTGAAATTTCTCGACTTGACATAGGCGATGCAGTCTTCGTAGCGTTCCTGTTCGTAAAGGATTCCTGCCAAATGGAGCTGCAAGTTCTGGTCGTCGGGAGTTTCCTTGAGGAGGGCGCGCACATTCCTTTCGGCGCAGTTCCACTCCGCCATTTCTAAGCATTCATTGGTCTCGGCGATTAGCGCTTCGTGCTTGTCAAAAGCCTCCTTGGCCGCCGACTGCTGCATGTACCAGCGGACTCCAATAAGCAAGACGATTACGCCGATGATTATATAAACAAGATTCTTCATTTTACCTTAAGAATGGATTGCTTCGTCCCCTTACAGGGGGCTCGCAATGACGTGGCGGCCCAATTTCTTGAATTTTTCGCGAATGAGCAGCAAGTCGTGCTGGTACGGGTTCCGCTTGAAATCTTCGAACGCCCAGGAAGTCGGATGAAACTCGCCCTTGGCATAGGTCAACAGCATGTCGAGCCACACCCCCTCGCCCGCATAGAGCTTAAAGGGACCTCGCTTATAGCTCGGGAGCACCACCTTGTCCAAGTCCATGTAACCGATGTCGATGTTCACGCGGCGCGCATCGGGGCTGCTCGCCTGCGCCATCGTCAGCTCCAGCGCGTTGCTGCGTTCTTTTTCGGCGGCAATCGTTTCGGGCGGGATTTCCTTTTCAAACGATACAACTCCGCGATACAGTCCGTCGCCCATTTCCGGGGTATAGTAGGGAGTCCTATCAAAAGCGAATAGCTTGCCCTTGTGGCGAATCTTGCCCCAGGTGCGTTCAAGCGCATCCAGGACCTCTATGTTCCATTCCGCCCCATGCTGCAGCACAAAAGCTATCAACTGGGCATTTTCAGAAAATTGCGAAGCTTTCATAGGTCAAACATGTCAATGCGGATAAATCATCAAGTTTTTACGGATAATTTTAAGTTGCTGTTCCGAAAAGCCTTCGTACTCATCTTCGGTTCCTGCCGGGAACATGACGTTCCTAAAATCCGGGCAATCCTGAACTCTAAATTCCGAAGCCATATTGGCCAATCGGGGCAACATCCAGTTAAAGCGCACATCGGAGGGGATCAAGTCGCGATTACGGTCATTCGTTTTCAACAGACCACTCCGTTGCAGCATGCTACAGTATGGCGTATCCTCCAATCCATCCTCAATATTCGAGTAATCATTTTCGCTCTGCATATCCGCCCTCGTCGCCGTCGTATGCCGAAGTCCAAGAAAATGCCCCGATTCATGTACCGCCGTCTGAACAATATCCCTCAACGAAAGCGGTTCTTCACCCGAGACCGTCTTTACATAGGAACCGAGTACCACCGTAGAACCCAGGCCACCACCCATATTTCCGCTAAATAGATTCGAATAGCCCATCACGCCTTCGCTATCGATATAATGAACCAGGACAATATCAAGCGCATTGGTAATTCCGGGCCATCCACCTAATTCGCTCAGCATCATATCCTCCGAAGACTTGCCCGCAAGCCAAGGCGCATTGGCTGGGAACTTTTTTCCGAGAGTCGGATGATCTTGAGCATAGTTCACATAGAGGGTATCAATCTGTATCGAGGTGTAATATCTCCTAAAATCCGACAATAGCGCCGTTTTTAGTTCCTGCAAGTCAAATCCGTTCAAGGTCTTTTCCACATTGCCAACCACGATCAGATTCAGTGACATCCGGTCGGAGTACGCGCCATCACCTACAAGGCGCACATTGGATGTCTGTCCCGGAAAGAACTCATCTTCAAGGGCAAGTGTCGCCACCCATGTCGCAGCATCGCTTTCTTCGCATAAAAACGAGTATACATAGCGACCATTTTCAATCTGCGGCTGCAGCGAGCGGACCTGCCTAAATTTAGGTGGATTCGCAGCCCAGTTTGCCCTAAACAGCTGCATTTTCGGAGCATCAAAATTCGGATCGATATCAAAGGAAAATTCATAATTTGCATTAGAATGGACCAATATCGCAACACCCTTGGCAAGATGCGCCGAGACTGAATCGTTTTGAGCCTGGTCATTTGGAATCAGACTGAAGAATTCATTTACTTCCGGATACAGGACCACTTCCGAGGATTCTTCATCGAAACACGAAGCCAACAAGAATACAATCAAGACGCAAAAAAGTTTACAAAAAAAACGAACCATAAGGTGTCCCAAAGCCCTATAAAAACGTGTTTACTCGAGAAGCCCCATTCTAACAAACAGCTGCATCTATGAAAAAAATAATAAATGATGCGACAAAAAAGGATATTGCACTCCTTCTTGAGCCTATAATCGGGAAACCAGCGCTAGCAAGCTCCATTATAGTCATACTCGTCCTCGCAAGCTTAGATTGTCCCAGTTTCGCACCGGCCCTCCTGCTCCCCACCATACTCGTAACCCACTATTTTCCTCACCGAATGCAATGGGTGCTATTCATAAGCATTGCCGTCGCCATCGCTTGCCACGAATTCTCAGAAAAAGGTGACAAGGCCTCCCCTGAAACACCTCCTCCCGTCAATGACTGCGGCATAGTCGAAAGCACGCAACGCAGGGCTAGCGGCATGGCATCCATCATCAAGACGGCTAACGGATTCCGCGTTCGGCTCACCGAGAAAAGACAATTGTCGCAATACCCCTTGCCGGGAGATTCACTCTGTTACGAAGCCACATGGTACCCCGTCACGCCACCGACTGTCGAAGGCGGGTTTGACACGAAAGAGTGGCTCAAATCACAGGGATTGCGTTCGTACGGAAAATTTATCCATTGGAATTCCTATAGTAAGAGCTGGATTCCTGAACGAAGTTTTTACCAGTTTCGCAAATGGATTGCCTCCCGATTCGAAGATTACCTCGATTCTGCAGAAACCGGATTACTGCTTGGGCTTCTGGCCGGAGACCGTTCAGGAATTCCCGACGCTCTGAAAAGCGACTTCCAACGTTCCGGACTCGTACATGTCCTTGCCATTAGCGGTTTTCATGTCGTACTGTTGGCAGGAATCTTGATGATATTCCTAAAAGCAACCGGACTCCCCCATCGTATCGTAAGACTGGTTGCCATCATGCTCCTACTTCTGTATGTTCCCGTCACCGGAGGATCCCCTGCCGTGAGACGAGCCGTTCTCATGTTCACGGTCCCCCAAATCGGGGCATTTTTCCAACGAGAAGCCAATACGCTCAATAGTCTCGGAGTCGCCCTTCTGGTCATCATGTTGCCCGAGCCCTCCGTCATCTGGAATCCCGGCTTTCAGCTTTCGGTTGCTGCGACCACGGGAATTCTCATTAGCGAATCATTTAATCCCTTAAAAAACATTCCCGAAGATTTATCGAAAAATAAGATTTGGAACATTATTCAAAGCCTAGTCCTTGAGCCCGTGTACGTTACTTTATGCGCAACTCTATCAACAGCGCCCTTCCTGATTCATCACTTCAAGACACTTTCGCCTTTTGCCTGGCTAGGCAATATCGTGGTCGTACCCACCATTTCCATCGGAATGCAGGCAGGACTTTTCGCACTAATTTCGCCGTTAGACTTTTTACGCGAACATTTCTGCCATGCAGCGCGTTTCTTTCTGCGGCTTGCATCTCTTCTGACGAGACTTCTTTCGGACTCTCCACAGGCATCCGCAACCGTCGGCCCCCTTAGTCCCTGCATTCTTCTAGTAACAGGTATAGCCATTTTGTTCCTTCCGCTGTACAATCGAAATCGTATCGCAAAACGATTATGCCTATCATGCGCATTACTTTTCTGTCTCTTATATGCTATAAATAGCTACAGCAGGATTCTCTTTCCAAGCTGGAAAATCACGACCATCGATATAGGCCAAGGCGACAGCCACCTGATTACAACTCCTGCCGGAACCCACCTTTTAATCGATGCAGGCGATATCAAGAAGGGCGATTCAGGAAAAGACATCATCATTCCCTACCTACACCACTCTGGAGTTTCTTCGTTAGACGCATTAATTGTCACCCACCCCGACCAGGATCATTTTGGAGGCGCTCTTTCTATTATCAAGGCATTTCCGGTCAAGGAACTCTGGATGACCGACTGCGCAAGAATCGAGCCCAAAGAAAACTGGCAGGAAATCATTTCAGAAGCCTACCGCCGCAACATTCCCATCCGTGACATATCTCGCGGATTCCTGTACCGCGAGAACTTCTTTGAGATCCAGGCCATTCACCCCGACACTCAGCACTGCATAGACCCCAATACACAAAGTATTACCTTCCGGGCAAAAGGACTCGGGCATTCAGTCATCCTTACCGGAGACCTGACTGTTCAAGGAGAAAAGGATATTCTCATGACCGATATATTTATCAGGAGCGATGTTCTAAAACTAGGTCATCACGGTTCCAAGACTTCCAGTAGCATTGAATTTCTTAAACAGGTTCAACCAAAGCTAGCGATAATTTCTAGCGGCCGGAGGAACCGATTCAGGCATCCAAGCAAACAAGTCCTCCGCCGACTCGATTCTCTTGGAATTCCCTACTTGAACACCGCAGAAAAAGGAAGCATCAATATCCTTTTTACGACAGACTCCATGCATGTAGAAACGATGTGGAAATAAGCAATGGAATTAGAGAGCCGTCATGACATAGAGGGCTATACTTTTCTGGTCGTTATTCGTTTCCTGCAATATGCCAATGTCAAATTCGACACGGACACGGGTAGCACCAAAAGCAAGTTCCATTTTGGGAATAATATCCACCATAAAGTCATCCTTCAGATACCCGACACTACCGCTGGAATTAATTTCAATCATGCAGAGAAACGCGCGTCCAAAGTGCAAGGTAGGCATTGTTCCTAAAGCAAATTTTACATATCCATCTTCGCCAGTGACACCCTCAAGTACCCCGGCACGAGCTTCATAGGCATTTGAAAAATTCCGGGCAATATAGTGTTCCTTGCCATAAGTAAAAACAAGAGCACTGCCATTGTTTCGGTTCAATCCGAAATAACCATCCAATTCTATAAACTGCTCTCCAAAACGGTAACGGCCACCAAAATCTACCGATGCTTCCATATTGTCGAGCTGATTATAAGTGTACATATCAACCTTGACACCCATATCCCAGTTTTTATTCAGGGCTCCCATAATATTGATCGGAAACAGGACATCGCTGTCAAAATCGGACCGCAGGCCAACGCCGGCCGCAAATTTAGGCGATGGGCGCGCATCGGGACCGAACGTGTATCGCATGTTCCAAATACGATCCAGGGCAAAAACATTTTGAACGCAAAGGCATGCTAAAGCAAAAAGAACGATGCGAAAGAATCTCATATGCCCCAAAAATAGCTAAATTTTAGGCGCAAAAAAAGAGGATATCATGATTGATCCGCGTCCAGAGCTTTCTAAACTTTCCGATTACGTTCCCGGCAAATCCATGGAAGAAATCCGTGCGAAGTACGGGCTGACCGATGTCGTTAAACTCGCCTCGAACGAGAACCCGCTCGGTGCTTCCCCGAAGGCGGTCGAAGCCTACCACGAAATCGCAGACGCATTGCATTTGTACCCGCGCGGTGATGCACCCAAGCTGATTAACGCTATCGCTGATTTCTACGGAGTGAACACGAATCAGATTGTCATCGGTAACGGTTCCGACGAAATCATCGACATGGTGGGTAAGGCGTTCATTCGTCAGGGCGACAACTGTATCGGCATTACGCCGACGTTTTCGGTCTACAAGTTTACGACGCTTTCGAACGGTGCCGACTTTATCGGTGTAGGTGTAGGCGACCTGAAGACTCCGCTTTCGGAACTTTTGAAGGCGGTGAACGACAAGACACGCGTGGTCTTTATCTGCAGCCCGAACAACCCGACAGGCGTCTACTATAACAAGCAGGAAATGATTGAATTCTTGGATAAGGTCCCGAGCAATGTGCTTGTGTTCCTCGACCAGGCCTATTCTGAATTTGCAACCGCCGAAGACTATCCGGTGCTTATCGACATGCTGGACAAGTACAAGAACCTGTTCATTAACCGCACTTTCAGTAAAATTTACGGGCTGGCAGGCCTCCGTATCGGTTACGCCATGGCAAATGCCGAAGTCATCAAGGCCATGTGGAAAATCAAGCCGCCGTTCGATGTGAACCAGGCTGCCCAAGTGGCGGCGATAGCGGCCCTTTCCGACAAGGAACACGTCAAGAAGACTCTCGAACTCAATGCCGAAGGCATCAAGTACCTGACACCGGAATTTGAATCGCTCGGATTCAAGGTGCTGCCGACCCAAGGTAACTTTATTTGCGTGCACATCGGCCCCAAGGCTAAAGACTTGGTTCTGTTCCTTGAACAGAACGGTATGATCGTTCGTGGTCTTACAAGCTTCGGTCTTCCGGAACACATCCGCGTGACCCTCGGCAAACGCGAAGAGAATGAACTTCTGGTCAGCCTCGTCAAAAAGTGGAAGGCTCAAGTCTAATCGCCGGAGGTGTTATGGCAGCGACCGCAGAAAATCAAGAACTTCTGAAAATTGCACTCAAGGCCGCAGACCTTGCCCAAGAAAATATCATGAAGTATTTTCAGGCAAATGTCGGCGTGGAATGGAAAAAGGACAACACGCCTGTCACTGTCGCCGACAAGAGCACTGAAGAAATTGCCCGCAAGTTCTGGGAAAAAGAAACTCCGGGCTTCGGCGTGATTGGCGAAGAATTCGGAATCGAGAATCCCGATGCCGAATACCAGTGGGTGATTGACCCGATTGACGGCACCAAGGCGTTTATTCACGGCGTGCCGTTGTTTGGAACATTGATTGCGCTGTATCGCAAGGGCGCGCCGATTGCAAGTCTCATTCGCATTCCTGCGATGAACACGGCGGTCTGGGCGGTCAAAGATGGTGGCGCTTTCTTAGACGGCCGTGAAATCCGCTGCTCTAAAGTTGCTACGCTTTCCGATTCGCTTGTGCTTTCGGGTACCGTGAATACCATGGAAACCGCAGGTTACGGCGAAAAGTATGCTACCGTGCGTCGCGCTGCCAAGCTGCACCGCGGCTGGGGCGACTGCTACGGTTACTACCTGGTGGCCGCCGGACGCGCCGAACTGATGATTGACCCCGTGGTTTCGCTGTGGGACATCGCCCCGTATCCGCTCCTGTTCAAGGAGGCGGGCGGCAAGTTCAGTACCATCGATGGCAAAACGGAACTCTTCGATGCAAGCGGCAAGCCGATCGCACCGATTTACGAAGGCTACACCAGCATGGCCTCGAACGGACTCATTCACGACGAAGTCGCGAAAATCATGAATCCGTAGCAACGCGGCAATCCATTCTACCATTAAAAAGACCCGCTCCAGTTTTCACTGGGGCGAGTCTTTTGGTTAGGAGGAAGGATGATTGGAGAAATTACTTTACCGTAAACGCGGCTCCGTCGTAGTCGATGACCACGGGCTTTGCCGCACTCACGTCGCCAGCAAGAATTGCATGGCTCAGCGGGCGTTCCACGTTCCGTTCCAGGTAACGCTGGATCGGCCGTGCGCCGAATTCTGGCTGGTAAGCGCCGTCGGCGATGGCATCCAGGGCGGCGTCGGTCAGCGTGAGCTGCAAATCCTGACGGGCGGCGCGTTCAGCGAGTCCCTTGAATTTGAGCTTCACGATGTCACGAATCTGCGGCTTGGTGAGGCTCTGGAACACCAGCACTTCGTCTAGCCTGTTCAGGAATTCCGGCCTGAAGAAGCTGCGGAGTTCCGGCTCGATTTCCTTCAGGGTCACGGGCTTTGCATCACCCGCGCGATTCTGGAAGTGAGCGGCACCCAGGTTCGATGTCATGAGAATCAAGGTGTTCTTGAAGTTCACCGTACGGCCCTTGCCATCGGTCAGTCGACCGTCGTCAAGCACCTGCAACAGCGTGTTGAACACATCGGGGTGAGCCTTCTCGATTTCGTCGAGCAGAATCACGCAGTACGGATGGGTACGCACGGCTTCGGTCAGCTGGCCGCCTTCTTCGTAGCCCACATATCCCGGAGGCGCACCAATCAAGCGGCTCACGCTGTGCTTTTCCATGTATTCGCTCATATCGATACGCACCAGCGCATTCTCGTCGTCGAACAGTTCCACGGCAAGCGCCTTCGCAAGTTCCGTCTTGCCCACACCCGTGGGGCCGAGGAACAAGAAGCTGCCAATCGGCGCATTCTCGCGGCTAAGACCGCTACGGTTACGCAGAATCGCTTCCGAAACCGCTTCCACGGCCTCGTCCTGGCCAATCACGCGGGCATGCAGGCGTTCGTCTAGGTGCAACAACTTGGCCTTTTCGCCTTCGCAAAGCTTGGTCACCGGAATTCCCGTCCAGCGGCTCACCACAAGGGCGATGGTTTCTTCCGTCACCTCTTCGCTCAAGTCACCGTCGACTGCGGACTTCTTGATTTCTTCGGTCTTTGCGGCAATTTCCTTTTCGAGGTTCACAATCTTGTTGTACTTGAGTTCGGCGGCGCGGTTCAAGTCGTAGCGGGCTTCGGCCTGCTCCATCTCGTCCTTCGCCTGCTGCAAAGACTTTTTAAGACCCTGCAACTCGGCGTTTTTCGCGCGGCGTTCTTGCCAGCGGTCCTGCATCAGCTTTACAGCCGCATCAGTCGTTGCGAGTTCTTCACGCAACTCTTTCAGGCGCTTTACGCTGGTGTCGTCGGTTTCCTTCGCCAAGGCCTGCTCCTCGATTTTCATCTGGAGTTCCTTACGCTGCAAGGTGTCCAAGGCTTCGGGCACGGTGTCCATCTGCGTCTTCACAAGGCTTGCGGCTTCATCAATCAAGTCGATGGCCTTATCCGGCAAGAAACGGTCGCTGATGTAGCGGTTCGAAAGTTTCACCGCCGCCACAAGCGCGTTGTCGTGCAGACGCACGCCATGGTGCGCATCAAAGCCGTCCTTGATGCCACGGAGAATAGAAATCGATTCCTCTTCGCTCGGTTCGTCAACCTGCACGGGCTGGAAACGGCGTTCCAGAGCGGAATCCTTCTCGATGTACTTGCGGTATTCCTGCGTGGTAGTAGCACCGATGCAGTGCAGTTCACCACGGGCGAGTTTCGGCTTGAGCATGTTGCCCAAGTCCATGGAGCCTTCCGTCTTGCCTGCACCCACGATGGTGTGAATTTCATCGATGAACAGCAAGGTATTGCCGTCTTCTTCGAGCGCGTCCAGCACGGCTTTCAAGCGTTCCTCAAAATCGCCACGGTGTTTTGCACCCGCCATCAAGGCTGACAAATCCAGCGCAAACAACTTCTTGCCCTTCAATGCGTCAGGC
>NZ_CALEFV010000291.1 GCF_937877005.1 uncultured Fibrobacter sp. | reverse complement strand
ACTTGCCGCCAATGCCGATCCACTTGTCCTTGTTGATGTCGTTTTTCTTCTTGACGCGGTGGAGCAGTAGGTACTTGCCGTCTTGTTCGATGTAGCAGAGGGTTGTGTTGAGCATTAACCCAATGCCTTGATAATCGCGTCACCCATTCCAACTGTACCGACCTTGGTGCAGCCTTCCTGGTAGATATCGCCAGTGCGGAAGCCCTGGGCAATGACCTTTTCGCAGGCAGCTTCGATAGCCTTGGCCGCTTCTTCTTCCTTGAAGGTGTAGCGAAGCATCAAAGCCACGGAGAGGATCTGGGCGAGCGGGTTAGCGATACCCTTGCCTGCGATATCCGGAGCGGAACCACCGGCCGGTTCGTACAGTCCGAAGGAACCTTCGGCGATAGAAGCGGACGGGAGGAGGCCCATGGAACCGGTGAGCATGGCGCATTCGTCGGTGAGGATGTCGCCGAAGAGGTTCGGGCAGAGGAGCACGTCGAATTCACGCGGGCGCTTCAGGAGCTGCATGGCAGCGTTATCCACATAGAGGTGCTCGAGAGTCAGTTCCGGGTAGTCCTTGATGACTTCGTTCACGACTTCGCGCCAGAGCACGCTCGTGGTGAGCACGTTGGCCTTGTCGATGGAGGCAACCTTCTTGTTGCGGAGCATAGCGGCGTCGAAAGCGAAGCGAGCGATGCGTTCGACTTCGTAGCGGCTGTACTTCATGGTATCGAAACCGATTTCTTCCTTGGAGCCCGGAACGCCTTCGCGGCCCTTCGGCTGGCCAAAGTAAACGTCACCCGTCAGTTCGCGGACGGTGAGGATGTTGAAACCGTCGCCAACGATGTCGGCACGGAGCGGGCATGCACCAGCGAGTTCCTTGTAGACGCGGGCCGGGCGGAGGTTGCAGAAAAGCTTGAAATGCTTACGGAGCGGGAGGAGAGCACCGCGTTCCGGCTGCAGGTTCGGGGGGAGGTGTTCCCACTTCGGGCCGCCCACGGAACCGAAAAGAATACAGTCAGAAGCTTCGCCCAGCTTGAGGGTGCTTTCCGGAAGCGGGGAACCGCTTTCGTCATAGGCGGCACCACCCACGTTTGCCCATTCGGCGTTCACGTCGAAACCGAACTTCTTGGAAACCACGTCTAGCACGCGGACAGCTTCTTTCATGACTTCGGGGCCGATACCGTCACCCGGAAGCACTGCAATCTTGTAATTCTTGCTCATTGTTAATCCTTGGTTTATAATTTGAACGGGTACAAAGATAGTAAAAAAGGGTCTTGATGCCTAGAAAAACATCTTGAAGCCGATGATAATTAGAATAATTCCTGCGATGATTTCGGGAATCTTGGTCTTGAACCGTTTGGCGGCGTGACGGCCGATTTCGTAGCCGAGAACGCCCATGATAAAGCTTGCAAGTGCAATGGCGCTGGTGGCAAGAACCATGTTCGCGTTCAGGAATGCAAACGAAATCCCGACAGCGAATGCGTCAATACTTGTCGCGACTGAAAGCAACAGAATGTTTGCGATTGTCAAGTTTTTCGCGGCAATCTGTTCGCCTTCTTCTTCGCCCGCATCACCGCGGACGGCACCCCAAATCATGCGCCCGCCCAGAATGCAAAGGATGGTGCAGGCGATAGGCGTGCCGACAGCGTTGAACCATCGCTCGGCGAAGCAACCCAGGAAATATCCGAGCAGCGTCATGCCGCCCTGGAATACTCCGAAGCTAACCGCTTGGAGCATGGCGCGGCTGTACTTGATTCCTTTCTTTGAAAGTCCCGTGGCAATCGCGACGGCAAAGCAGTCCATCGCCTCTACAACCGCGATAATGATGATTTCAATAATGCCCATTTTACTTTGTGAACTTGTAGCGGCCCAGCAAATCGAAGTAGCGAACCTTGGGCGAAATCTTTACCGGAGCGCGACGCTTGTGGATGGCGGTGGTGGTATTTCCGGGCATACTCATATAGAATTCCTTTAGGTAGGAATCGTCGCCATTTTGAGTGTATTCTTTTAAAACGAAACCGCTTGCGCTTGGAATGACTTCTAGATTGCTTCTGATGTAATTGTCTTCGGCGTTATAGCTATTGCATTTGGATTTATCCTGAGCGTCGTTTATAAAGATTTCCTGTCGGAGTATGGGAGCCTTGTGCTTATAGGTCAGCGTATCGCCAGACAAGGTATATTCGTCAAAGTACTCGTCATCGTATTGAAACATGTAGAACTTGTAGTAGTGAGGCAGACTTTTTTCTATGGATGAATCGGATAAAATGCCGTCTTCAAAATATATCGTGGTGCCAATGATGGTGTCATTGGATGTCCTGCTAGAAAAGATAATTTCTTGTCCTTTTTTGGAAAGTTCCGATTCGGAGTTCACGTAAAAAAAATTTGTTGTGTCTAATTCGTTGTTGAGAGCATCCCAGGAGATTCTTTGTGCAATGCGATCGTTTTTCCATACAAAGGTATGGTGATTGTCGTAATCATCTTGGTTGTCGCTTTCGTCGTGATGGCTGACATGAATCGAATCTGGATAAGGCGATTGTGTATTTTTTGTGATGCCGTTTCTATTGGATGCAAATACGGCTTCAACGCATGTTATGGCATTTGCAAAACCCGCCAAAAGCAGTAGGCAAAAAAGTATTTTTTTCATTTGTGTCTCCTATGTGTAAAAATAAAAACATATATTTGATTTGTGTGGATTTTAGCCACAAAGGATGGTGTTTTGAAACTGCGGGTAGCGGTCATAGTCTTTGTTTCGGTGTGTGCACTTTTTGCGGTGGATGCATTTGTGCTTCCGCCGGTTACGCCCGAACTCAAGAAAGAGGCGCACGAGTACTTCAACAACGAATGCAAGGGATGCCACCGCTGGGCGCGCAAGTTCGCCGCCCCGCCCATGAAAGACAATGTGGAACACTATGCCGAAAATCCGGAAGGCATGGTTCTCTACCTGATGCATCCGACTCCGCAGCACCCCGATGAATGGCCCGCAATGGAAATCACTCCGCTTACCGAAGAACAGGCGAAAATGATGACGGCATGGCTCCTGTACATTCTCAAGAATCCCGATGACCCGGGGAGGCCGAAGTAAAGAGTGTAATGTGGGATGTGTTGGATAATTGATGATGGATGATTGATGATGTGAAATTAGAACTTAGAGTTTAGATGTCATCCTCCAAGTGAAAAGAGGAGGATCCATCCGGTCTAGTAAATAGTGGTTGGTGGTTGGTAGTTATATGTTTGACCTGAATAGAAAAAACATCTTAAATGCAAAGCCTTCGCTTAAATTGGTGACGCTGGTGTTCTGTGTGGTCTTTGCATTTTTCTTGGCAGATTTCTTGATGGGGGAGATGCGCGTTCCAGAACGTGCCGTGGGCTCGATTCCTTTTGACCATGCGTTGCACGGCGATTCCATCGGTTTGGACTGTGCCGCTTGCCATACGGGCTCGCGCGCCTCGGCGAATGCCTTTATGCCCTCGAAAGCGGACTGCATGGACTGCCATAGGCTCCCGCTGACCGAAAATCCGGGAATCGAGACGCTGGATTCCATGCTTGCAAAAGCCGATGACGAGCCTTGGTCCCATAAGCGCCATTTGCCGGATCATGTAGTGTTCCACCATGGCGTGCATGCGGCTGCAGGCGTTGCTTGCGCCGATTGTCACGGCAGGGGCTACATGCAGAACCGCTACGGCGGTGAATTGTTCAATATGCAAAGTTGCCTCAAGTGCCACAGGGGCGAGACTTTCAAAGAAAAAGGCTTCAATCCGGCGGCCACGTACTGCGCCGCTTGCCACCGCTGATTTGTGAAGGTATCTTATGGGTATGGATCGTCGCGAATTCATCAAGAGTTGCTCGCTGGTGGCCGTCATGGGGCTCCTTTTCGGTTGCCGTAAGTCGGCGGTCCTCGGCGATATCGCGTCGCAGCTCTCGGTGCCCGAACTCAAGCGTTTTGAAGACGAAGTCAAACTCGCCATGTCGCAGGCGAAAAAATCCCTCGACCTCGTGAAGATTCCGACCCCGGGCGCTCTCAAGATTCCGGGAGCCTCGACCCTCAACCGATTCGGCATGGCGATCGACCTGGATGCTTGCGACGGTTGCGGCAAGTGCATTCTGGCCTGCAATCTCGAAAATAACGTGCCTCTCGTCCCTGACGAAGATGCTGCCCGCGGGCGTTTTATGCACTGGGTCGACATGCGCGGCAGCGCCCCCTTCATGTGCGCACACTGCGGGAATGCCCCGTGCGAACGGGTATGCCCGACCGGGGCTGCGAACCACACGCCCGATGGCCTGAGCGCCATGATGTACAAGCGCTGCACCGGAAGCCGTTTCTGCGGCGCAAATTGTCCCGTTCAGGCCCGAAAGTTCAATTTTAACGATGCCCCAAAGCTCGGGCTAGCCCGCCAGTTCAATCGCGAGGTCCCGCTCCGCGACAAGGGCGTTATGGAAAAATGCAGTCTTTGCCTGCACCGCCTGCAGAACGACCGCCTTAAATTCAAGACAAAAATTTCGGCGGGCGCTGCTACGGAAAACGCCGAATGGCGCGGCCGCGGCGTCAAAACCGCCTGTGCCGAAGCTTGCCCCCAAAACGCCATCCTCTTTGGTAACTGGCTCGACGAAAAGTCGCCGCTTGTCCAGCTCACCAAGAACCGCGTGCTGTACGCGCCGCGAGAACTGGCCGACCTTGATCCTTCCGTGGTATTTATGCGGGGGAGGCGCTAATGTTCAAGTACCTGATGCTTGCAGGCCTTGCGCTGTTCTTGCCGGGGCTTTATGCTCTGGGGTACTCTGTTTATCAGGGGCCCTCGGCTTGGATGGTGGATTCCCAGACCTTCTGGGGAACGCCCATTAGCCTGTTTGTTTTCTGGATTGGGCTTGCCCATGCAGGCACGCTGTTGTCGGCGATATTCCTTGCGCTCGATATCAAGCTGGACCGCCGCACCGCCTTGATTGCGGAACTTTCGACGCTCGTGAGCCTTGTGTTTGCAGGAATTTTCCCGCTGATGCACTTGGGCGTCATCGATAACTTTTACATGGTGGCCCCCTTCCTCGATGCCCGCGGCAACTTTGCGAACGTGCGTTCACCCTTGGTTTGGGACTTCTGCTGCATAGCCGTGTATGCGGTTCTCTCGCTGCTGTTCTTTGTGACGCACCTTTATACGAAGCGGGCTCCTAAATTGGATATAATCCGCAAGCCGATGGCCTGGCTCCTGTTTCCGCTGGTGCTTTGGGTACATACGATAGTGAGCCTGGATTTTGCGACCACATTCGTGCCCGAGTGGCGCGGCGCATTCTTCCCGGTCTACTTTATCGCGGGGGCGATCCTTTCGGGACTTGCCCTTGTAAACTTGCTACTCTGTGCTGAAGGTTATCGCGTTCGTCTCCTGGAACGTCTGCAGTTGATTTGTTCTTGGTTTCTTTGCGCCATCTGGATTTGGGATTTCCTGCTGAAGGATTCGTTCTGCACGTCGGCTTTTATCTTCGCAGGAGTATTGCCGCAGCTTCGTATGGTGTCGGTGGTTCGTGAATCCAAGCTGGGACGCATTGCGCTTTCGACGAGTGTTCTCGTCGGCCTTTTTCTGGAACGTTTTTTCCTTGTTGCGCCCGAAAGAGGCGTCTCCGGAATAGCTGGATTCGGTTGCGTAGATCTTGGACTTGTCGCCTTTTCAGTGGGCGGTTTCATGCTGCTCTATTTTGCGCTTCGCCGTTACCTGAATGATTCGATGGAAGGAATGGGGGCATACTTTGGCGAGGTGGATGGTAGCGATATGGCCAAACTTGAGGAAGACGCCGAAAACAAGGCGCATGGCGTTCCTAAATCAAAAAAGGGCTTTTATATCCATCCATGGTCATCGGATGAGTACAGGATGCTTCGTTTTCCGCTTTTCGTGGGTATTATGTCGTCGGTCATCTTTGCATTTTGGGCTTGGGCGCAGTTGCCGTTTGAAAATGTCGGTCTTTCGCTTGCAAACCTGATTCCGCTGCTGTATCCGATTGTGGCCCTTGTTACGGTGCTAGCGCTTTATATTCGGCTTTTCCTAGTTGACAAAATTTTTGTCCCGAATGCCAGGGAAAAATTATTTGGAATGTCCGGTCTTGTCGTGTTTGCCTTTTGTGCCGGGGCTTTCTATGCAGGCGGCGTTTCGATAAAATCGAGCGAGACTGTTGAATCTCGACCTATTTCTCATGAAAATCCCCTGAAGAAGTATATTCGCGAGATGAGCCGCGATGTCTCAGATTCTTCGGATGTCGATGCTCAGAGAACCTTGCCGCATGCAAGCCTCCTCTGGAAATCCCGCTGTGCGACCTGTCATGGTGCTGATGGGCTCCTTAATGAAAAATTCATTCGCGAGTTTTACCCTGTTCCGCAAAATGTGGATCTGCTTAGGATTGATAGCCTGGGTATAGATTCGCTGGTTAAGGTCGTGCTATATGGCCGTAACAACATGAATCCTTACGGCGACCGACTGACGCCTGCCGAGGCTCGCGGACTTGTGCTCTACATGCGTCAACTTGCACTGGAAAAAGCGTCTGAAAATATAGCGGCGGAGGGTGGACGATGACTCCGTTAGTAAACGCTTTTGCTTGTTTAATCGCACTTGGCTGCGCTCTGTTCCTTTGGCGCAAGGGGTCTTCTCCGTATCGTAACGGAGCACTCTTGGCTGTTTTTTTGGCTCTGTTCGTCGTATTCACCTACTTTGGCGGTATTGATTCGAAAATAGACAACTCCGAGATAGAGCATTACCCGTTCCGCATGATGGCTCTTTGCCTTTGCCTATCGACAACGTCGCTTCGTTTTTACCGCAGGCGTTATTTGGTTCTGTCTCAGGCGCTTTGGTGCTGGATTGAACTCTTTGGTGGGATTGCACTCTATTACCGTGGTTTTGACATAGCCTGGACGCGTATTCTGGCCTTGCTCAGCATGACGTTTTGCAGTACTTTCCTCTCGAAAATTTCGAAGGAAATGGAATTTTGTCTGATGGTGCTGTGGATCGCCATCTGGGTGTTTTTTTAGGATATTTCTTTCAGGTAATCTGCGGTGAGTTTTGACAAAGCAGTCGCCTTGTCGCGCTTGAACTTGAGTTCCTTCGTATTGAACCAGAGCGGAATCGTGCCTGGATGTCGAACACTGAATCCGAGAAGACTCGCTACATTCAGATTTTTGTAGATGATTTGCCATTGGGGACGGATGCTTGCCGCAGCCTGAAGGTAATCCCCGTTAATAAGGCTCGGCGCCTTATTGTCCAAAGAGTTCTTTAGTTGCGCCACCAGGTATGGAACGCTGAACATTTTTCCGCCTGCGTGGGCCATACGGAGTGAATAATCTAGCAGTCTGAATTCCGGAGGAAGAGTCAGGTCGAACAAGCCCGTACGCTGGACGATCCGACTTGAAAACACGCCTATCAATGGATTTGATGCCGCCACAAAACGCATCTTTTCGTTTCCAGAAATGGGGGCGAACCCCTTGGTTCCGTTCAGCAGCAGTCCACCGAAAAATTGCCCGTCGAATTTAAGCCGAGGCGCAAAGGCGTCCACCATCGGAAACCCGTCATTGATCTGAGCCAGATTGTTCAGAAAATCACGGTCTATATGGACTGAGGGATATGTAAAAATAATCCATTCTGCTTTGAGTCCCTGCAGTGGACGGTTCCAGTCGGAGTCGTGAAACCAGCCTAGGGCAGGATCTTCGAAGGGAGGCTTCCAGGAACTGAACCGCGGACCGTTTTCTTCGAATACAAAGATATCAAACTGCCGCATTATCATCTGTCGTTAGAAATTTAGACGCAGCCCCAGTCTGTGCTCGTGTCCCAAACCTTCGGCAAGGTACGAAAAGCTGTAGTCGAGTGAGAATAGGTTCGCATTGTAACCGAGGCCTGCGCTCAGCATGTGGGCGTTGTTCGTTTCGTTGGGACGGTCTTCGGAGGCAAACAGTTCCTTTGCGTCACGAATCAGGTCTAGCCAAGTTCGCTCAAAACCAAGCCTGATAGAGAAACTTTGGCCAAGTGCATATTCACCACCGAGACTGAGGAAAGGTTCCTGATAGCGCGGGAAATCACTGTCGATAAATACCGTGAGGCGGGGAAGTACGGTGGGCCTGACGTAACCGGCAATTGCATAGGTCTGCGACATCGGGTAATACTTGTCTTCGCCATCGTCGACATAGTCGCGTAGGAGACATCCGAAATCACGGGCCATCACGGCGAAACCGAAACGCTTGCTTTCGGACTGCCATGCGACGCCCCAGTCAAATGCGGCTCCCAGTGCGGTTCTGTCACCCGAATCGTCGGTCAGGTTGTCCGAGGCGAACTTGAATGTTGCACCGAACCTCACATGCTTGAACGGATAGGCAATGGTGGCCGTTGCCAGTTGGCTAAAGGGTTCATAAACCTCGCCGGTCTCTTGTCCGAATTCGTCGTAACCGTCAATTGAACCATACGACTGCCAGTTGTACGACATCTGGAAAATGAGATTGCCGGAATGTCCCGTATAGTACAGGCTTCCTACATTGTCGGCCATGTCACCGGTCTGCCAGTGGGCCGCTGCAACATGGTCCTTTCCTTCGGGTAGGACGATTGCAGCTGGGTTCAGCTGCGTGATTGTGGGATCGGTTGAAATTCCTGCTCCTGCGGATTTTTCGAGGGCAGCGTTTCGGGGGCTGTCAAAGGTATTGATGAACGAAAAAACTTCCTGTCCGGCATCTCCCTGCGAAAAATAGGCATGACAGACTGCTGGGATTGCGAGCAGCGTCGAGGCCGTTGTCAGAAAGCGTTTTAAAAGCATGATTGAAATTTACAAATATTAAGGGGAAAGCAACGGATTATATTGTAAAAAAGGCTTTTTTTTTCACAAATGAGCCAAAATCCGCCTTTACAAAACGCAAATGCTTTAATATATTTGGGTGCGTTCGGGCTACTAGCTCAGTTGGTAGAGCAACGCCCTTTTAAGGCGTGGGTCGAAGGTTCGAGCCCTTCGTAGCTCAGGAAACCGGTTCTAGATTTTCTAGAATCGGTTTTTCTTTTGAAAATTGCTCCTCAAATGAATGTTATTTTATTATATTTGTCGCACTCGGGGTGTAGCTCAGCCTGGTAGAGCGTCTGCTTTGGGAGCAGAATGTCGTCAGTTCGAATCTGGCTACCCCGATACAAAACGCGACCCCTTCGGGGGGTCGCTTTTTGTATCGTGCTAACGCCAGATCGAACTGACCAGTTCGACAAAATTTGCCTATGCACGAACAGCGAGAGTGCGAAAGGCGAATTTTGCGCAATGCCGTTAAGGCATCGCCCGTAGGGTTCGCGCCGCTCGGCGAAGCCGAATAGCGGCAAGAACAATCTGGTTACCCCGATACTTATGGTTGACTCTTTTTTCGGGGTGGGGGGCGTTGCGGGGTGTCCCCGCTAGAGAGGGGGGTGAGCAACAGAGTGCGAACCAGGGAGAGACCTCTCCCTGCAAAGACTACATGATTTTCCTATCCGCAATCCACTTTCTCACGGATTCTTCGGCGCGAGCCGCAAGAATCTCTTTTTTATTCTTTTTCTTGAGTCCTTCGTGGTGGGGGAGCAGCCCGAAGTTGAAATTCATCGGCTGGAAGTCTTCGTTTTCTTCGACCAGACGGTTCATCAAGGAACCGATGCAACTCTCGTCGGGGAGCGGGTCGGCGTGCCCGTGCAGAATCGTCTGCGCCATGTTCCAGGCGGCGTACCAGCCGGTTGCTACCGCTTCGGTGTAGCCTTCGCTACCGGTGATTTGCCCGGCGAACCATGTAGGCGGAATGCCCTTGGCGCATTCAAGATCCGGGCGCAGGCGGAGCGTTTTATCTAGGAACTTGGGCGATTCAATGAACGTGTTGCGGTGCATGCAGCCGAGGCGCGCAAATTTCGCGTTCTTGAGCGCCGGCACCATGGTGAAGATTTCTTTTTGCGTGCCCCACTTGAGGCGCGTTTGGAAACCCACCATGTTGAACAAAGTCTTTTGCTTGTTCTCGGCGCGGAGCTGGATGACTGCGTACCACAATTTCCCGTTGTTGCCGAGCCCAAGGCCAATCGGGCGCATGGGGCCGTGACGGAGTGTCTCGAAACCGCGGCGAGCCATTTCTTCGACGGGGAGGCAGCCTTCGAACAGTTCATTCTTTTCGAAGGGGCGCGGCTCGGTGCTTTCGGCTTCGCAGAGTTTGCGCACAAATTCAGTGTAGGTTTCCTTGTCCAGAGGGCAGTTGATAAAGTCTGCCGTTTCGCCCTTTTCCCAGCGGTTGCGGTAAAAGGCGTGGTCAAAGTCGATGCTGTCGGTTTCGACAACCGGAGCGATGGCGTCAAAGAAGTGCAGGCGATTGCTGCCGAGGCGCTTGAAGATGTCGTCGGCAAGGGCGTCGCTGGCCAAAGGGCCTGCTGCCACTAAGGTAGAGCAGTCGCCTTCGAGGCTTGTGACTTCTTCGCGATGGAGTGTAATGTTTGGTGATTCAGCGATTTTACGTTCAACTGATTCGCTGAAAATATCGCGGTTCACGGTGAGGGAATCGCCCGCAGGAACGGCTGCCTCACGGGCGGAGTCCAGCAAAAAGCTCCCGAGCATCGTGAGTTCCTGCTTTAAAAGACCGTGGGCAGATGTAATGCCCAAAGCCTTAAAGCTGTTGGAACAAACTAATTGGGCGAGATGGCCGTCTTTGTGCGCAGGCGTGTTTTTCACCGGGCGCATTTCGTACAAATCGACTTTAAAACCGCGGTTCGCCAACTGCAAAGCCGCCTCGCAGCCCGCAAGACCACCACCGATTACACGTACGCGTTGCTGTTCATTCATTTATTAAGATCCTTCGACTTCGCCTACGGCTACGCTCAGGATGACTCTGTCTACTGCCTACTTCCTACTGTCTACTAATTCGCTATCATCTTGCGGTAGCTTTTGGCGTTACCAATCCAGAGTTTCACGAGTAACTCTTCGAGCGAGGCCGAAGTCACGTATTCCGGATCGGCATCTTGGATCTCGTCGGAAATCATGTTGGCCTGTGTCTGGTTCAGCATGCCGTAGTAAAGCGCTTCCATGAGCTGCGACAGGAACTCGGGTGACACTCGTGCCACGTAATCCATGTCGTTGAGCGGCGGAAGCTGTGTCTTGTCGGGGCAGAACTGGTCCAGGTTGTCCATGGTCCACAGGTCGGCAGCCTTTCCCATGTCTGCCGTCATAGCGACACTCTTGATGGCGGAACGGTATTCGTTCCACTCCTTCGCTGTGGTCTTGCCGGCCTTGCGGATTTTTTTCAGGAAGGAAAGGACCGTGTAGTATAGGTCCTTTTCCCGCTGATTGATTTCCTTTTGGGAGGTTGGAACCATAGATGACCCTTAGTGGCGGAAGTGCCTCATGCCGGTGAACACCATGGCCACGCCAAGCTTGTCGCAGGCTTCGATGGAGAGGTTGTCCTTCTTGGAACCGCCCGGTTGCACGATGTACTGGACGCCGGCCTTGGCTGCGGCTTCCACGTTGTCTGGGAAGGGGAAGAAGGCGTCGGAGCCCATGACAACTTCGCTGAACACCTTCTTTTCGAGAGCCTTGAGACCGGCCTTGTCGATGCACTTGCCCTTTTCGTTGAAGAACTTCTGGGCGGCCTTCATGCGGGCCACGTTGTCGCGGACGCGGGGCTGGCAGAGGCGAAGGTTACTATCGATGCGGTTGGGCTGGCCGGGGCCAAGGCCGATGACCTGGAAGTAGCCGCGGGCGTATTCGTAACCCATGACGATGGCGTTAGACTTGGTGTGCTTGGTCACGATCCAAGTGAAGCGGGCGAGGGCTTCCTTGTTCTTTGCGAACTTCTTCTTGGTGACGCATTCGAACTTTTCGTAAACGTCCACGTCGCGGTCCTGAACCAGCATGCCACCGATCACGTGCTTGTAGACCTTGCAGCGGGTTGCCTTCTTGATCTTGCCCACTTCAAGGAGACGAATGTCCTTGGACTTGTTCTTCAAAAATTCCAGAGCGTCCTTGTCGAATGCCGGGGCGAGAAGGATTTCGACGAACTTGCCCTTCAGGAATTCGGCGGTTTTCAGGTCCACCTTCTTGGTAACGGCAATCACGGAACCGAAGGCCGACACCGGGTCGCCTTCCCAGGCGGCTTCCATAGCGTTGCGCAGGGTCTTGCCGGTAGCAAGGCCGCAGGGGTTCATGTGCTTCACGATAACAACGGCATTTTCGTCTGCGAATTCGCGAGCCATTTCCAGAGCGGCGTCGGCATCCACGATGTTGTTGTAAGAAAGTTCCTTACCCCAGAGCTGCTTTGCGGTGGCGAGGCTTGCTTCGGTGCAAGTCGGGTCGCGGTAGAATACAGCGGACTGGTGGGAGTTTTCACCGTAGCGCATGGGCTTCGGGTTAACGAATTTCAAAACGAGTTCTTCGGACATAAGGTTTCCTTTGGATGTTTTTCTTAAATATAGAAAAGAATGTATTTCATGAAGGCATTTATGGGGGAATGGGTGTATCCTGGTTGAATTTAGTTCATGTATTATTTTTGTAAGAAATGTGGCTTAGAATATCTTTTTGGAGGTGTTTCCTAGTGAGGAATATGTATTTCATTTTTTGATAAAGGTCTCCATTTTTTAAATTTAGTGTAGGGTTTGGAAAACCGTATACCAAAGGTACTATAATGTGGAAAACTAAAGGCGCCGTGCGCTATTTCCTGTCTATCCTCGCGATGACATTTGTGCAGATGGGTGTGTTCATTTATGCCCAGAAAATCCTATCGGGGTCCTTCGTCAATGTTGAATCGGGACAGACCTGGCAAGCGTTCATGCTGCAGATATTCTTCCTTGCGCCCTACATATTGATGGTATTCTTTGCTGGTTTCTTTACCAATAAGTTTTCGAAGAACAAGGTGCTTGCGTGGTCCGCGCTCTTCATGACGGTCTTTGTGATTGCTCAGGCAGTGCTCGTCTCCTGTAACTGCCCGCGCGTAGCCTTCTGGCTTTCCATTGGGCTTAGCTGTGGCTTTGCTGTACATAGTGCTGCTAAATATGGTATCCTCAAGGAAATGTTTGGTGTACGCAATTTGAGCTTCGCGAATGCTTTCTTGCAAATTTTTGGACTTACGGGCATCATCTGCGCCTCGTGGCTTGCCGTAGTGGGAGTGAACCTGATAAATCTCGAGTCTCTCCAGTCCTATGCAGCGGTTCATTTGATTACATCCAAGTCCATCGTGATTCCGTGGATTCTTGCGGGGGTTGCCATACTTGGTACGATTGCGAGTTTCCTTGTCCCGAAGGTCAAATATGAAAATCGAAATGTGAACATCTCGAAAGTCAAGAAGCATCTGAGCCTGGGTTGGCGTGTTCCGACTTTGCGCGCTTCGATTATAGCCCTTTCGATGTTCTGGGCGCTGGCCCAGGTTTTCGTTCTCATGTATCAGGATGTTTCGGGTTCTTACGCGATTGATACAATCCAGAATTATTTAGCCTATGCGATTGCTGGTCTCATGGTGGGTTCCATTATTGCGGCAACCAAGTCTAAGGACTTTATCGAGACAGGGTTCATTCCGATGGGTATGATCGGCGTGTCATTTTGCATGTTCCTTGTTCCGTTCTTTGTGCATCCGGTGGCGCTTGTCGTGCTCTATTCGCTCACAGGTCTTTTCGGCGGCATGTTCCTTGTGCCGGTCAATGCTCTGTTGCAGTATAATACGCGTCCAAACAATTCGGGCTCCGTGCTTGCGCTTGCGAATATGATCCAGGCAATCGTTCTGATTGTATTCCTATTCATTTTCTCGCTGATGGTGCATTACACGAATGTCCGCCCGCAGCTTTATTTCCTTGGTATTTCGCTGATTTCGGCCATTGTGTTCATCTGGACGATTTCAAACTTGCCGCAGGCCTTATTGCGTACGATGCTCAAACTTGTATTCAACCGTTATCGCATTCGTGTGCTTGGCGTGCAGAATATTCCGAACGAAGGTCCGGTACTGTTGGTTGGAAATCATCACAGCTTTATTGATTGGGCCATGATTCAGATGGCTTCTCCGCGCCCACTCTGTGTTGCAAGCAACAAGGATCACTTCGAACGCTGGTTCCTGCGCTCAGTATTGAAGCGTCTGGGCATGATCCGTATCGACAACAATAACCCCAAGGAGGCTTTGGACAAGATTCATGAAGCGCTCTTGGCGGGCAAGGCGGTCGTGATGTTCCCGACTGGCGAAGTGTCGAAGTCTCCGCATGTGGAACCGTTCAACATAGACTATTCTTCTGCTGTTGATGATACCGATGCCGTCATTATCCCATTCTATATTCAGGGCCTCTGGGGAACGAACTTTAGCTATAGCGGTTCCAATATGTACGGTGCGTCTGCCGATCGTTCTGTGACCGTTGCCTTTGGCGAAGCCATTCCTGCGAACACTCCGCCTAACGAGGTTCGCGCCATTGTCCGTAAGATATCGATTGATGCGTGGAAGTATGCGGTCAAGTTCGTGCGCCCGATTGCGTCTTCCTGGATTCGCACTTGTAAACGCTATGTGAAGCATGGTCCTGCCATCTATAGTCCCGATGGTAAGCACTTCTCGGGGTATAAGCTAATGGGTGCCGTGATGGCATTCCGTAGCCTTTTGAAGAAAAAGCTTGGCAAGGATGAGCAGAATGTCGGCATCATGCTTCCGCCCAGTCCGGCTGGTGTCATCGTGAACCTGGTGCTTTGGGTCATGGGCAAGACGAATGTGAACCTGAATTATACCTCCTCCGTGGATAATGTGAAGTATTGCTGCGAAAGGGCCGATGTTACGACGGTTATTTCGAGCCGACAGTTTATTCAAAAGTTGAAAGGGAGAGGTAATGATTACTCGCAGATTGCTTCGGACAAGTTGCGCATTCTCTATGCCGAAGACTTGATGAAGGAAATTCCGACCGCGAAGATTGCCGTTTTCCTTGTGCTATGCATTATCATGCCGTCCTGGTTGATCCGCTTTGTTTTCTGTAAACGCACGAATATTGATGACACTGCTGTTATTGTGTTCAGTTCCGGTTCCGAAGGAACACCGAAGGGTGTTCTTCTTAGCCACAGAAACCTGATGGGCAATATCCAGCAGCTGGCCTGTATCTTGAATGTGAGCCGCGGCGATGTGATGCTTTCGGAGCTTCCGCTGTTCCACAGTTTTGGTCTGACCGTGACGACTCTGTTGAATCTGACTGAAGGATGTCCGATTGTTGCCGTAGCGGACCCGACCGATGTGAAGACGATGGCTCGCGTCTGTTCTGAATTCCATGTGACTTGCATGGTGGCGACCCCGACATTCCTGCGTGCCTTTACTGTGAGCCGCTATGTGCATCCTCTCGTGTTCAAGTATGTTCGCATCATTATTGCCGGTGCCGAAGCCCTGCGTCCAGAACTTGCGACTGCATTCCGTCTGAAGTTTGGTAAAGAAATTTATGAAGGTTACGGTTGTACTGAAACAGCTCCAGTGGCTTCGGTGAATACCGAAAATACACTCCATAACGACTTCATGACACTCCAGGTCAACAACAAACCGGGGACGGTTGGTCCGGCACTTCCCGGAACGCAGTTCCTAATCGTTGATCCCGACACGAATGTTCCGCTCCCGACGGGTGAGGCGGGCATGATCCTGATTGGCGGTTGCCAGGTGATGCAAGGCTACCTCAAGGATCCTGAACGCACTGAAAGCGCAATCGTCAAGATTAACGGCATTCGTTATTATCGCACGGGAGACAAGGGCTATCTTGACGAAGATGGATTCCTCACGATTGTGGACCGTTACAGCCGTTTCGCAAAGCTTGGTGGTGAAATGGTGAGCCTTGGTGCCGTTGAAAAGAAAATTCAGGATACGCCAGTCTTGGAAGGCTGCGATTATCTTGTTACTACGATACCTGATTCCGCGAAGGGCGAAAAGATTGTTCTCCTGTACCAAGGCGAAAAGGATCCGAAGGATGTGCTTTCGGAACTTCGAGCGAGCGGATTCCCGCCGATCATGCTCCCGGCTCTTGCTTTTGCTGTCGAAAAGGTTCCGAAACTCGGTACGGGTAAGGCTGACTTTACATCGGCTAAAAAACTCGCGAAGGAACTCGCAGGAGTATAATAATGTGAAATGTGGAGTGTGAAATTTGTAATTTGTCATTACACACTTCACACTAGTAATAGCCTATGACTGAAGAAAAAGAAATCCATGGACTGACTCCGGTACGTACGGCGCGGCTTATTGCGTCGATGATTGCGCTGATGGGCATGGTTTTCTTGTTGATTGAACGCGTGCTTTCGGCAGTGCTGACGATGGCAACCGAAGGTGTCAAGATGGGACTTGCCCGGTACAACAACTTTACGGGACAGTTTGCCGCCAATAATTTTGCGCAGGATAAACAGCTTCTGAAGCTTCTCAAGGAAGTCAAGGATATTTTGCCTACTGCCGAAGGCGTCTTGACAGTATTGCTTGTCGTCGCCATCGTTCTTTTGGTCATTGCAGTTGCAGGACTTGCTCTGCCGCGTCAGTTTGCGCATGTCCTTGTTGCCATGAAATTGCTCAAGTGGGAAACGGGCGAGGACTCGGCTGAGACTGGTGGCTCCTTGCGAGACACGTTAACTCGGTTTGGAAACATTCCTATCAAGAAGTTTGGCATTCCAAGTGCGATTGTTCTTGCTGTCATTGTCGCTTTTTTTGCCGTCCGCAGTTGCCATGAATCGGTTCTGCAGGGATCTGTTGATAGTGCCGTGCAAGAAATGCAGCAGCGTTCAGTTACCTATATCGAAGCGCAGCGTGCCTATTTCTTAAAGACAAAGACTGTTGGCGGGTCGAAAGTCTTGCAACTAGAAGATTCCATATCGACGGATTATTTTGATTATAAAATTACGCAGTCCCGTTTTGTGGCTTCTTCAAAAGTCAATCTAGGCAATTGTCCGGCCGGAAGCAAATGGAGCATCGTTGCCTCCGCAAAGGGCTTCTTCGAAAAGGAGCTTCAGTTTGCTCGCCAGATGCCCAAGGATTCGGCCTGTGTCAAGCTGACTCCCGATTACAAGAAAGTCGGCCGGAAATAGTAGCCTTTAGCACGCTTTTTGCACATTATCTGATCGTAGGTTTCCCTCTTTTAACTTTTTTTCCCAGAAAAAGGATATATTCATATTGTCTCGCGCATGTGAGGCTGATTTCAGGGAGTAAGTGATGATGCGGATAATGTTGGGTGCTTTTGCGATTATGGTCTCTACGGGTTTTGCTGCCATCGAGTGGGTAAACCAGTGTGCCAGTAACGGCTTTACGCTGATTGCGGAATCGGATCATTTTGAAGTTTGCAAGAAGCCGACGACGGACGACGGCCAGGCGAACAATGTGTCCATTCCGAATTCGGATGCGCAGGGCGTGCTCACGTCGCTCGAAAAAGTTTATTCATTCTATATCGATTCGCTCGGCTGGATGTTGCCATTCCCGAAAAGTCCGGATAAGAAACTCAAGAGCAATATCTATGTGTTCGACAATTCCGTGATGGCGGCGCTCTACGGCGGGCAGGACTACGTGAAAGGCCTGAACAACGAATTCGGACCGGGCATGTGGATTGGCGTGGGCTCGCTGAAGGATTACTGGGGCACGTCGCACGAATTTGCGCACGGCCTGCAAGGCGTTGCGGGTTGGATGGGCAACAATAGCCATTCGGGCTGGTTCGCCGAAAGCCATGCGAACTGGATGGCCCACCAGTACAATCCGAACGACGCCCACTGCGCGGAATACCTGATTAATTATCCATACCTGTATTACGGCTCCACGCGCGACCGCTACTGCAACTGGCAGTTCTTGGAGCACCTCAAGGAAGAATTCGGCGGCGGCCACAAGGGCGCACACGAGGTGAACCGAATTTGGATGGAATCGATTCGCGACGGGGAAGACGGCCGCATGGAGCAGACGCCGTTTACCGCGATGATGATGGTTTACGGCTGGTCGCTCGATAGCTTGAACCAGCAGTTCGGTAAGTTCGCGATGAAGAACGCGACGCTTGAATATGCGCCTGCAAAAAAGGCTTTGTACAAGAAGTCCTGGGGCGACTATGAATTCAAGACGCGTCGTGACGCCAGCTGGGGCGACAATTACCGCAGGCACACGCGCGTGACCATGCTGAACAAGATGGAATGCGCGGCGGGCGAGAAGTGCGCGGACCGCTACATTTCGCCGAGTTATTGGGCTCCGCAGCGCTGGGGCTACAACCTGGTGCGAATCTATCCGGATTCCGCTGGAAAGGTCACCGTCAAGTTCCGCGGCATTGTGCAGGACAAGCCGACTGTGAGCGGGTATAAATGCTTTGGCGACAACACCGACCACTACATGGGAAAATCATACAACTGGTGCAATTACGCGCCCGACAAGCTGCCGGACCCGGCCTCGGGCTGGACGGTCGGGCTAGTCGCGGAGGGCGCGGACGGAACGCCCCGTTACAGCGAGATGAAGCATGGAACCGGATTCAATCTTGAAATCGAGACGAAGGCAAGCGACAAGGCTTTGTGGCTTGCCGTGACGGCGACTCCGACCGAGATGCAGACGATTCTCTGGGACCAGTTCTACTACAGCATTTACCGCTACCCGTACATGATCGAGGTCGTGAATGGCGCTCCCGAGGGCTACAATAAGGATTTCTGGAAACCCGCAAATGCAAACGGCTACGCCAAGCACAGCAACGGCGGCGGCCTCGTGAGCAGCAAGGCGAAGGTCGATGCGAGCGTATACGTGGGTCCCGATGCGGTCGTGAACGGCGGCACCGTTTCTGGAAACGCCCGCATCGAGGATTTCGCGGTCGTAGACGGCGGAACCATTAGCGGAAATGCCGTAGTCCGCGGCCGCGCGCTCGTGACCGCAGGTACCATCGGCGACGATGCCGTGCTCGAAGAAGACGCCTGGCTCGTGAGCGGAAGCATTACCGGCAAGGCGAAAGTCGGCGCGCTTTCGATTATCGTGAATACGACGGTAACCGACGATGCTCAAGTCTACGGCGTGATGTGGGCGGTAAATGGAAAGAAGCTTTCTGGCACGGCGCAGTTGCGCGGCGACCTCGAAAACAACTTCGATCAGGAACTTACGAAGGGAATCTTCTACGGCATGGTCGACAATGGAATGCTTAACAATGCAAACTACGGCGCAGATCTCACGACTCCGCCAACCGATGCGACTGCAAGCCTGGATAAGGCCGTATGGTATGCGGTGGCGGACGACTCTACAGACTCGGGCACAACGGATATTGGGCTCTTGCCGCAAGTGCGTTCTCTTGGCACAAGCGCTCCCAAGCTGTTCTTCGACAAGAAGGAACAGGCTGTATTTATCCGCTACAAAAAAAACGGGCGTGAATTCCGCTATCGCGTGACGGGCCGCAAGAATTAAGGAACTTCTTGAATATGAAAAGTCCCGGACTTTGGATCCGGGACCTTTTAAATTCTAGGAGATCCTTCGACGCGATGCCTCGGGGCATCTTGCTCAGGATGACTCAACGCCATTTCATGGCTAAGGCAACAGAGTTGCCTAGTTTCGTTACACTTTCGGCAACTGGGCGAGGCTCTTCGCGATGTCTTCATCCGTCGGGATGTAGTCGCTCATTTCACCGTCGTTGAACTTCTGGTAGGCCACCATGTCGAAGTAACCCGTGCCGGTGAGGCCGAACACGATGTTCTTCGCCTCTCCGGATTCCTTGCACTTGAGGGCTTCGTCGATTGTCGCGCGGATGGCGTGGCTGGATTCCGGAGCCGGGAGGATGCCTTCGGTCTGGGCGAAGAGCTTCGCGGCCTCGAACACCTTGGTCTGTTCCACGGAGGCTGCACGGATGAGCTTCTGGTCGTAGAGTTCAGAGAGGATGGTGCTCATGCCGTGGTAGCGCAGGCCTCCGGCGTGGTTCGCGGACGGGATGAAGCTAGAACCCAGCGTGTACATCTTGGCCAGCGGGCAGACCTTGCCGGTATCGCAGAAGTCGTAGGCGTACTTGCCGCGGGTAAAGCTCGGGCAGGATGCAGGCTCAACTGCGATTATTCTGTAATCAGCCTCGCCGCGGATCTTCTCACCCATAAACGGCGCGATCAAACCGCCCAGGTTAGAGCCGCCGCCGGCGCAGCCGATAATGATATCGGGCTTAATGTCATATTTATCCATTGCGGCCTTGGTTTCCAGGCCGATCACCGTCTGATG
>NZ_CALEFV010000290.1 GCF_937877005.1 uncultured Fibrobacter sp. | reverse complement strand
GGTCCTTGTCCGTCTCGAAATCCAGGTCGCGGGCTTCTTGGTGGAATAGCCCCGCCCCCTGCCAATACAGATTCAACTTGCCATACAGGTACGGCACTCCGATTCCATAGCTTGCTGCCAGGTAGAATTCCGGCGAGGAATATTCAAACTCGCCCGATTCCCAGGTCGCCGCCGAAGAAGTCCACCCCTTCAACAAGCCGGACACATAAAAATCGTCCAAGACGCGATAGCGCAGTCCCGCATCGCCTCGGAATCCATAGCCGGTCTGGTCCATTTCACGGTAAAGTCCGTGGAACCCCACGCCGAGGTCAAGCCTTTCGGTAAGACGGCGGCCAAATGTCACCGAGAAAACCCAGTCGGCAATCGAGAGCGTATTGTAGTCGCTGCCTTCGGGCAGGGGCTCGCCTTCCTTGATGTAGGGAATGTCATCTGCACCAAAACGGGAAAAAGAAACTCCAAGGCCCTGCCCCACCCCGAGCGGAATCACGGCCGAGGCAAAGTCGTACTTGGTGTCTTCGTAGTACTCAGTATGCGAGAATGACGCCCAGGCGTAGTCCACATTAGAAAGCTGGTAGGGGTTCGACATCAGCCCCAGGTAGTCGCCATCGACTGCCATGGTCGCAGAACCCAAAGCGGCAGACCGCGCACCCGGCTCAATGTCCAGGGTCGCGTTTGCACCCGACACACGATTGGCAGCAGAAGAGAAAACCGTAAATGACAGCACCGCAAAGAGAGCTACCACCGCCTGGTGAAAGCTCTTTCGTGAATGCACATCAAAAAATTTTGCCAATGTCATACCTTGTCCCTTAAGATAGATTATTTTTACGCCGTAGACCAACGAGAATACACACCCATGAACCTTTCTGAACACATCGAGCAGTTTCTACAATACCTTGCGGAACGACGCAGGTTTTCGCCGCGTACGGTGGACACCTACAAAAAATCACTCGCAAAGTTCATGGAGCACCTAAGAGCATCGAATAGCTCAAATGACAACGCTGCAAACCTAGAACTTTCCGCATTTGCCGAGATGAACGTGAAGAGTTTCGTGTGGGACATGAAGATGAAACAGAAGCTTGCACCCACGAGCATCTGCGAACACCTTGCCGCCTTGAAAAGTTTCGGCAAGTACCTGGTCAAGAGCAAGATTATCGAAAAGAATCCCTCCGAAAACGTGCCCATGCCAAAGCGACCAAAACGGCTGGTGAACATTCTCGGACAAAAAGACCTCACCGAAGAAAAATTCCCTGAAATCGAGAACCCGACGCTGCAACAGGTGCGGGCGCGCATTTTGCTTGAACTCATCTACGGGTCGGGGCTGCGCATCTCGGAATGCCAGATGCTCACCTGGGACCGCATTGACGCAAACGCGAAACTCGTGCGCGTGCTCGGCAAGGGCAACAAGGAACGCCATGTCCCCATCTCCCCTTACCTGCGGAAGGTCATGCTGAAGTACGAGCGGATGCGGGACTACTACTTCGACGATAAGCAAGTCCACTACGACAACTACCTCCTCTCCCGCACAGGCCGTCCCCTGACTAAAGAAGCTCTGGAACACATCTTCAATCAGGCCAACCAAAAGGCATCGGTACGAGAGAACATCCGCTGCTCTCCCCATACAGCCCGCCACTACTTCGCTCAGACCTGTCTGCGGAACGGTCTGGATGTCTACTCCGTGTCCCGGCTCCTGGGGCATGAGAACATCAACATCACAAAGCGGTACTTGCAGTCCCTTGAGGATCGAAGCATCGTGGAAATGGCATCCCAGTCCACTCCCCTGTTCAATCTGCGGCTGTGACTGGACATCCTGAAACATCATCGTACATCCAGATACATCTTGGAATGTGATTGCACAGCTTACACGCATCTACGGACATCCCGCCACCCAAGGGATAATCTCTTGATCGATCTGCCATAGAAAAAAGTCCAAAGAAATAATCAAGGTGTTCGAACTATTGGACACCTTGATTGCTATAATATGGCCATAACAAGTGAGGAACACACACCTCCACAAATCAATCAGGGTTGCGACCTACCGCAAGGCCATAAGAGCCAGAAAGGAAATCACCATGTCTATCATCACCACCTCCAC
>NZ_CALEFV010000289.1 GCF_937877005.1 uncultured Fibrobacter sp. | reverse complement strand
TCCATCCCTGCAGCAATCGTTCTCGCATCGGTTGCGACTGCGACGGCTCCCGCCGCTACGCTAATGGTTGTCAAGCAATATAAAGCAAAGGGACCGGTTACAGACGTTCTCCTTCCCGTCGTTGCACTTGACGATGCCGTTGGTCTGGTGGTTTTCGCAATCTCCTTCGGTATTGCCGAGGAGCTTTTCTGTCTACACCCCACTACTTACTGGCTAGTCTTTTATGCAGCGCAGGCTGGCGCCGTGTTCGGGGTCGAATTTTTCGAACTTGGCGATGTCTTTGTCGTGGAAGAATACGAGAACTTCGCCTTCGGCGGTCCAGAAATAGGCCTTCTGTCCGGCTCCTTCGAGCTTGCGTTCCTTTAAGGGAACGTCGCTCTTGGCGAAATGGCCTCCGCCCGCCTTGGCTCCGAAACCGAGCTCATCTTTGCCGTTACCATAGTTGTTGGTACCCTTGATGGGATCCCATCCGTAACCGGCCTTGAGAACTGTTCCGACGGGTTTGCTGGTACCTGCGTAGGTGAGTAGAACATTCCATTCATCCTTGGTGGGCATGTGGAATCCTTCGAGACAGGCTTTTTTAGCGTTTTCGAAGTTATAGAGGCGTCCCCAATGATTGCACTGAGCGCAGAGTGAACCGGATGCGGTTGCGTAGTTCATGTTTTCGGCTGTCCAAAGCTGTGTTCCGATGCGAATCCACTCATAGGCGTATCCGTCACGGGGATCCTTGTATGATCCGCTCGTGGCAGGTTCTCCATTTTCATCAAAATATTCACCGAAGGAAACCTGTTTGTTTTGCTTGAATTCTGCCTTGGAGGCTATTTTCCCGTTTTTGTGGTAACGAGTTACAGGACCTTCGATGTATCCGTTTACGTAAGTGTATTCTGCTTCGAGAGTTCCGTCTTCGAAGTATTCCTTGGAGATACCTTCGCGACGGTCTTCTTTATAGATCGATTCGCGCTTGAGATTCCCGTTTTCGTAGAAAACCTTTTCGGGACCTTCCTTCTTATCTTTGACATAGGTCGCCTGACTACGAATTTTCCCGTTGGGATACTCTTCAGTACGGACATCTTCACAGGCGGACAGCAAAAGCGCTGCTATCAGGGTTCCTGCGGCTATGGCCGGATGTGCTGGTAAATTTAATTTGTTCATGTTCTTAGTCGCTTTTTGTTTTGGTTTGAAATGTATGCGTGTAAACTTTAGAATCGAATTTTCCCTGCTGTAGCAAGAAGGCCGATCATATAAAGCATGCCATCGTAATAACGCCAGAACCGATAGGGAACGGAGAGTGCGGCAAGGTCTTTGACGAAGGGCTTGATGAGTTCGTGTTCCGTGGGTAGAACCTGTGTCGCTGCGGCATTCATTGCGATGACGCCTGGGGTCGCGTTTCGTCCTTGACGCGGGAATGGTGTTCCATCGGTCGCATAATCGGCAAGGTATGGCCTTCTATTCTCAAAGAAGTTCAGAAGCCTTTCGCAAATAGCTTTTTCGCAATCATGGCCGCGGAATAGAGCATAGTCAAGACTCAGGTTCATTGCCACACGCCAGGCATCGCCGCTGAAACATCCGCTTTCTGGATACCAGGGGGTGGGTCTCGGCGTACCATTATATTCGGAATATTCGCTACAGAGTCCTGTTTCAGAATGTGCCGCTTTTTGTATATAGTCGAGGCTGTTGTTTGCGATGGTGTACCAGGTGTCGTCGCCGGTAGCTTCGGCAAAGGCTCGGTAGAAGGCGACCGTGTTATAGCTCGGGTCGGTAAAGTCGTTTCCGAGTACAGGAGAAAATTTGACGAGGTTTCTTTCGGGGTCGATGATGGGGCCCACTATCCCGTTATTTGGCTTATTCCTGAGCCAGTTTATAAGACCAACGGCTTCGTCCTTGAGGTCCGGACGATTGAATTTTTCGGCGGCAATCAAGAGTGCCATGGCGAAATACTCTTCGCCATCGGGAGCTGCTCCCGGGTCCATTTTGCTGAAATCAGTCGTGGATACTTGCCAGGCGAAATAGCCTACGTGAGGTCCATCGTCGTTTCTTAGATAACGCTTGGCGAATTTCCATAGCTTGTCGAACTGCAGCTCGTGGCCCGTGAGTGCAGTAATATACATGCCGTAGCTCATGCCTTCGGAGCGGATGTCGTCATGGCCGATATCGATAATGTAGCTCATGTCATCGGAGGCGTCGAAACAGACTCGTTCGTCGATGGGATCGCCTTCGAACAATTTGCTGTAGGCGTTCTGGATGAGCTGGTTGGCAAAATTAGGACCATAGCCAGCTTCAACAAACATGTCGCGCGGAGTAAATCTTTCCATTGTTACCCTTTGTGCTTTATCCCAATACAACCTTTTATAAAATAAATAATTTGTATCTTATAGGTTAAGATAAACTCTTTATAGGAGGGATTTTATGTCTGACATGTTAATTTTAGGTTACGGTCCGGCGGGAATATCGGCTGCATTGTATGGATTGCGTGCAGGGCTCCATGTACAGCTGGTTGGTAAAGATGGTGGAGCTTTGGCCAAGGCTCATATGATTCAGAATTACTATGGGCTGGAGAAACCTCTGACGGGCGAAGAACTTTTGAATGTCGGTAAAAAACAGGCTTTAAACTTGGGGGGAGATATTGCCGATGATGAAGTGACTGACTTGATGTTTGATGGTTCCGAATTTATTGCCAAGGGAATATCCGGAGAATACCATGGAAAAGTCTGCATCATGGCGACGGGATCTGCTCGCAATAGCTATCCAATTGCCGGTATGGCCGAATTGGAGGGGCATGGAGTGAGTTTCTGTGCTGTATGTGACGCGTTCTTCTACCGCAAGAAGAACGTGGCTGTTCTCGGAAGTGGCGAATATGCGCTTCATGAAACGCAGGAACTGTTACAGGTGGTTGAAAGCGTGACTCTCTTGACGAATGGTGTCCCGTTGACGGCAAAATTCCCCGAGAATGTTCGTGTAGAAAAACGCCACTTGCAAGCCCTGGTTGGTGAAGGAACTTTCAGGGCAGTCCGTTATGAGGATGGTACTGAAGGACACTTCGATGGGCTGTTTGTTGCGCTCGGTAGTGCCAGCGCGACGGATCTTGCTAAAAAGGCGGGGGCCGGTTTTGATAAGGGGAAACTTGTCCTAGATGAAAATTTTCAGACGACGCTACCTGGCTTGTATGCTGCGGGGGATTGTACCGGAGGTGTTTTGCAGGTTGCCGTTGCCGTAGGGGAAGGTGCTAGGGCAAGTCTTGCTGCAATTAAGTACTTGAGAGAAAATCGATAGACGACATTGTGTTTTTCATGAAGCGTCTCACATTACTGACGAATCCAGATGAATGCAATTTACATTGCTCATTGTGCTTTCGAAATCAGAGAGGACATTTGCGCACCTATGGAGAGATGCCTTTTGAAATTGCGAAGAATTCAATCGTAAAATACGCATCAATTCGTGATGCTTTTGGTAATAGGACGCTGCGAGAAGTGATTCCTTCGACCATGGGGGAACCGTTACTTTATTCAAAGTTTGAAGAACTGTTGCAGCTTTGTGTCGATTTGAATGTCAAGATGAACTTGACGACGAATGGGACATTCCCTGGAAAGTGGAAACACGCAAGTGGCATGCAGGTTTTGCTTGCTGTCTGTAGTGACATCAAGATAAGCACGCTTGCATATGAATTGGGGGGGATTGCGCTGTCTGAATGGCGAAGTAATGTCGAACGACTTGTGGCTTTGAATGGTTCTGCGACCGTGTCGTTGCAGGTCACGATTCACCGAGAAAATATTGATCAGGTGGAAACAATTCTGCACTGGGCCGAATCGGTCGGTGTTTCCCGAATTAAATGGAATCCCGCTATTTTTTTGAAAGGTGCCCCTAGATTCCTGCGAGAACGCTTTGAGGTGGATGCAGCGAAATTTGAAAATCTCCGACAAGAATTCTGTAATGGAAGATTGCTATCAAGAAAACTGAAAAACGAGGGAAGCCTATTTTTCGAACGGGGCGCAGACCTTTGTCCTGTGGGCGGAAAATGTGATGCATGCCCATTTGATGATGAGGTATGGGTTTGGCCGGATGGTCATGAGGATCATTGTCCTAATCCGGAACGGAGATGGGGAGAGAATTCCGCAAACAGTTGTTTGCAAAATAGAATGTGACTTCGTATCAGTCTTGTTGCGTGCCGATTTTGTTGTTAATTTTAAAGGGCTCGCAGAATAGTGGGTTTTCTTATATCCCTGGCTGGGTTTTAGCCTAGTTCGAGGTTTTATTGCCAAGAACTTTAAGATATTTCTTTTTACTGTTATTCTCTATTTCTTGGTCGGCCACGCTGGATTTCGTGGATACACCCATTGAAGATGTCATCCGCGCGATATCTCTTGCCTATGATGTACCCTTGCTGGTGGATGATCAGCTTGAAGATCGAGTTACCTTTCATTTGGAGGGGGTTGGTGCGATGGAGGGGCTTTCTGCATTGTGCTTGGCGCATGGTCTTGAAGTAGTTGAACGGGATGGAGTTTTTCATGTACGTAAGGAAGTCTTGAGAGGTGAACATGAATTTCAGAAGCAGGATTCCTTAGTTACGCTTTCTGTGAAAGATCAGGATGTAAAAGATTTTGTTCGCGAATTTTCGCTAAATACGGGATTGAATATTTTGGTGAATCAGGGGGTTGGGGGACGTATTACGGGAAATTTGCAGAACCTGCCCGCAGAAACGGCCTTTAGGAGTATTATGTCTGCGCACGGATTTCGCGTTTGGCGCGAGGGGGAATGTATTCGTGTAGGGGAGAATCGTACTGCTAAAGATGATACCGCAAAAGACAGGATAAGAATTGAACGCGATGGAAATCTCTATTCTGCGAAAATCGTTGATGCCTCGCTAGCGGATGTTCTTGTTGAATTGGCGGAACTTTCGGGATTTGATCTTGCTGTTTATGGCGATGTTAATGAGAATGTTCGACTCCAATTTAACAAGACTGGTCTTGAGACTTTGATTAACTCGCTATTCAAGGGGCGTCGTTATAGCTATGTCCTCGATAGTAATACGCTGTATGTCTCCGAGACGGGGGCGCACCATGCTCTCTCGACAAGTTCCCTGTATCCGTTGAAACATATTCATTCGGAAAAGGCTTTGGCGTATTTGGGAAAATTTACGCCAAGTGCAGATTTCGTGGCGACTGAAATTAAGGAGCAAAATGCGCTGATGCTTGGAGGCTCGCGATCCGAAATTCAGATGGCTGAAGATATGTTGAAACAGATCGATGTCCCTGCATTGCAGGTGACATTGTCGTGTATAGTGGTGGAATTCAAGAAAGGACATGGTTTTGAAATAGGACTTCGCAGTGGAGCAACGCGCAAAACAAGCGAACGCGATATAGGAATGCATGGTTACTTTGATTTTTTAGATCATGATTTCGCTGTGGCCGGGGCATTCGGTAAAATTGGGCTTTTGCCGGATCGCTTTGAAATGGAGCTTGCTTCAATGGAAGAGAGCAATCGAGCAGAAGTTCTCGCGCGGCCTAGGCTTACCACCTTAAATGGGAACAAAGCTGAATTGAATGTGACCAATACGGTCTACTATTTGGTAAGCCAGGTCTCAGCGGATGGTTTCCCGATAACGGATTATCGATCGTTCAATGATGGAATTTCGCTAGAACTTACGCCGTCGGTGACGCAGGAGGGGCGCATTACGCTCGAAGTGTCGCCCGAAATAAAGACGGCTGGTCGCAGCTCGGGTGACGGACCTCGCGATATCAGTACCCGAAATCTGAAAACGGTGGTAGTGTTGAAAGATGGCGAGACGCTTTGTCTGGGTGGACTTATTCGCAAGAGTAAGTCTGAGGTGCGCTCGGCGGTCCCTTTTTTGGGAAGTATTCCTTTAGTAGGTCGCTTGTTCAGTTATTCCTCCGAAGAAGAGGATGAAAATGAACTGGCCATTTTTATTACGCCCCATGTGGAAAGGGCCGGTTTGTAGTATGTGGATGTTTGGAGCGAAGCCGTATCGAGCAAACCTTTTTACATGGGAATTGTCCTCAAATTTTGACGAAACGGTTTCGCCAAGGCAAGTGAATGACCTGTTTGAGAGAGAGTTTCCCACGGCCGTTAAAAGATTGCGAGACGGTGGAGGCTCGTACAGCCTTTGGCCCCTTGTGTCTTTTAATGCTGCGGAAGGGCGGCTTTCGCGGTTTTTGGTAGCCTTCACGGAGAGAGATGCTCACAGGGGCCGCCTTCGTCGGTTGCCGTCGCAGATATGGCTGTATTCAGTGGCGGATGCGGCTGCGGCAAATATTCCTGACAGGGAATATAATGGAAGTTTCTGGTTTCATATGCTTGTTGGTGGAATCCTGTATATGCTGGTCTTTTTTGAAGGTCGTTTTTGTTATTGGTCCGAGGAACGATTCGATTTCCCATCAAAGAAATGTTCTGGCAGTCTGCAAGAACGTCTTGCTCGATTTCGGCGCTTTTTGGTAGAGGATCCTCTTTTTTCTAGAGATTCCATTATTGAGATTTCAGGTGATAGGGGGGACTATGACGATTCATTACGGCAGGCTTTTTTTCGACGAGCTTCCCGGGACCCATTTTGGCGACATCTTTCTTTAACGGAAAGAACTGAAAAGAAAATCGAAGCGACGGCGAAAAAAGAAATATTGATAATCCTTGGAGGTGTTCTACTCCTGTTTTTGCTGGGGTATAATCTTGCGGGGACATTTCTTTTTGATGATCTAGATGTAGCCCGCTTTGATGCCTTGCCAGAGCAACTCCTGCCCGCACCGGAAATAGTGAATGCGGAAAAAATACCTACGGATGATGTGGATTTTTTTCATGGATTGCAGGATCAAACTGCGGCTTGTAACATGCCGGAATTTCGGTTGAAAGGGATCGTTGCTGAAAAATTGGCGGTGATATCGATATCTGAGAAATCAAAAGTCCTTCGGCCCGGGGATTCTCTCGGATCTTTTTCGCTGTTTGAGATAGGGAAAGATTATGTCAGGTTAGCCTGCCTGGATTCGGTGTTGGAGCGGAGAACTGATTGATGTTCCCCTTTTTCATGTTGCGAAACCGAGGCAGCGTATTGCCGTTTGTGCTAGGAATTCTCCTGATTGTGACAATCTTGCTGACCAATCTCATAAGGTTTCCTGGAGGGATTCGTCGTCTTGTGTTGCTTGCCGAGCAAAGGCAGCAATGGATTTACGATGCGGAATCGGCTCTAATTGCTTATCAGGAAGGTCTTCCTCAAGATTATTTCGAAAATAATCCGTGGAATATCCGGTTGCCTAAAGTAGTGAGTGGACAAATGGGGCCGTGGGCGCTATTGTCTGCCGAGATGGAGGGGGTGACGGTTCAGGTCCTTGCTGGTGCCTCCTGCGATTCTCCGTGCCCTCTTTTAAGAGCTTATAAGGTTCGACGCAAAATATACGATGGCTTTCGTTCTCAGTTGAATCGTGATATTGTAATGGTGGAGCCTCCATTGAATCTGAAAACAAAGTCAGGTAATCAGCGCCTGTTTGGTCCTATGGAATCGGTTGCGCTTCGTGTCATTGATGGGGACTTGTCGCTGAATCTTGATGGGCGCGTTTCCACGGGGCGCTTTATCGTAGATGGATCGGTAGAAGTGCGTGGATATGCCGAGTTTGATACTTTGCGTGTTTATGCGCGAGGCCCTCTCGTGTTACGGGGACAGACGAAGGTTCGTTGGCTAGAAGCGTTTAGCGAGTCCCGGGTAGAGATTTATAGGAACTTGGATTTTTCGGGAGTCGTAGTGGCCCGTCAGGAAGTCTCTTTTCCGAACGGTTCCGAAAAAGTGCGTTTTCGCTATCCTTCGTTTGTCATGGCGTTGGAAAATTATGAAATGGTCGGTATTGATTCGATGTTGCTTCCCGACTTTGCCGGTGGGCGAATCGTCCCATTCGAATGGAACTTACGATAAGATGGGTGTGCGCGGCTTTACCCTGATGGAAGTTTGTGTGGCTCTTGCCGTTCTCATGGGGGCCGTCATCGTGTTTGGTTTCTTTTTCACAGGATTCAGACGGGAATATTCTTTGGAACAGGAAAAGGCCCGTGCGTTTATAGAGTCGTTAAGGGTCGTTGAAGACCTTGTTCATAATCCGCCCTTGTGCAGGGATTCTGCATTTGTTCGTAACGGAGTAAATGTTGTTCTAAAGGCCGTTCCTGGAGTTCAACCTCTGGCCTGGGTCCGTTGTGAATTGCACATACATTATCCTGTTCGACTGCGGAGGCTTGTCCGGTGCAAAAGAAAGTGAATTTTCGGACAGAATCGGAGAAAAATCAACCTTGTAACGGCTTTACGCTAGTCGAGATGCTTGTTGCCGTTGCTGCAGCATCAATTGTTTCTTTGGCAGCGTTGCAAGCCTATACGCAGTACTATCGATTAACGGTTCGCCTCTACGATTGGTACCAAAAGGAAACCGCCGGATTCCTTGACGAAATCCGGCGGTTAAATCCCTATGTTTCGGGGGCTAGTCGAGAACGCTAGCCTGTTTTTGGGCCGCCTTTTCTGCAGCGCGGGCCTTGTGCATTTCGATGATGTTGCCGATGTAGTGCATGAAGCTAAGCACGCTCACCGAGAGGAAGCCGACGGAATAGAGGGCGAGGAACGGTCCGATAATGAACTTCTGGGCGCCAATGTATTCCAGAAGACCGAAGATGCAGTAGACGCCGACACCGAGTTCGACAACGGCCTGCCACGGGAACTTCTGGGCATAATGGCTCTTGGCCTTCTTCTTGGAACCGCCGCTTTTCGGTGTGCGGACAAAGCTGCCCTTGGCGCCGATTACGGCAGAGAACACGGCGCGGGAGTTGCTCACTGCGATTCCTACACCGAGAGCCATGAGGATCGGGAGGCTGAGCAGGCGAATCTTCCAGCCGGTGTAGCCGGAGCAGCGCTGGGCCACAAAGTAAAGAACAGAAGGAGCGATAGCGGCGAGGAAGATGAAGCTGAAACCGACTGTGTAGGCCCAGGTCGGCAGGTGTGCGACCGGTTCAAAGAAGGCGAGCAGCGGCCAAGCACAGAGGGCGGTAAACAACATGCAGGGGTGAATCGAGTAGTGCGTCGTGTGCAGAATGGCGCCAATCTTTACGCGGAGAGGAACCTTGGCCTTGAGCACGCGCGGCAGAATCTTGATAGCGGTCTGGATTGATCCTTTTGCCCAGCGGAACTGCTGTGCCTTAAATGCGTTGATGTCGTTGGGGAGCTCGGCCGGCACAATCACATCGAACACGAACTTCATTTTCCAACCGGCGAGCTGAGAACGGTAAGAAAGGTCCATGTCTTCGGTCAGCGTGTCGCCTTCCCAGCCGCCACCGCCGTAGATGGCCTGCTTACGCCATACGCCTGCGGTACCGTTGAAGTTCATGAAGAGTTTGCCCCAGCTACGTGCCGACTGTTCCACCACGAAGTGGCCGTCGATACCGATAGACTGAGCGAGAGTAAGACCGGATTCGGTGCGGTTCAAGTGGCCCCAGCGACCCTGGACCAGACCAATCTGATCGTCCATCACCAGGTAGGGGATCGTCTTGAGGAGGAAGTCCTTCTCGGGGACGAAGTCGGCGTCGAAAATGGCGAGGAATTCACCCTTGGCCACTTTCATGGCTTCTTTAAGGGCGCCAGCCTTGAACTCGGAGCGGTTGGTACGGTGAATCAGCTTGATGTCGTAACCCTTGGCGGCCAGTTCTGCAACTTTCTTCTTGGCGACTTCGTAGCACTCGTCGGTAGAGTCGTCCAGGACCTGGATTTCGTGCTTGTCCTTGGGGTAGTCGATGGCGCACACGGCTTCAAGTAGGCGCTCAACGCAGTTGGCTTCATTAAAGACCGGAAGCTGGGTGGTGACCTGCGGCAGGTCGTCCATGGAATGCTCGCGGTAGAATTGCAGGATTTTCTTTCGGTCGGAGAGTCGCGTGCAACGACTGTTCTTTAAGAATAAGTAGATGCTATAGTAACAGCTGAAACCATAAATGACCAGTCCGATGCCCGCAATGACGTAGACGACGAACATGATGTCGAGTAGGATTGTACTGATTGCCATAAAACCGTATAACCTATAAATAAAACTTTTTGCTCCTTTCGGAACTTGGCGCCAAATATAGAAACCCTACACAAAGTTTGCTACATTTAGGCAAGAATTTTAGCAAAAAGTATCAAATAAATTTGAGGCGAATTAATGGGATTGGAAAAAAATCCCCTAGAAAAGTGGATAGAAGCGCAAAAAGGCGAATTTGGCTTCAAAAAAGCACTTCAACGTTTAATTTCTTTTGCTTGCGCGGAATGGATTAGGCGGGGGTCTGGGATAGTCGTTTCGCCCGAAGAGGCTCTGGCGAGGGTGCTTGCGGCTCGCTTGGTGGATTATCCTGTGGGAGAGTGGTTGGACCGCCCTTCCGAGTTTACCCATGAAATTGTCGATTTTTGCGAAAAAACGAAGAATTTTCCCGTTCCGGAGGCCCTAAAGGGATGCTTTCCGGAGCTTTTGGACTTGCGTGGGGTGGCATGCCCGGCCAATGCCGTCCGTAGCCGATTAGTCATGGCCGGGCTTCCCGAAGGCGCCTCGCTTACGATATTCCTTGATGACGGATCACCGATAGAAAATGTGCCCGGATCCTTGGTTGCGGATGGCCATATTATTGAAAAAAGGCAAAAAAAGGAAAATTTCTGGGCGCTGAAGGTGGTCAAACGCCGTTTAAGAGTGTAGATTATAGAGGAAATGGAAAATAGGATACTGATTATAGGCGATGAACTTTTAGGTGAACAGGGCGAGGCTGCCAACCGCTTTGCGGAAATCCTCCTTTGTCGAGAAGCCAATCGACCGATTCAGTTTTCTATCAATGCCCCCGCTCCCCAAAGTATGCATCAACTCCTGGATCGTGCCGCGGCCGATGTCATCGGTAAGAAGGCGGGGCGTATTATTGTTGGGCTTGGACTTAAGGAACTTAAGCGTGGCGGTGCCGATTATAGAGGAATTGCCACTCTTTATGAAGCTTTTGTAAATGAAATCCTGAGCAAGACCTTTGCTCCACTTCATCTGTTGACTATTCCGGAGGATATGTTCCCGGTCGCTCCTTCGCAACTCACTGCGCTGAACGAGTGCGTCCGGAATTTTGAAGCAAAGGACCCTAATAGGGTGAAGGTGATGGATTTTTCTGCCTATGCGGCGGTTTTTAAGGAGAAACAGCTGGAACGCGGAAAGTTCGGCCGCAGCCTGTACTCTGAAAATGGGATGCCGACAGCCATCTGCAATACGTTCCTAGCGCTGTACCTCTATGATTGTATAATGAAAGAAATAAAATAAAGGAAGGTCTTATGAGTTTGACAGATGATCATTTTGCACGCAAGTTAGCCGCCCAGAGCAAGGCCTGGGATTCCACCAGTGATGCTCCGAAGAAGGAACGCCCGCGTGAACCCGCCGCTCCCAAGATGGGTGTTTGTGACAAATGCAAGCAGGAAGCGCTGCTCCGTTCTTATCGTTTCAAGGAAACTACCGTATCTAATGGTGCGGCAAGCTTTGGTACCGTAACCAAGCACCTTTGCGAAAACTGCGCTCCGAAGTCGAGGGCTCAGAAGGATGCAGAAGTCCCGAAGCTCGACAATAGGCAGCTTAGGAACCTGATGCGTTCTGCAAAGAAGGGACTTTTGTAGTTTTTCCCCTTAACAAGGGTTGTAAATTTTTCTAAATTTGGCCGCGTTCTAAGAACGGAGTGCCGAATGACGACAATTCACGCCAAAGATTCTGTCAAGGGTTTCCTTGCTGGCGTTGCGACTACAGTTACCCCCGAGCTTCTGCGTACGGTGCGTAGGGGATATACTAAGAAAAATCTAATTAGTGACTTGATGTCGGGCATTATTGTCGGCATTTTGGCATTGCCGCTTGCAATTGCGTTTGCGATTGCTTCGGGTGTGGGGCCGGAGCAGGGCCTCTACACGGCCATTATCGCGGGTTTCGCCATTTCGCTCCTGGGTGGATCTCGTTTCCAGATTGGTGGTCCCACCGGCGCTTTCATCGTGATTGTCTATGGTATTGTGAGCCAGTATGGCTACGACGGCCTCGCTTCGGCGACACTCTTGGCCGGTATTCTCCTAGTTATTTTTGGCCTCGCGAAATTCGGGTCCATCATCAAGTTCATTCCGTTCCCGGTCACAGTGGGCTTTACCGCCGGTATCGCGATTATCATTGCGCTTGGCCAGGTGCCGAACTTTTTCGGGCTCCGCTTTTTGGCGAAGGACCCGGCCGATGCCGTGGGTAAAATCAAGCTTTACGCTTCCTCGCTCGATACCATCAACATTTATGCGGTGATTGTGGGCCTCGTTGCGCTCGCCGTCTGCATCTTGTGGCCGAAGATTACTACGAAGGTACCCGGATCCTTGATTGCGATTATCGTGGCGACGGTCCTGGTGAAGGTTCTTGGCTGGGACGACCCGATTACGGGCCATGGCGTGGTGACCATCGGCATGAAAAACCACATCCCGAGCGGTTTTCCGATGCCGCACCTGCCGAACATCAGCCTCGAAATGATGCAGAAGGTTTTCCAGCCTGCTTTGACGATTGCCATTCTCGGTGCCATTGAATCGCTGCTTTCTGCCGTGGTGGCCGACGGTATGACTTCGACCAAGCACCGCTCCAATACTGAACTTTTTGGCCAGGGTGTCGCGAACATTCTATCCCCGATTTTCGGCGGTATCCCTGCGACGGGTGCGATTGCCCGTACGGCGACCAACATCCGTAACGGTGCTGTGAGCCCGATTTCGGGCCTCGTGCATGCGGTGGTGCTTCTCCTTATTATGCTTGTGCTTGGCAAGTACGCCGAAATGATTCCGATGGCGGCTCTCGCAGCGGTGCTTTTCCAGGTGGCTTTCAACATGTGCGGCTACCGCAGCTTTATCAAAATGTTCAAGGCCCCCAAGAGCGATGTCATCGTAATGCTCGTGGCCTTCTTCCTTACGGTGATTATCGACCTTACTGTAGCGATTGAAGTCGGTGTTCTCCTTGCCGCGGTGCTCTTTATTAAACGCATGAGCGACGTTTCCGAAATGGAAACGGTGACCGAAGCCCTTAAGGAAGATGACGAAGAAGCTGCACACAACGACCTCAGCCGTCAGGTGCCGAAGGGCGTGGTGGTGTACGAACTTGCCGGTTCGCTCTTCTTTGGTGCGGTGGACAAGTTCAAGGATACGATGGCGCGTATTTCGGAAAAGCCCAAAATCCTTATCTTGCGTATGCGTAGCGTGTCGAGTATCGATGCTGCAGGTATTCAGATGATTGAGGATCTCTTGAATCGTTGCAAGGGCGAAGGAACTCAATTGTTGCTGTCGGGTGTGCACGCCCAGCCCGTGGTGGCTCTCACTCGTGCAGGAGTGTTGAAACAACTTGGCGAGGAAAATGCTCTCGGCAACATTGATGCTGCACTCAATCGTGCGCGTGAATTGCTGGGCCTCCCCGTCGTGGATACCTCGCATGAAGTACCGCAGGCGCCTACGGTTTCCTGGGAAAGAAGCCTAGATAAGCCGTGGATGCCGGAAGAGTCTAACGCAGCCGTGGCCGAGGAAACTCCTGAAGTCATCGCAGAAAAGATGATGGACGAACCGGTTGTGAAAATAGAAGAAAAGGCACCGTAATCATTGTAAGTTTTTGGGCACTTTGTGACGTCCGTCGCAGTGTGATGAATGTCTCTTTAAATGTCTTTGACTGATTTCTAAATTCGGGCCATGACTAAAGAATCTGAAAGCTCGTCGTTTGATAAAAGCGCGTCCTTCTGGAATTTCATCTTCAACTACTTGGTTGCCTTTGGTGGGGTAGTTCTTTTCCTCATCAACCTCATTTAGTTTTTCTATATTTGCCGCCATGTTTAAAATAGGCGTGATGGCTTCCGGCGGCGGAAGTAACTTTAAGGCGATTATTGATCGCATTGGCGAGGGGGACCTCGATGCCCAATGCAAGTTCCTGATTACCAATAACGGTGGTTGCGGGGCTGTGTCACATGCGGAGTCCTACGGGATTCCCGTTTATCATATTTCAGGTAAAACGCACCCCGATATGGTTGCTTACGAAGCCGCCCTTTTAGAAGTCATCGATCGCTACGACATTGATTTGTTGGTTTTGGCCGGTTACATGAAGGCCTTGCCCGTAAGCCTCATTAAAAGACTCCCGGACCGCATTCTGAATATTCACCCGTCGCTTTTGCCCAAGTATGGCGGCAAGGGCTTTTTCGGAATTCATGTGCACGAGGCGGTGATTGCTGCCCACGATGCGGAATCGGGTCCGACAGTGCATCTGGTGAGCGAAGAAATTGATCAGGGCCGGATTCTTGCGCAGACGAAGGTTCCCGTGTTCGCAGACGACACTCCCGAAGTCTTGGCGGCCCGTGTGCTCGAACAGGAACATGGGCTGTACTGGAAGACGATTAAAGAATATGCCGCTCAAATAGGCGTGTAACCCATGAAATTCAAGGTTCCGGCATTTCTCGAAGGAATTGATGCCCCAGTTGATGGCGAAATTGCCATGCGCAAGTTCGCCGCGCAAGCGGGGGAGAATGCAATCGTAGTCGGTATTGATGAAGTCGGTCGCGGCCCCTTGGCTGGCCCCGTGGTGGCGTGTGCCGCTGTTCTTAAGGCGCCAGACGCACTCCTTACGCTTAACGATTCGAAAAAGCTTACTCGCCCGAAGCGCGAAGCCATGTACCAGGATGTGCAAGATGCTTGTGCCTGCTTTGCCGTTGCGAGCGCTTCGGTCGAAGAAATTGACCGCATGAACATTCTGGAGGCGGACTTTCTGGCCATGCGTCGAGCCCTACAGGCTCTCGGCATGCCCGGAATCAAGGAAACGGCCCCTCAAATCCCGATATTCCAGAAAGGTTCCTTTGCGTCCCTAACCATGAACCACCAACCACTAACCACTTTGATTGCTGTCGACGGCAACCTCAAAATTCACGGAATTTCCGAGGAAATGCAGATTCCGGTGGTCAAGGGCGATGGCCGTATCGCAAGCATTTCGGCGGCCTCGATTTTGGCGAAGGTATTCCGAGACCGTTACATGGACGACCTTGAAAAGAAGTTCCCTGGCTACGGCTTTGACAAACATGCCGGTTACGGAACCAAGGCTCACCTTGACGCAATTCGCCGTCTCGGCATGACTGCGGAACATCGCAAGAGTTTTCACCCCAAGAGCTTGCAGACGGAACTGGATTTAGCGTAATTTTGCTTTTTCATCGTAAAAAATGTCTCTGCCCAGGAAATTCTTTCCTGGACTTTTGTTATATTGTTGTCTGACAACGAGTTACAACTGTTCTACCTGAAATCGGGAGGCTATTTTGAACAATTCGGTACCCTTGTTACAAATGCTCGCGCAATCTGATATTGCGACTATCGTTATTCTCGGAATCCTGGCGGTCATGTCGCTCGGCTCCTGGGGTATCATAATTGTCAAATATATCGTGAACAAGAAAAACCAGCGCGCAAACGTGGTCTTTTTCCGCCAGTTCGTGAATGTGCAGCAGTTTGTGGAACTGCAGGGGCTGTGCGAGACGGCAGATGATAGTGCGCTCCGCAGCCTTACAAGCGAAGTTCTCAAGGAAGCCTCCAAGTTCAGTAACTTCGTGAGCTACGACTCTATTCAGCATCGCGCCTCGCTTCTCGAAGACACGATCCAGCGTTCTATCGAAGGTTTGCGCCTGACCGAGGACCGCTATCTGGGGTTCCTTGCTACTTGTTCGAACCTCGCCCCGTTCTTCGGCCTTCTTGGCACGGTGTGGGGAATTATGGTTGCCTTTTTCCAGATAGGTCAGCATGGCTCTGCGGACTTGACCGTGGTCGCTCCCGGTATCGCCATGGCTCTTATTACGACGGTGGCGGGCCTTGTTGTCGCTATTCCCGCATCTGCCGGTTACAACTATTTTGCCTCCCGTAACGGACAGAACGAAATATCCTACTTCAATTTTGGCTCTCAGGTACTCAGTCTCTTTAAGCGCGGCGACTTGCTCGCCCTCGAAGAAGTCGCTGGCTAGGAGGTTCTGTGAAGCGTAGTCGCGGAAAAGAACTCAAGCAGGAAATGAACCTCACGAACATGATCGACATCGTGTTCGCCATCCTGATTGTGTTCATTATTTCAGCACCGCTCATGAGTCAGGGAGTCAAGGTGGATTTGCCGAAGGCGGAAGCCCCGACCATGGAGCAGGAAAAGCTTTTGAAGGTCTCTATTACTAAGAACGAAGAACTCTACATCGCGGACATGATGGTGGATTTCGGTAGTTTTAACAATGTTTTCAAGTCGCTTTGGAACGGCGAGATGGCGGTGGTCATCAATGCCGACGAAGATGTGAACTATGGGCTTGTGATGAAGGTCGTGACCCAGGTACAGAAGTTGGGTGTGACAAAGCTCGGCTTCTTGACAATGAATCCCAAGGAAAAACCAGGAAAAGATTAGGTGAGCGAGAATAGAAACATCCAGTATTTTTCGTCAAGTGACGATGGCATGACGGTGAAAATCGTCGTGTGTGCCGTTGTGTTCCACTTGCTGATTGCGGGTGTTTGCATCGCTTTCCATTTCGTGAATTTCAAACATGAACCGGAACCGATTCCCGTGTTTGAAATGGTGCAGGTTCAGCAGGCGAAGCCTTTGCCGCAGCCCCCGAAGCCTAAGCCCGTGGAGCCGAAACCCGAACCAAAACCGCAGGAACCGAAGCCTAGACCTGAGCCGAAACCCAAGGTAGACAAGCAGTTGCCGCCTGAACCGAAGATCGAGGAAAAAACGCCGGAACCGGTAGAAGAACCGCAGCCGGAACCAGAACCGGAACCTGAGCCGGAACCGGTGGATGATTTTGCGGTCGATGATCTTGACCTGCCGGTGGCTGTTGAAGCGCCTAGCTTGAATCCGGTAGGGTCCGTAGACATGGATCCGCTGATGCAGGTCTATCTGGAACGTTTAAAACAAATTATCATGAGCAATTTTAATCCGCCTTCAAACTTGAATGTGCGTCGCGATGTAAAGACTACTGTGCAGTTCACGGTAGACCGCTTCGGTGGTATTTCGGCGATTACGCTCAAGCGTAGTTCTGGCAACAAGACCTGGGACCATTTGTCCGTACGTGCGGTGCAGATATCCAAGGTGCCCGAGCTTCCGCCTAACTTTAGGGCCCCGTCACTTGTGTTGCATTTTAATTTTACGCCAAATTAAGTTGGTTGAGGTGAGTTTAAAAGAAAATATTGTATTATTATAAAAGAACATCATTGCGAGGAACCGTAAGGTGACGAAGCAATCTATAGTGAATTTTGAAAATGATTTTTGTGAAGAATAAAACAAGTTTTATGAAATCTGTAATGGCGACTATGGCGCTTGCTGTAGCGCTCGTGCCGTCGGTATCGTATGCGACGATTGATACCATTGCTGTTGATGTAGGCATTTCTGTATTCAAGACGATGCCGATAGGTGTAGTTCCTTTTACGGAAACAAAGTCGGGTATTGAGTGGATTGAGGAAAAACCGCACCAAATAGTGACTCGCGATGCGGAGCTTTCGGGACGCTTCGATGTGATTTCCTCGGATAAGTTCAATCTGCCGCTATTCAGTAAGGCACGCGCCAAGCATTATGTGACGGGAAAGGTGACACCTGTGGAAGGCGGTCGTCTGAAACTGGAATGCTTCCTCTATGTGGCGCAGACGAAAGATTTGCTTCTCGGTGAAGCCTATACTGTGGACCAGAAGGACTTGCGCCGCGCTATGCACAAGTTTTTTGACGAGGTTATCTATCGCCTCTGGGGTGAACGCGGAGTCGCATCGACCAAGCTTGCTTATGTATCTAAGATGGATGGAGTCAAACAGGTCGTGGTGTCGGATTACGATGGCTTCCACCGTTCCCAGATTACGAGTGACACGACAATTAGCATGATGCCTGTCTGGATGAAGGACAATGCGGGACTTTACTATGTGAATTTCAAGACGCACCGTCCGAAGCTATATTCCAAGATTTTTGGTGGTAAGGAAAAATCGGTGTTTCCGCAACTGGATCAGACTTACAGCCCAGCCGTGAATCCGAAAACGGGAGAACTTCTATTTTCCAGTACGGTTGACGGAAAGACGGACTTGTTCATTGGTAACCCGTCGACGGGCAAGGCCAAGAAATTTGCATACCTGAAGTCGAACCAGACAAGTCCTGCCTGGAGTCCGTTCGCATCGGAGGTCCTGTTTACTAGTGACCGTGGCGGTGGTCCGCAGATTTTTGCGATGGGCAAGGATGGTTCCGATTTGCGCCGCGTGACTTTTATGGGCCGCTATAATGAACGTGCCGCCTGGTCGCCCGAAGGTGACCGCATCGCCTATACATCGATGGATAACGGCCATATGAATATTTATACTTGCGCCCTTGATGGCTCCGATATCGTGCAGCTTACGAATAATGCGGGTAACAATGAACATCCCACATGGTCTCCCGACGGTAAACTGATTGCCTTTGCGAGTAACCGTGGAGGCTCTTACCAGATTTACATCATGAGAAAAGACGGATCGAATGTGACGCGTATTACCAATTCTGGAGAAAATACGTCGCCGACCTGGTCTTTCTTTTACGAAGATTCTAAACAACAAAAAAAGGAAGGTGAAAAATGAAGAACCTTGTGAAGCTTGCACTGGTGGCTACCGCCGCTAGTCTCTGTCTTGTCGCTTGTGCCAAGAAGGAACCGCCCAAGACGGATCCTACGACTGAAGCTGCTCCTGCTGCGACGACCGAAGCAGCTTCTGCCGAAGCCGCTGCTCCGAACGCCGATTCCCTGGCTGCGGAACAGGCTCGCCTCGAAGCGGAACGTCTTGCTGCAGAACGTGCTCGTCTCGAAGCAGAGCGTGCCCGTCTTGAAGAACTTATCAACAAGATTATGAGCGAAGATGTTTACTTTGATTTCGACCGTTCGGAACTGACCGAAAAGGCTAAGGAACTTCTGGCTCAGGTGGGCGAACTTTTGATTAAGGAAGAACGCTTCACGATCACGATCGAAGGCCACACCGATGCTCGCGGTACTGAAGACTACAACTTCACTCTCGGTGCAAAGCGTGCCATGAAGGTGAAAGAATTCCTTGCGGCCTATGGTATCGATGGCAAGCGCATGGAATCCGTGAGCTATGGTAAGGAAGCGCCGAAGGTTGAAGGGGCTACCGAAGAAGCGTACTCCCAGAACCGCCGAGCCAACTTCCGCGTAAATATCAAGGAATAGCGAGTGTGGTCGCTGTGACGCGGCCCATAACCATTAATCATTAGTTATTGAATGTCGATATGAAACGAATTCTTTTGACAGCGGGTATTGCCGCGATGACGATTGCCTTTACGGGTTGTAGTCAGATGACTGTGCTGCGTACTCAGGAAATGAAAGCGGTGGGCAGCGAAGTGCAGACGGGTGTACAGCAGGAACTGGATTCTGCAGTGCAGAAGCTTTCTGCACAGAACGATTCGTTGCGCGCGGAATTGGATTCTACCAAGGCCCGCCTTGATGCCGCATCCCTTGCTCAAAAGCGGATGCAAGCTGAAATTACGATGCTTTCCCGCCGGGTTTCCGACGAGTCCGAACGTAACGATTCCAGGCAGGAAGAAATTATCTACCGTCTGGACATGCTGCTCGGCAAGTCCGACAAAATTCTCGCGAAAAAAGTTGTCGTAAGCGGTGCTCCTTCGGCTCCCATTTCGATGGATAGCCTGGAACGCGAAGCTGAAAAACTTGTCGAGGCGGAAGCGATGTTCAATACGGCCCGTTCCGATTATCATCGTGGTGAGTACAAGCTATCTTATAGCGGATTCAAACAGGTGTATGAACAGATGAAAGAGGGTGAACTCGCCGAGAATTCTCTTTACTGGATGGCACTCTGCCTGATAGAGGTGAATCAGGTGGACAAGGCGAAAAAGGTCTTTGCGCGTATGTCGGAAGCCTTCCCCGATGGCGCTAAAACCTGCCCAGCCTTGTTCAAACTTGCTGGCCTTTATGGTGATGAATGCGATATTGACATGCAGAAACAGTATTTGCAGAAGATCCTTTCGACAAAGTCCTGCGAACAGTCAGCCGAGTTTGAACAGTCGGCGGAAATGCTTCAGGAAATTTTGGAGAAGGAAGACAAGAAGACTGCTGGCGAACCTGTAGATGCTTGCGTGCCTGTGGTGCGTGAGGCGGTTCCGGCTCAAGCCCCTGCTCCGGTGAGCGAAACCGCTACTCCTGCGGCGGAAACTCCGGTTGCTCCTTAGTCAGAAACCATTAAGTTTAACGGTCCTTGCTATTGCAGGGACCGTTTTCTGTATAAAAAAGTGCTGGAAACAGACTTGAATTCTTGATGAAACATCGTTCCTTGTCTACATTTGAAAAAAGTTAGGAGCTTTTATGAAAAAGTTTGCTTTAAAAATGGCTTTTGGCTCGGCAGCGCTCTTGGCACTTGCCGCCTGTTCGGAATCGGATGACGCCAATATCAGCACGAATATCGAGGAACTTATTGCCGAAAAGGAAATGTCGTCCGATATCGACTATACATTGCAGGCGGAAACCTACGATTCCCTGCCGGAATGTTTCCCCAAGAATGATGGCGACATCGTTTGGGTGAAAAATGAATCGAAGGCCTACAAGTGCGATCGTCGCACCTGGACTGAAATGGAAATTTCTTCTTCAAGTGAAAACATCGATGACGATGGTGGAAAGAAGGTCGAAGAAGAGCCTTCTTTGGACAATTCAGAAAAAAATGCCGAGGATTCGGTTCTTGTTTATCCGGATGAGAGTTCGTCGAGTGCAGAAATTGTCATAATCGTTCCGCCGTCTTCTGATTCTGAGGAACCGTCCAGCTCGGAGGAATCGTCTAGTTCGGAAGATTCTTCTAATTCCGAGGATTCGTCGAGTTCAGAAGAATTAGAGGTATCCTCTAGCTCGTATTCGTTGGATTTAGTGCCTTCAGACGCAGACATGTGGAGCGGATGGGCTAGTTATTACCGTGTAGATACGGGAATTGATGCCGGTGCTGAAAATGCCGGTCTATGGTTTGAATATAATGATGCTGCTGATGGTGGAAATTCTACGATAAATTGGCCTGTAGCCCGTGGCAATGAATACGACGCAGGTGCTTTTGATCCCATTATTGATTATTGCGGGGGCATTTGCGGAGAATACAAACTGAACGAGGGCTTTGATTATCCGTTTGTCGGTATAGGATTCAATATTGTCGGCAGCAAGACCTCTACGACGGCCCCGGAACCTGCGGATGTCTCAGCTTGGGAAGGAATATGTATTGTATACGCTCTAGACCGCACAGGCGTATTGGAGATGGGTTTTACGGATTCTCTAGAAAAAGAAATGAAATACGATGTCCCTAATAAGAGTCTCCCGAAATCGACTGTGGGTACTGTTAAAGATATTAAGTGGGGTGAGTTCCAACAGGCAGGCTGGGGAAATGGTTTAAAGATTTCGGGTGAAGTTGCCGCCAAGGAGCTTGTGTCATTGAAATTTAAAATTCAGGGATCGGTGCCGGGAGAATCTGGACACTTTAACGTGATGGCTGTGGGGCGTTACAAAACCTGCTCAATAAATAACTAGCTGATAAGCAAGAAAGCCCGGCAAATGCCGGGCTTCTTTCGTATAAGTCGTTCTGGCGCGGAGTCGGAAATATTCGCTGATGGCCTTACGGTTCGTCGGCGTCGATGATGACGCGCTTGACTTCGGCTCCGAGCTTTGCCATTTTAGCTTCGAAATCTTCGTAGCCGCGGTCCAGGTGGTAGATGCGGCTAATCTTGGTTTCGCCTTCGGCGATTAACGCGGCGAGGACGAGTGCGGCAGATGCACGCAGGTCGGAGCCCATGACGTCGGCACCTTCGAGCGGGAGCCCGCCCTTGATGGTGGCGGTGTTGCCGCTGAGCGTAATGTTTGCGCCCAGGCGTTCCATTTCGGCCACATGCTTGAAGCGGTCGTTGTAGACGGTGTCCTGGATGACGCTGTTGCCCGGAACCGAGAGGAGCGTTGCCATGAGTGGCGCCTGCATGTCGGTGGGGTAGCCCGGGAACGGAAGCGTCTGGATGGTAATTGGCTTGAGTTCTTGGCCGCGGGCGTCGACTTCGGCCCAGTCGGGGCCGACGGTCACCTTGCAGTTCATGTCGCGGAAGGCGTCGAGTGTCGAGGCGATGTGTTCGGGAATGATCTTGGTGACTTTCACGCGGCCACGCGTAATGGCGGCACCGCAAAGGTAGGTGCCTGCTTCGATACGGTCGGGAATGGTGACTCCATTACCCGGGCGTAGAGTCTCTACGCCCTGCACCGTAAGGGTGCGCGTGCCGCGCCCTTGAATTTTTGCTCCCATACCGATGAGGTAGTCGACGAGGTTATCGATTTCGGGTTCAAGGGCTGCGTTCTGCAAAACGCTCGTGCCCTTGGCAAGCGTTGCAGCCATCAACACGTTCACCGTGGCGCCCACGCTCGAAATCGGGAAGTGGAATGTACCTCCCGGTAGGCGCCCATCACAGGTGGCTTCCACGTATCCGTGAGTCACCGTAATCTTTGCACCGAGCGCCTCGAGCCCTTTCAAGTGAAGGTCAACCGGGC
>NZ_CALEFV010000288.1 GCF_937877005.1 uncultured Fibrobacter sp. | reverse complement strand
TTATCTGGATGACGATACGCACTGGACTCCGCGTGGTGCAGAGCTTGCCGCAGGTGAAATCGCGAAGAAGGTGAACGCGATGGTCGATGCGGGTATGATAGATATCGGGGAACCATCCATGAATTATGTTGTGTCCGATTCTTTGGCGGACCGCATGGGTGACATTGGCGAAATGAGCGGCCTTAACAAGTTTAACGTGTTCAAGGCGCAACAGGTGACAGGCCATGTGATTTACCAGCAAGAAATTTCGGAACGCACGGAAGAAGCTCCGGCAGATTCGCTTTCGGATTCTACGGTGGTCCGCGAAACGGTCAAGACGCCTTTCAAAGACGATTTCCGCAAGTCGAAGATTTTGATTCTCGGCGACAGTTTCAGCCGAATTTACCAGACTGATGCTCCTGTGAATGCGGGTTGGATTGCGCATTTTGCAAAGAATATCAGCCGGCCGGTAGCCTCTATCGTGAGCGATGGCGGCGCATCAACCTTGGTACGCGAAAAGCTTGCCCGTAAGGCCGGCGTGCTTAAAGGCAAGAAATTGTTAATTTGGGAATTTGTGGAACGCGACCTTCGCTTTGGCGCCGAAGGCTGGAAAACGATTGAATTTTAGGAATTGACTATGGCTAGACATGGAACACCCACTCCGGGGCAGGCGATTTTAGAAGGGATTGAATGGCTCAAGATGGACAAGGCGGAATTCGCCCGTCGCATCGGCGTCCCGATGGAAACTCTCGAAGGCTTAATTGCGGGAAATGTTGAAATTACTCGCGAACTGGCCGAATCGCTTGAATCTGTGACCGGTAGCCCTGCTGCCTACTGGCGCATGCTCGCTAGTAAGGCAAAGAGGTGTGAGGCTTGAGGTCGGGCTTCGCCCTTTGGGGTTTATGTGTTACAATATTTTCTTACAAAATCAGTGTTGTGGCTAAATTTATATATTAATTATATGTTTTTTGGCTTTTATCCTCAATGCTCAAAGCGAGTGTAACGAGCGACCTCGTAGCTCGTACCTTTATTATGAATATTATTGAAGCAGTAAATTGTATGTGCGACCTCGCGAAGGGCGAGGCGGAACAGTTTGATGTGATTGCCTCGAATTCCCATTCCGAGGGCTTGTCTGTTTTTCAGGGCCAAGTGCAGAATACTGAAATTTCGGATTCCGTAGGGCTTGGCATTCGCGTGATTAAGGACGGCCGTCCGGGTTATGCCCATACGGAACGCTTGACAAAGGAAGCGATTGCGCAGACCATCAAGGATGCCGTTTGCCATACGCAGTGGACCGAGAAGGTCGACTTTGAATTGCCTGCACCGGCAAAGATTCCTGATGGCAATCCCAACTACAATCCGGCGTTGGAATCGCTCACGCTGGCAGAACTCAAGGATTTTTGCATCGAACTTGAAAAAGAAACGTTTGCGCGTTCTGCTGACATCAAGAATATTCCGTACTTGGGTGCTGACTTGAACCGAGACTTTTCGATTGTCGCAAACCACAAGGGCCTTTTCTATACCGATAAGGGCAACTCCGTCT
>NZ_CALEFV010000287.1 GCF_937877005.1 uncultured Fibrobacter sp. | reverse complement strand
GCCTTTGTATAAAGAAATGTATGCAGTATATATGGAAGCTAAGAGCAATAGAATATCTCATTTGTTTTCTGCGGTGAATAATGTTTCAACATCGCGCAAATGGAAAGAAATGCTGTTTAATGCTAGTCGTATTGCTGAAGTGAAAAAAGATCCAAGAGGTTGTCTTTCCAAATTGCCTGCATATGTAACAAAAACAGAAAAATCGTTTAAAAGATTCTTTTTTTGGACAATGCACTTGTTTAAAGTTAAATCTATGTTGGAAGATTATTTTGATTTAAACAAGCGTTTTTTAGGTCTTACAAATTGTTTCCTCTTTGAGAATAATAGGGTTAAATTAGATATTGTTCCTAAACAGTTGTTTGGTTATGCAATTACGGATTTGTATAAGCAGGCGTATCAAAAGAGTCCGTTGTTGTTCGAGAAAAGTTCTCTTGAAGATATTTGCCCAGCCCTGTCATTTGATGAGAAAAAAATTATTAAAGGAATTAATAGTGAATTGCGAACCCGTATAAAAAACATGAGGGAGGCTTACAATAAAGTTGATGAACTTCGCTATAAACGATTCCAAAAAGTGATAAAAGATAAGTTTTCGGATAAAAATCTTATTCAAATTCTTAATTATTTTGAAAACAGATCAGATGGTAAAATAAAAGAAATGGTTTCGGATAATGCGGAACCTCCTGCCATTTTTGAATATATTCTTGGGGTGATTTGGTACAAGATTAGTGACGGAAAATGTGATATTCGTGATTTTATGAAACGGCTGGATGCAGATTTGTTGCCGGTTTCACATGCCGCAGGAGGGGATGCGGATATCATTTATGGATACTCTCATTGTGCTAATTATCCGGAGCATAAATTATTGTTAGAAGCAACACTTGCTGATAGTACAAATCAGCGACGAATGGAAATGGAACCGGTGTCAAGACATTTAGGAGACCATTTATTGAAAACTGGGAATGATGTCAGTTATTGCGTTTTTGTGGCGACATATCTTCATGTCAATGTAATTGGAGATTTCCGTTTGAGGAAAAACATTGTGTATTGCGATCCTCAAGACACTGATAAATTTATTCGCGGCATGAAAATTATACCGTTAAATACAACTGATTTGAAAATTATTATAAATAATAAGATTCCATATTCTAGTTTATACAAGTATTTTGATCGCGCTTATGATTGCAGTGAAATGCACCCACAGAAATGGTATGATGGATATGTGAATGTTAAAAAGAATTTTCTGAAGAAAAAAAGCTAGGAAATGCTTATAAACAAAAATAAACCTCGGTTCATCACCGAGGCTTTTTAATTTCGCGTTGTCGCGTTAGCGAGAACTACTTGTACTATTGCTTCGCTCAAGTACAAAATGCTAGGTCCGGTCATGCCCGAGCATGCTTGGACGCGACTCTCACCTTACGCCTTCCTATAGCTCTCCATCGCTTCCACATCCACGCTCTTCACGAAGTTGTAGTGCTTGGCGACTTCGGCTTCGGCGAGGTTCAGGTACACCTTCATGCTCTTTTCGAACAGTTCCGGTGCCTTGGTGGCATCGCGGAGGAGCAGCTGGCTCATCACGCAGTTGGCTGCGAGTTCGTAGAGGTGGCGGCTGCAGAGGTCGGTGAACTCGTTGTTGTTCGCGGCCTTCACGACTTCGATAGCTTCGTTGAACTTCGCGTCCATGGCCTTCGCGCGGGCCTTGAGGCTCTCGTATTCGGCGGCCACTTCGCCCGCTTCCAGTTCCTCGAGCATCTGGCTGTAGGTTCCGGTGGTGATGTGCGGGAGGGCGGCCACGGTCTGCAGCTGCGTCGTGCCTTCGTAAATGGAGGTGATGCGTGCATCGCGGTAGAGGCGCTGGCAGGCGTATTCAAGCATGTAGCCCGAACCGCCGTGAACCTGGATGCTGTCGTAGGCGTTCAGGTTCGCGTATTCGGAGTTCATGCCCTTCGCAAGCGGCGTGCAGGCACTGGCGAGCTTCTGATAGAGCTTGAGTTCAGCCTTCTCCTCGTCGGTGAGCTTGCGGGTGCGCTCGATGTCCTCGAGGCCCTTGTAGATATCTACATAGCGGGCTGTCTGGTACAGGAGCGCGCGGCCTGCGTCGAGGCGTGCCTTGATGTTCGAAATCATCTCATAGACGGCGGGGAAGTTCACGATGGCCTGGCCGAACTGCTTGCGGTCCTTGGCATAGGCGAGAGCTTCGTTGTATGCCATCTGGCTGATGCCCACGGACTGTGCGGCAATGCCGAGGCGTGCACCGTTCATGAGGGCCATCACGTACTTGATGAGGCCGAACTTGCGGCGGCCACAGAGTTCAGCCTTCGCGTTCTTGTAGACAAGTTCGCAGGTCGGGCTTCCGTGGATGCCGAGCTTGTTCTCGATGCGGCGCACGTTCACGCCGCCGTCGCGCTTGTCGTAGATGAACATGGAAAGGCCGCGGCCGTCATGGGTGCCTTCTTCGGAGCGGGCGAGCACCAGGTGGATGTCGCTGTCGCCGTTGGTGATGAAGCGCTTCACGCCGTTAAGGTACCAGCACTTGTCTTCTTCGCTGTAGGTGGCCTTGAGCATCACGCGCTGCAGGTCGGAACCGGCGTCGGGTTCAGTCAGGTCCATGGACATCGTCTCGCCGGCGCACACGCGCGGAATAAAGCGGGAACGCTGGTCTTCGTCGCCGAACTCGTACAAGGTCTCGATGCAGTCCTGCAGGGACCAGATGTTCTCGAAACCGGCGTCTGCAGAGGCGATCATTTCGTTGATGGCCGTGTAGGCGGTAATCGGGAAGTTGAGGCCGCCGAAGCGGCGCGGCATGGTCACGCCATTGAGGCCTGCCTTGCGGGTGGCTTCCAGGTTCTCGTAGGTCTTGCTTGCGTAGCGCACGCGGCCGTCTTCGCAGTGGGGGCCTTCGGCGTCCACGTCTTCCGAGTTCGGGAAGATGGTGTTCGCGGTGATGTCGCCTGCGACTTCGAGCACGCGGTTGTAGCTGTCTATCGCGTCGGCGTAGTCTTCCGGCGCGTAGTCAAAGCTGTCCTTGTCGGCGTAGCCGTTTTCCTTGAGCTCCACGATGCGCTGCATCAGGGGAGAGCTTTCAAGGTTGAACTTAATCTCTGGATGGTCTGTGTAAAAATTCGCCATAACGCCTACTTGTTGTTTGCCTTGTAATACTTGATCATCTTCGGGATGACCTCTTCGACGGTGCCGTTGATCACGTAGTCAGCGATAGCGTTGATCGGGGCGTCGGGGTCGGAGTTCACGGAGATGATGATTCCTGAATCCTGCATGCCGGCGAGGTGCTGAATCTGGCCGGAGATACCGCAGGCGATATACACCTTCGGGCGTACGGTCACGCCGGTCTGGCCAATCTGGCGGTCATGATCGGCAAAGCCCGCGTCGATAGCGGCACGGCTTGCGCCCACTTCGGCGTGGAGTTCCTTCGCCAGTTCAAACAGCATGTCGAAGTTTTCCTTGGAGCCCATGCCGTAACCACCGGCCACCACGATGGGTGCGCCCTTGAGGTTGTGCTTGGCCTTTTCCACATGGCGTTCCAGCACCTTGACCACGTATTCCGTTTCCGGCACGTACTTGGCCACGTCGTGCTTGATGACTTCGCCCTTGTAGTTCGGGTCCACGATTTCCTTCTTCATCACGCCTTCGCGCACCGTCGCCATCTGCGGGCGGTGTTCCGGGTTCACGATGGTAGCGACGATGTTGCCGCCGAACGCCGGGCGAATCTGGCAGAGCTGGTTTTCGTAGAACTTCTTCACGCCGCCGATGCTCATTTCGAAGCTGTCGATTTCGAGTTCGGTACAGTCGGCGGTAAGGCCGCTGTGCATGGCGCTGGAAATGCGCGGGCCGAGGTCACGGCCAATCACCGTTGCACCGAGCAGGCAAATCTGCGGCTGCTCTTCCTTGAAGAGGTTCACCACGAGCGATGCGTGCGGGTTGGTGGTGTAGGGGAAGAGCCCTTCGGCGTCGAACACATGGACCTTGTCCACACCGTAGGGGAACACCTGCTTTTCAATTCCGTCGAGGCCCTTGCCTGCGCAGATGCATTCGAGCTGAACGCCGAGCGTGTTGGCGAGCTTGCGGCCCTTGGACAAAAGTTCGAGGGAAACATCGACAACGGTCGTGCCCTCAATTTCGCAATATACAAATACGTTATTCATAGGCTAGCCAATAATCTTCCCGTCTAAAAGTTCCTTGATAAGTCCTTCGACGTCGGCGTCGCTTGCAGTGAGCGTGCGGCTTTCCTTCGCCTTGAACACGATGTTCTTGACAGCCTTCACGTTCGTCGGCGAACCGGCCTTACCGATCTGGGCAGGGTCTGCGTCGATGTCGGCGGCACCCCACTGCGGAATGTTCAGGTAGGGCTTCTTCGCGATGAGGGCTTCGTACTTTTCGGCATCTTCCGGCTTGCGTTCGGCAACCACCGTCGCGTTCTTGAACTTCATGAGGCGCTTTGCGTTGCGCGGACGGCACGGGGCCGCACTTCCGTTCACGGTCACGACCAGCGGGAGCGGTGCTTCCACCGTTTCCACGCCACCGTCGATGTGGCGGCGGATCACGACCTTACGGGCCTTTTCGTCGAGGGAGAGAATTTCTTCGGCGTAGGTCACCTGCGTGAGGCCCAGCTTTTCTGCAATCTGCGGACCGACCTGTGCGGTATCGCCGTCGATAGCCTGGCGGCCACCGAGAATAATGTCGTAGTTGCCGATCTTTTTAACGGCCTGGGCGAGCGTGTAGCTCGTAGCGAGCGTGTCAGCACCACCGAGCGGGCGGTCCGTCACCACGAAACCTTCGTCGGCGCCGCGGTACAGAGCTTCGCGGACGACTTCGGCAGACTTCGGGAGACCCATCGTCAGCACAGAGATGGTGGAACCCGGGAACTGGTCCTTCAAACGAAGGGCTTGCTCCAGGGCGTTCAGGTCTTCGGGGTTGAAGACCGCGGGCAATGCGGCACGATTGATGGTTCCCTGCTCCGTCATGGCATCGGGGCCCACGTTTCGTGTATCAGGTACTTGCTTAGCAAGCACAACGATTTTAAGACTCATATTTCCTAACTATTGAATTTACGGTTAATGTTTAGTTGGGGTACAAGATAGCAATTATAAAGGAGCGGAGAGTGCTGTGCCCCCCGCTATGCTCCTGTTAGTATAGAGTAAGAAAATGATAATTATTTTGTAAGTTTGATTCGGTAGTGGTTCTGATGCACTCGCCTTGCTTGTCATTGCGAGTCGTAGGCGAAGCAATCTCTACCTGAGTTTGTTAAAAATTTTCGGATAAATCGATCCATTGCGGATTTATTGATTCTATCAGATCAATTTTCTTTTTCCTATTGCCAGCTTTTATTTGCTTTTCTCGTTGAATGGCGTCCTTTATGTCTTGAAAATATTCGCAATACCCTAATTTCGTAACGTTATATTTGGCTGTAAAACCGTGCAATTTTTCCTTGTGCTCATTTTTGTTGAATGCGGAATTTATGTTCCTACTACACATTTTTTCCGCGGAAAAAATGCGCGCTGTCTGCAAAAATTCCAAATAATGGTATGATGTGTTTATTTAAAAGAAAACCTGAATGCCTGGGCGTCTTATTTCGCCACTTCGACATACACGCCCTTTGGCAAATCGGGTAACGCGCCATTGGCGTTGCGTACTCCGACGGGCTTGCCGAGCACGTTGAATATCTTGCTTCCGGGCTTGCCGTGTTTGGTGATTCCTAAATTTGATATGATTGCAGAGGGGGCTTCCGAACTGGAAGAAGACTCTGTCATTGAACTTGACGAGATTTCTTCCGGCGCGCTCGAAGAGCTTGAAACCGGCTCGGAGCAGTTCTCGCCGATGCAGAACATGAGCGTTTCTCCGGGTGTTCCGATGTCGGTGATTTTGAGGCCTGTCTTGGAGCCGTTATACCAGCGGATAGCGGGGTAGGCGTCATCTGAAAATTCCGCGTAGGTTCCGCTCTTGAAGAAGGTGTTGGCGGTGCTGCCCGGGCTTGGCCACTGGTCGCCGGGATTGTCGCTCGATTTGCCTGCGGCGTTCGCGTGCACAATTCTTAGGGTGAGTGAATCTGCGGCAATGTTGCCCCGGGTAAAAGAAAAATCATAATGCTGCATCAAGAGCCCGCTCCCGGCGAGTACCTTGTTGCGGCCTGTGTTGCGCACATAAGACCACACCAATCCTTCTTGGTTCGGCCTGTTTGGGGTCTTGTAGCGGTAGCAGAATTCTCCGGGCTTCGTAACTTCAAGGCTTGTTACGTTGTTTACATCGTCGCTCGTGATGTCCACGAACGGAATCCAGCCCTGGTCCGCACGGAAAAAGTCATTGATAGCTACAGGGTTCAAATCGTTTGCGCGGTTGCCCATGGTGCAGTAGTCGCCGTACCAGTAAAGATCCGGCCAGCCGAAGATCATGTGTCCCGATTCATGCACAAAGACATATATCGAAAACTTGCCCGGCATGTCCGTCATCTGATGGTGCGTGAGCCGGACTCCATCGCGCCTTTCGCTGGACCATCCGGAATGCGGCCACAGGCCCTGTCCCCAAGTTTGCCCGGCGCCGGCGTATACGATGTTGATGGCTTCGGTAGTGCCGTCCTTGTCGTTGTCGTAGCGCGAAAAATCAACCTGAGAATCGAAGTAGTCGAACACCTCCTTCATGAGGATGTCGGACCCCTTGTACTTGTTGTTGGGCTCGAACCTTTCCTCGCTTTCGTACCAGGACTTGGGGTATTTTGCGCGGTACCAACCGTAGACTTCGTTCGTGAGGTCCAGCTGTCCGTTAGAAACATCGAGGTAGTAGTCGCGCACGGAACCGTTGCAACCGTCCCTATTGAAGCCTTCCTTGTTGAGCCATTCCTCGACTTCTTCTTTTGTGACGGGAGCGGGAACGTCCGAAAAATCCACGAGGAGCGTGAGACTGTAGATTTTGCCCTTGGGGGCGGCGTAGTGACTCTGGGTTGCGAACGCGGTCGTTTTCATGAGGGCGCGAGTTTGGGGGACCCCGCGGGAATTGTCGAACGTGGGCCTAGCCTCGGCGGGCCATTCCTGGACGAGTTTCCCTTGGTAGACGATGTCGGCAAAAAGCGTCGTCGGGAACAACAATAATAAAAGACAAAGCGGGTTAACCCAATTTTTCATATAACACATCCCATATTTAGTACACCTTTTTTGAAAATACATTAATTTCGCCCCAAAAGGGCTGTTGTCCATGGCCATACAACCAAAGACCGACTATAAAGTCGGCATGACAAACTGAAACACACCGCTAAAACGGCATGCCTGCGTGAGCGTTCGCCTTGTCCTCATTCTTTTGAAATTTGCACATTTCACATGGAGAACAAGAGCTAAACTCTCTAATATGTCCAATTTAAAAATAACTTAAATAC
>NZ_CALEFV010000286.1 GCF_937877005.1 uncultured Fibrobacter sp. | reverse complement strand
CTTTCCTTGCGGGCACGGGTTGCCTTGACGGTGATGATGTTCTTTTCGACCTGGACATCCAAGTCTTCCTTTTTCACGCCCGGAAGCTCGACTTCAAGCATAAAGCCGTTGTCGACTTCGTAGTAGTCGGCCTTGGGGGTGTAACTGCATTCGTTCTGGGCATTGCAAGCGTTCAAGTTGTCAAGAAAGTTCTGGATGCCGTAGAAAGTGTTCGGAATAAACTGTGTCATAATTTTAACCTCGTTGGATGTGGGCCCAATCTTTGGTGGTTTGCCTTGGCTTGGAGCCCTGTTTTTGTCTTCACACCCCTAATAGCAAAAGGCGTGCCAACTTTGAATTTTGGGCCCTTTGCGGCTTAAGAGGGCCGTTTGTGCTAAGGTCGTTCAATAAGAAACGCCCCTTGTTTCAGGGGCGCAACATCTGCTGTTTATTTTTGATTAGTCCAGCTTTCCCTGGTAGAGTTCCAGGAGCTTTCGCGAAAGCAGGCTCGTGTACTTGGCGTTCGTAAGGGTTATGCGGGCTTTTTCGAGGTTGTTCTTCTGCGTCAGAAAGTCTGTGTAGGTGAGGGCGCCAGCGCCCCGCTGTTCTTCGGCGACGGCGAGGGCTTCGCTTTCGGCCTGAACCTGGAGTATGGCCGCCTTCCATTGCATATCGGCGCTGACCGCGTTCAGGTAGAGTTTCTCGATGTTGTTTTCGAGCGTCTTGGCGTTCTCCCTGAGGCTCACCTGGGATTCGGTTTCGCTTACCTGTGCCTGCAGGACCTTGTTGGTGGTTGCGCCGCCGTCTATGATCGGGATGTTGATGCCGAGCGTGATGGAGTTCTGCCAACCGTACTTGAGCTGGTCTCCGTAGTGGTCGGATTCCCAGGCCTGCAGGCCTGTGCTGGAATTTGCACCGAGTGTCACCGTGATGGAGCTGCCCTTGCCTGCGACCTGAGTGTTCTTCTGAGCCGCTTTCACCGATAAGCTGTCGGATTTGAGTCCGGGGTTCGCCTTCTGGGCGTCGGCCTTCAGCTGGGCATAATCCGGAAGTGGGGCAATCGAGTCCGGGCTTTCGATAGATGTTTCTGGAGCAGAAATGTCGAATTCTGCGCCATCGTCAAGCTCGAGCAGTTGCCTGAGAGTCGTTTTAGCCGTGTTTACGGAGAGCTGAGCCGTCAGTTGCGATGCCTGCTTCTGCAGTACGTTGGACTGCGACTGGGTAAGGTCCTTTTTGGTGATGGATCCTGCCTCGAAGAGCTTACTGTAGTGCTCGAATTCCGCCTGGGCAAGTTCCACGGACGCATCCGCGATACGTTGGTTCTCGCTTGCTGCCAGGAGGCTCATGTATGCGTTCAGCACGCTTTCCTGTACTCCGCGCTCCGTCTGTTGCGTAGCCAGCTGGCTTGCTTCTTTTGAAAGGGTCCTGGATTCCACGTTCAGGCTGGTGGCGCCACCGTCCCACAGTGTGTAGGAACCCGAGATGCCGACATTCAGCCGGTAGTGGTCCTCGTTGTGGACAAAGGGGTGGTCGTAGAGCGTGTTCTGGATGCTTGCGCTTACGGTCGGGGAATTGCTAGTCCGTGCTTGCTTTATCGAGATGTCCGCCTGCTGTTCGCGAAGCCTTGCGGATTCTAGCTTGAGACTCGCCTTCTTTGCCTGGACGAGGCATTCCTCGAGCGTCCAGGTGCCGGCTGCGGCTGCCGTCGTCCAGAGGGTGATGGCCGCGAGAATTCCGGTATGTAAAGCTCTAGAATAAGTCATGCCTTTTAGATGCCCGTGCGAATGAATTCGTTGCATCGGTGGTGACAAGATAACAAAAAAAGACTCCGCCGTGGAGCCCTTTTCGTGGACGGTACTGGATTTGAACCAGTGACCTCTGCCGTGTGAAAGCAGCGCTCTAAACCAACTGAGCTAACCGTCCGAGGTGCGAGCAAATATAGAAAAGCGATTTGCTCTTGTCAAGGGGCGCTAGAGGTATTTGTCCTCGGCGGCGCGGAGGATGGTCAGGAACTCGGCTGGGGTCTTCGAGGCAATCAGGTCCTTGCGGACATTGCCGTCGGCGAGCAGGCGGCTCACGGAGGAAAGTGCCTTGAGGTGCGGTCCCACGGTGTTGCCCGGGCTCACGATCAGGATAATCAGATAGACGGGTTCGCCGTCGAACGAGGCGAAATCCAGGCCGTTTTCGATGGTGGCTGCCGCCATGCACATGCGGTCCACGTAATCGATCTTGGCGTGGGGCACGGCCAGTCCGCAACCGATACCGGTAGAACGGCTCTGTTCGCGGCTCCAGACGGCATCAAATATTTCGTTGCGGTGTTCCAATTTGTAGGCACTGCAGAGGGTGTCCACAAGCTCGTTCAGGATTGATTCCTTGGATGAACTCGTAGAATTGATCAGAATGCAGTTGTCGACAAATCTTTCGGAAAGACGCATGTTGACTTCCTTTTGTAAATAACTATATAGATATTTAGCAAAAAAATGGGTTCAATTAAAGGCTTAGGGCACCATTGCGTTCAAAAACGCCAATATTTCCATCTGGGAATGTAATTTTTCGGATTGTTCCAGGGCTTTTTTCATGATGGCGACATCGATCTGTCCGGGGGCTTCGGAATGCCCGATGGACCCGTAGGTGAGGTTCGCCCCTTCCTTGAGCGACCATAGGCGGCTGACTCTGCCGGTTTCGCCCATGCCGAAGGCGGCGAGCATCCGGAACTTCTTTCCGTATTTCTTGGCGAACTTGTATAGGCGGTCGCAGTCGGTTTCGGAAGTACTCATGGCTGCAATCTTGAGGCCGGGGGCTCCGACGCGCTTGACATCGTCGGCGAAGGTCTCGAGTTCCAGTTCGTTTGGGATACGTGTAAAGTTGTGCTCTGAAATAAGCAGGCTCGTGCCTTTGGGTCGTGCCAGGGCGCTTAGCGCCTTGTAGTCGGCAAGGCAGTCGCGTTCCAGGTCAAGCCATTCGGGGGCTTGGGGGGCGCGTAGGATTCTTTCCCAAAGGGGCAGACGTTCAACAACGCGTGCGTCGGGAAAACGCCCCCCGTCCCTCTGGAGCCGGATGGTGCCTATCTGCAACTTGTCTGACACGATGCTTCTGACTCTTTCTGACAGTTTTTCCCATTGGGCTTCGTCAAAGAAGTCGTAGCGGATCTCGATAGCGTCGCAGCAGTCTAGATCAAGTCGCACCGGATGGAACGGGTCCCTTTCGGCGGCTTCGAGCGTGTCGGGGCTAATGAGTCCGACGAGGTATTTTGCTGAATCGGATGGCATGTGCGCAAAGATAGCAAAAGTAGGCGTAGCTAGGCATCCCGCAGCGAAAAGCGTTTGACAATAGGGTTTTTCGAAACGATAATATATTGAATTTTCTAAATTGTACCCGAACAAAAAGGATTTATTATGGCTGATTGCAACGAAAAGAAAGAGAATGCCCCTTCCGAGATCATGAAGAAGGCTGAAGAATACCTTGCCTCCAAGCGCAAAATTTTCTTGTGGGGCGGTGTCGACGACGAAAGCGCCGAACGCATCGTGAAGGAACTTTTGTACTTGGATTCCCTGAACCACGATGACATCTATTTCTTCATCAACAGCCCGGGTGGCGTGATTTCTAGCGGCCTTGCCATTTACGACTGCATGAACGCTATCCAGAGCGACGTGGTCACGGTCTGCTGCGGTCAGGCCGCCTCCATGGGTGCCGTACTTTTGACTTCGGGTGCAAAGGGCAAGCGCTATGCCTGGCCCAACGCCCGCATCATGATTCACCAGCCGCTCATTCACGGTGAAATTGTCGCTCCTGCAAGCGATATCCAGATTCAGGCCGAAGAAATGCTCCGTATCCGTAACATTACGGGCAAGATTCTCGCCGAAACGTCTGGCCACACCATGGAAGAAATTGACCGTGACACGGAACGCGACAACTTCATGAGCGCCGAAGAAGCCAAGTCGTACGGCCTGGTTGACAAGGTCGAGAGCATCGTTTAACGACTTTACGGAATTTTTTGCATGGGACTTTTTTCTGCCATCAAGAGTGGTCTTGCCAAGACCCGCGACGCCCTGATGGGCGAACTTAAGGGAATTGTCGGTGCCGGAAAGATTACGGACGAAACGCTTGAAGAACTCGAGGAACACCTGATCAAGGCGGATGTGGGTGTCGAGGCGGCGTTCCTTTTGACGGATGCCTTGCGCGAAAATGCCCTGGGCAAGTCGCTCACGACGGAACAGGTTCTCGATATCATGCGTAACGAAGCGGAACGCTTGCTCAAGGATCCTCCTCCGTTTGAGCTCAAAGGCAAGCCGCATGTGGTGCTTGTGATTGGCGTGAACGGCGCCGGTAAGACGACGACTATCGGTAAGCTTGCCGCTCGTCTCAAGGGCGAAGGCAAGAAGGTGATGATTGCGGCCTGCGACACTTTCCGCGCGGCAGCGATTGACCAGCTTGAAACCTGGGCAGAGCGTAGCGGTGCCGAATTCGTGAAGCACCAGGAAGGTTCCGACCCCGCGGCAGTGGCGTTCGACGCCTGCAACGCTGCGGTGGCCCGCGGCTGCGACGTGGTCCTCATCGATACCGCCGGCCGTCTGCACAATAAAGACTATTTGATGGAAGAACTCAAGAAGATTGTCCGCGTCATCAAGAAGGTAAGCCCCGACATGCCGCACGATATGTGGCTTGTAATCGACGGCAACACTGGACAGAATACCATCAACCAGACGAAGATATTCAACCAGAGTTTTCCGCTCACCGGCCTCGTGGTGACCAAGCTTGACGGTACGGCTCGTGGAGGCTCGGTCCTTTCGATTGCGAGCTCGTTGCAGATTCCTATCCGCTGGGTGGGCATGGGAGAACGTATCGACCAGTTGGTGGAGTTCAATAAGCGTGATTACGTGGACGGCCTCTTCGAAAATGCCCTGGAAGAAAAGGAATAGACCTTGCGCATCCTGCCCGTAGCATTGTTCCTGCTTGCGTTGCCTTTTGCGGGGCTGTTCTCGGGATGTTCTGACGAGGTGTCCGTCGACCAGAATTTTGTGAACCTGTTCGTAGAATTGCGCCTTGCCGAAATGACTTACGGCAAGGATTCGCCGATGGCGCGCTTGGTTCGGCGCGACGCCTTGAAGGCTGCTGGCTACACTCGCGAAGAGTTCCTTGCAAAAACGGATGAAATACTTGAAGATGAACGCCAGTGGGTGCCGTTTCAGAAAGCGGTTGTGGCGCGTATAGACACCCTGCTTGCGACACCCAGTCCGGCGCCGCAAACTGAAAAGGCCTCGTTGGATGCAAAGAAGAATATTTTCGATAACATAAAAAAGATCCCTTTGCGCAAGAGTAAGGGAGGCGACGACTAGTGACTTTCCTGAAAAAAATAGTTGTCCTTCTATGTTGCTTTGCCGCCTTCTCGATAGCCGCCTCGGATAAGTCCAAGTCGAAAGCGAAGGATTCTCCGAAGTCCCTAGTCCAATGGATGAACTATGACGAGGCTCTTGAAAAGGCGAAACTGGAACCGAAGCTAGTCTTTGTCGACCTGTATGCGGACTGGTGCGTTCCTTGCCGTATCATGGATGCGAATGTTTACAATAACCCGACCGTTGCGTCGTTGTTGAATTCTCGTTTCTATGCTGTAAAGCTTGATGCCGATTCGCAGGATACGATTACGTGCGATGGTCAGAAAAAGACGGTGCAGCGTTGCTATTATGACGTGTGGGAATTGAATGCGTTGCCCGCCTTTGTGCTCGTGGCACCCAAGGGGTTGAGTATCCTGACGGTAACGCAGTCCATGACCGTCGAAGATTTGCAGTACATGCTTTACCAGTTCCTGGAAAAAGAGAAGGAGTGGATCGCCAGATGAATGAACAGGTCCTTTTTTATGCACAAATCATTTTCTGGGTAATGCTTTTTCTGATCGCGCATTGCTATCTGCTCTTTCCGATGACGCTTCCTTTTGTGAGTGAAATTTTCAAGCGCCGTAAGTTGATCGAAAAGGGAGATGTTGAGCTTCCGACAGTCTCGATCCTGATTTCGGCGTACAACGAGGAGGCAGTCATTGAACGCAAAATTCAAAACATTCTGGAACTGGATTATCCCAAGGATAAGCTCGAAGTGCTGATTGGCGATGACGGATCCGCTGATAGGACCGCCGAAATTGTGGCTCGCTATGCCGATCAGGGAATCACCCTGGTCAAGGCTCCGAAAAACGCGGGAAAGGCGGCCATGCTGAACCGACTGAACAAGATCGCGAAAAATGACATTCTGCTCTTTTGCGATGCGAATACGATGTTTTTCCCGAATGTGGTGCGCAAACTGGTGACTCCGTTCCAGGATAAGAAAATCGGATGTGCTTGTGGTCACCTGATCTTGTCCGACAAGAGCGGTTCCACGCTTGGCCGAGGCGAAAGCTCTTACTGGGATCTGGAATCGGAAATCAAAAAGTTCGAAGGTGTCCTGGATTTGCTGATTGGCGGTAATGGTGCCCTTTATGCAATACGCCGCGAACTTTATACGGAACTGCCGGTCAGAAAGAGCGTCATGGACGACTTCTTTGTCACGACCAAGGTGCTTGAAAAGGGATATTATTGCACCTTTGTCACAACAGCCATTGGAACGGAACAGACTTCGAAGGAATCAAGCGGTGAATTCCGCCGCAAGGTGCGTATCGGTCGTGCGAACTTCAATTTCCTTTTCTCGTATCTGCCCCTGTTGAACCCGCTTCGTCCGCTGCTTGCCTATTTGTTCTTTTCACATAAGATTCTACGCTGGTTCTCGCCGCACATCCTGATTCTTCTGTTTATTGCGAATGCTTTTTTGCTGACGAGCGGGCTCTTCTATCAGATATTCTTTGGCGTCATGGTTGCAGGTGGCCTGGCTGCTGCATTCAAGATTGTTCCGAGCGGTTACTATTTTCTTTCCATGAATTATGCAATCCTTAAAGGCTTCTTTATGGCCTTCAAGCCCGAAAAGAGTGGTGGCTGGGCCCGTGAAGCCCGCAGTGACGAGTAAAAAAAGAAATGTGTGGTGTTGAATGTGAAATGAAAGATTATATTTGAGTTTGAGTGTTCGCCGTATGAAAAAAATCCTGACTGCCATCTTGTTTACGCTCGTGTTTGCCGTAGTGCCGGCAAGTGCCTTCACCATGGACGTGCAGGGCGGTATCGTGAATCACGTGAGTGAACTCAAGAATTTCAACTTGAATGTATATGGTCATTGGTGGTATCCGATTGACCAGATGCTATTCTTCGGTATCGGTTCCGGTTATCAGGAAATAGACAATGTGAGTCTCATTCCCGTATCGGGTAGTGTTTGGATCCGTCTCCCGATCGGAAACCGTACGCTTCCGGTGGCTACGGGTGACTGGGGCTATCTTTTCGGTTCAAATAATCAGATGTTCTGGCGCGCCGGAGGCGGCTTTGATATCAAGAACGGGGACTATTCGTCGATCATGCTGATGGGCGGCTATCAGTTCCTGGATCACGAAGGCAAGGGCTATGCCTACGTGCAGGCGGGAATTCTGGTAGAACTATAAAAAATGTGTAATGAGTAGTGCGTAATGTGAAATGAGTGATTATTCGCTTCACATTTCACAAAACTTACTTTCCTAATTCCGTTTCCAGAAACTTCTTGTTCTCTTCGACTTTCTGCTTTTGCGGATTGTCCGGATATTCCGTCAGGCATTTGTCCAGCGGAGCGATTGCGTCACGTAGCAAGGCCTTCTTCTTTTCGGCGTCTTTCTGCTTCTGTGCCTTGGCAAATAGCTGGCTAGTCATCTTGCGCTGCTTGGTGCAGTAGCTGTCGGCAAGTTTCGCATAGAGCTCGTTTGCTTCCTTTCGAAGCTTGCTTGCCTTTAGCTTGTTCAGAATTTCCTTGGCTTCGCCGAAATTTTCCTTTTGCAGCAGGGAGTCTGCCTTGGCCAATGCCTGCGTCGGGTCGTTCTTTTCCCAGTACTTGGCGGCGGTTGAATCGGATGTCGCCGCGATTTCACGAATGTAGTCGATAAGTCCTTGCGTGTTTAGGGAATCTTCGAAGTCTCGGTAGCGCATTTGCAGCGTAAGAGCCTGCCTTTCGGCTTCGGCAAATCGAGCCTGGTTGTCGGCAAGCCCCTTGATGGTGGCGTATTCCTTTTTGGCCTTGGCAAGCGTGTTTCTGAATGCGATGTTTTTCTGCGACTTGGCCCATTGAGTCAGGGAATCACCTGGAGCGAGCGCAATAAGGCTGTCGACGGTTTGCGCGACTAGGCCATAGTCGGAACTGGCACGGTTCATGTTTTGAATCTGGAACACCATCGGTTCGTAGGCTTTTGCCTTCTCGGCACGAGTCTTGCCGAATTCATTCAGCATTGAGTCGGCCTTGGTTTCCCACTGCGCCCAGAGCGGCTTGATGACCCGGAATCTTTCCAGGTAGGCCGTTGCGGAGTCCGTATAGCCCGCCTTGTACAAGGTGTCGGCGTAATCGAAAATGCTCTGAACCATGGCAGGAATTGCCGTGTAGGGATCAGTAGGAGCGGTATTGATGACGGCGGATACGTTGCCGGCACTTGTCGACGGAATGTGTTCGGGAGTATTCAGTCGGTGACTGTCCAGTGCCTGTGAATCGAAATAGATGCCGCCTTGATTGCCTTCGGAGGATGCAGCCTGTAGTTCCTTGGCGTCGCTGGAATGGGACTGATTGGCTGGAACCGACTCCTGTTCGGTAGCAGAAATAGCGGATTCTGCCGAAGACTCCTGCTCTGTCTGAGGATTGGTTTCGGGGGCGGGGGCGCTACCGACGCATGCGGTGAACGCGAATGCCGCTGCTGCCAGAACACTGTATCTTAATTTGTTAAACATGGTCTCTGTTCTTCCTGCAATCTACTATTCAGCTTCTATCGGTACGAAAGCGTTCTTGTTGTCAAATCCGTCGGGCAGGTCCCAGTCGTCGTCCTTGGGCATTGCTGCGGCCTTCGGCGTTGTCGGTTGTGCCGGTGTAGTTGGCTGAGCTGCGGGGGTGGCGGGCTGTGCCGTTGGAGCCTCCGGGATTGAGTTTGTAGCAGTCTTTGAGGAGTCGCTAGTTTCGGCTACGGAGCTGTCCGCCGTCGTCGCGCTCGGAGCGGTTTCCTGAGCGGCGAGGGTGGAGTCGTTCGTGGCCGTTTCGGCCGGCGTGGGCAGGCTTACCATGATTCCGTTTTCGGCTGCGGTCTCGGCGGCTGCGGCCTGGATCTGCGGCGGCGTGAATCCCGGTACTTCGAGCCACGGGAGAGGGCGTCCTTGTTCGGCTGCGGCACCGGCCATAACTCCACCGGTCATCGGGTCGACGGTCAGTTGCCCGCGTTCGTTGGTCAGGACAAGCGGTACTTCCCCTGCGGCGAGCATTGAAATGTCAAGAAAGTCGATTTTTTGCGGAATGCCAAGAATTTCTATTTCCTTCTTTGCGAAGTCGGCCCATTGCGGAAGGCCACCGCTTGCACCTGCGATACGCGTGCGTCCTGATTTCAGGGGTTTGTTGTCGTCGAAACCGACATAGCTTCCGATAGCGATCACGGAGTCCGTCGAGATTCCGTTCTTTTCGTTTACATAAGTGGGAATCGCTCCGAGAAAAGCCACGTTCCTATAGTCGTTCGTTGTGCCCGTCTTTCCGAGGGCAGGGTAGCGCAGTGTAATGGAGCTGTCGGGGGAGGTTGTCGTGATGTTTGCGTATTGGCTTCGGGCGGTACCGTTTGTGAAAACCGAGTGAAGCATGACAGCCATCTGTGAGGTGATGGTATCGCCGAGCAGCACCTTGCTTTCGACCTTGTTCCTGAATATCACCTTGCCGTCGCGGTTCTTGATTTCCTTGATGAAGCAGGGCTCCGTCCAGTCGCCGTCTAGGCACTTGAACACCTTTCCCGTAAGTAGGGTCTGGTAGGCCGTCGAAATTTCCGCAAGCGTAATGTCGTTCACGCCGAGTGGCATGCTGAAGACCTTTTGCAGTTTCTGTCGAATACCGATTTCCTTGGCGAAGCGTGCGTATTCCGCAAAAGAAAGAGAGCGACGGAAATCAGGCCAGTAACGGATGTGTTCTGCGTCCAGGTAGTCGGTTTCGCTGTCGACGGGTTCAATCATTGTCGAAAGGCGCTTCATGTCAGAAAGGGTAAAGTGGTTGAAGAGAACTACGGAATCAAGCGGAGGCAATACGGCGGTCGGATCGAGCTCTTTGGCCTGGCGGTCGCGCAGAATTTCGGAATAGCGCTTGTAGTTGTGGTTGATGAATCCGATGATCTTTGCGTCTTTTTTCGCCTGCTTGACGGCTACCTCATTGAAAGTGCCGTAACGCATGTTCTGAACATCGCGGGCCAGGTCCTCCTTGCCCTCGTTCCTGTAGCGTTCTGCCAAGGCGTCTCGTGCCTTGGTGAATTCGATTTCTCTTTTGGAATCTTCCTTCAGGATTAGGCCGAACTTGTCGCGCAGGCGTTCGAAGTATTTCTTGGTATCTTCGTCGTCGTTGCGGGCATAGCCATTCTCTTTTGCGACATCGTTGAATTCCTCGAGGGAAAGTTTGTCGAGCAGGTGTTCCAGAAGCCAGATGCTAGCGATGTTTTCGGAACGGGTCGTGGCCCATGCGACACTCACTATGTCGCCTTTGTTCTTGTGGTCCGGACGCGGAAAGTAGAACTGGTTGACGAACTGGAATACGTTGAAGTCATTCTCGAGCATGTCGAGATAGTTCCAGTGATATTTTAGCGCGAGTGCGTAGAGCAGCGGCTTCCAGCTGGAACCGAGTTGGCGTACAGCCTTGAAGCTACGGTCGAATCCGGTGTTGTGGAATCCGCCCTGGCTCGCTATTACATTTCCGTTCTGCAGGGCAAAAAGGGCTCCTTGCAGGACTGGTTCTGTTTCAATCTGGCATGGCGCGAAACCGTCTGTAGTCTTGTCGTCCAGAACGCTCACAAGAAGAATCGCACCCTTCTTGAGTTGCGGGGCGAGAATCTTGTTCACGTCGCCGCCCGCTTTCTTGGCGAAATCCTTTACGGCTGTTTCGGAAACAAGTCCCTTGAGCTGGCCGAAACTGAGCGTGAGTGCCTTGAGGTTTCCTCTGTCGTCGACCATGATGCTGTCGACGGTGCCGTACAGATAGTCGCCTTTGCGCGCGGACTGAGCTCGGTTTGCAAATTGGGCCCTCGGCAATACGAAACCGCCCAGCTGCATCTGCAGTCCACTGATGTTTGATTGGAGAGCCGTCTTTGCCGCATCCTGGCTTCTGGCGTCGAGCGTCGTGGTGATGGAAAGCTGAGCCTTGCGCCAGTCCTCGATGCCCTCTTCTTCAAACGTCTTTTGGAAATAGTCTCCGTCAAGCTTCTCCTCGATGCGGTCAAGTATTGTGCTTACGCTGAAACGGAAGTTGCCGTGGTTGAATTCCAACGGTTTTGCAAGAGCGGCATCCATGTCTTCTTGCGAAATATACTTTTCATCGACCATGCGTCCCAAGACATATTGGAGACGTTCCTTGCCGCGGGCGAGAGCCTTTTCGCGTCGTTCGGTGCTGCGTTGGATAAACGGATCGTAGTTGAAGGGGCCCTTGACGGAACCGGCAATAAAGGCGCATTCGGCGAGGGTCAGGTCCTTGAGTTCCTTGTTGAAGAAATACTGTGCGGCAATGGCGACGCCCTTTCCTGTACCCGAAACATGGAACTGGTTCAGATAGAATTCGAGAATTTCTTCCTTGGTGAAATGTTTTTCCATGCGCAGGGCATTGATGAGCTCCTTGCCCTTTTCCTTCACGCTTCTTTCTTCGCGGCCGAAGATGTTCTTGACGGTTTGTTGGGTGAGCGTGGATCCTCCCTGACGCATGTGTCCGCTCTTGAGATTCGAGACCATGGCGCGGGTGAAACCGTAGATGCTGAAACCGTCGTGGTGCCAGTAGCCGGCATCTTCGGCGGCAATCAGGGCGTTTACGATATTGGTGGGAATGTCTCCGTAGGGAACGTATACTCGGTGGTTTGCGTCGAAGAAGGCTCCCAGCAGTTGGTCGCCATCGTTGTAATAGACTCGGGTTTCTCCGGAAAGAACCTGAAGGATGGTTGCTCGGTTGAACTGGTTGTCGGGATCGCGGGCGGGCAGTATCTTAAAGATGACGATATAGGCGGGAATGCAGCATATCAGTCCGACCAGCGCGAAGGCGGCCAGAATTTTCAAGAGTTTGATGAAAAGACGCATGCCGAAAATGTAGAAATTTTGGATTTTTGCTCGATGAATTGTAAAAAAAAGAGCGATAACGAGGCGAATTTTAGTGTTTTTGGGAGTGGACCCTTGAAAATTTGGCAATTTTTATCTAAAATTTGTGTCCCCAAGATGGGAAGATGGCCGAGCTGGCCGAAGGCGCGTCCCTGCTAAGGACGTATAGGACTTAATCCTATCGCGAGTTCGAATCTCGCTCTTCCCGCTGCAAAGGTCCCCCGGAATTCCGGGGGATTTTTGTTTTTTGCGCAAAAAAAGGCTTTTTTTGTGCATGTTGGGGCTTTTTTTGCTCCCGATGGTCATTTTTTACTTGATTTTTCTATTTTCAAAAGTGATATTATAGGAAAGGATTCTACCTAAGGAGTTTAAAAATGAAAGCATCTAGTTTCTTGGCCGGTCTTGCCATGGGCGCCGCCGCTGCCGTTCTCGTTTCTAAGAAAATCAAGACCCTTTGCGCTGACGATGACGAGTCCAGCGAATGCGACAGTTCGGCTCTTAGAGACGCGGAAAATGCTGCCAAGGCACTCAATAGTTCCATGGACAGCTTGAGGAACGAACTGAATACCCGTATCGAGTCCGAGCAGACCTATGCCGCCCAGTGCGAAGATCTTAAGGACCAGGTTGCAAAGAAGGATGTCGAAATTGAAAATCTGAAGAATCTTTGCGATAAGCAGGCCGGCGAACTGAACAAGCTCGAAGCGGGTAAGTAAGACAACTTTATTTATGCTAGAATTGTACCGGATTTCGCAGGAAATCCGGATTTTTTTGTAAATTTATCCTCGTGGCACATTTTTTGCTTAACATGTTGTCCAAAAAGGTTCAGCACGGCGCCCTAAACGTGGCGCTGGTTCTTCTTTGCTTGTGTCCTGTGTTCTGGGGATGCGAAGAAATAGAGGCCGAAAAGCCGTGGCTTCAGGTGGAACGTCCCGAAATGCTGTTTACCGATACGACCCTCATGGATAGCTATGACAAGGGGGTGCTTGCCTGGAAGCTAAAGACTGCCTATCTTGAACGGTGGGGAAACAAGGATATCGTTTTCGTTCGTCCGATTCTGGTGGATATTTACGATTCGCTTGGAGAACGGACAGCCTTCCTGCGTGCGGATTCCGGACGCATGGATCTGAAATTCACCTATGTCTATGCCTATGGCCATGTTTATGCGCTCACGCCCAAGGGCGCTTCCGTGCGTTCCGATTCGCTTATCTGGAATAAGCGCGACAACCTGGTGACGACGGAAAGTTCGGTGCGCGTGGTGAGTGAGGAAGGCGATGTCCTGCAGGGACGAGGTTTTGTGAGCGATGCGCACATGGACAACTGGCGCATTCTGTCTAATGTAACGGGAATCTTTCAGGATGCCGCCCGCCGTTTAAAGGAAGAAGACAAGAAAGAGGCGAAGGAAATAGAGAAAAGGGATAGCCTGGAAGCGGTCCAGCGCCCGCCCGTACCGAAGGCAATGCAGAAAAGCGCTCCCCAGCCTCCGAAGGTAGCTCCTCCGAAAGTGTCCGCGCCATCGGCTCGTGATACGGCGGAGTCCGCAGCAGACAAGGCTCGGCTCCAGAAGATAAGGATGCGCGCCCAGAGGGCGAGTGCAACGGCCAGAGGAGTGCAATGAGAATCCTGCCGCTGTTCCTGCTAATCCTCCTTTTCCTAGTGGAAAGCCCGCTTGCGCAGACATCGCCTTTAATCATGAAGCATGCCGATAGCCTTGCTGTCGCAAGAAAGCGCGGAACCTTGCTATTGCAAGGTCGCGTGCACTTCGTGCACGATAGCGTGCAGTTTCGCACGCAGCGCGCTTTCTGGAACAAGGACGCCGAAATGGTGCAGTGCAGCGGAGGTTTCCTCTTTACGCATCCATCGGGTTACATTAACGCCCATAATGGACAGTATCAAAAGAAGAGTGGCCTTGCGACGGCGTCGGGTGACGTACATGCGGGTGACTCCGCGAACACTTATTTGTTTACTGGAGAATACCTGGAGTACGATCGCGAAAAGGAAATTCTCACGATGCCTTCCAAGCCAAAGCTCTTTCAGTTTGAAAAGCAGAAAAAGGGCAATATCGATACCGTCACGATTTCGGCAAAACGGATTATATACAACAAGGGTGTCGCCTTTGCCGAGGCTTTTGACAGTGTCCGGGTGACGCAGAAGGAAATGGTCGTGACTTGCGATACGGGGTATTTTGACCGCAAGAACAACTGGCTTTCGATGAAAGGACACCCGACCTGCGACCTTAAGAATTACCACCTTACGGGCGACTCCATTTTCTTGGTGCTTGATTCTACGGGAAAGTCCCTCAAGTCGGCTCTCGTGATTCGAAATGCTCATGGCGTTCAGCATGAAAAACCGAAGCGTAACGCTCCCGGAAGTGTAACTGAAGCCTTTGGCGATACGCTATATGCGGAATTTAGCAAGGATAAGATTGAACGACTCTACGTGAATCTGAATGCGCGCGGATTTTTTTATGAGACTGACCTCAAGGAATATCGCAACTTGATGGATGGGGATCGTCTCGATCTATACTTCAATCAAGGGAAGATGGACAAGGCCGTCGTTTCGGGCAAGGCTCAGAGTACCTATTTCTACGTGAAGAAGGACCGTTCCGTGGCGGGTAAGAACGAGGCTGCTGGCGATACGATTCATATTCTGTTTGATGCCCAGAAGAATGCGGTAAAGTCGCTTCGGCTTCTCGGTGGTGGCACGATGGCGAGCGGCCGCTATATCGATATGGAAAAGGAACAGCGCAACAAGAAGGCGGCCATTCAGGACTCCCTATTGAATGTACGCACGGAACGGGACTCGGTCGCCATAGCGAAAACGGCCACGAAGGCTTCTTCCGGCGTTGCGAAGAATGCAAAACGCGGGTTCATGAATTTAAAGAAAAATCACAAAAAAAATAAATCTTCTTCGACGGATTTAGTAAATTCTTCCAGTAGCGGGGAGGAACCATGAAAAATTTAGTCAGTACCATACGCACCGAGCATTTGCGCAAAGTCTACGGCGGTCGTCAAGTCGTTAGCGATGTTTCTATCCGTGTGTCGCAAGGCGAAATTGTCGGTCTCCTCGGTCCGAACGGTGCCGGCAAGACGACTTCTTTCTACATGATTGTCGGAATGGTTCGTCCGGAATCAGGACATATCTTTCTGGACGATATCGAGATGACCAACAAACCCATGTACAGGCGTGCTCGCCTTGGAATCGGTTACCTGCCGCAGGAAGCTTCCATCTTCCGTAAACTGAGTGTCGAGGACAATATCATGGCCATTCTCGAGACACAGAACCTGAAGCGCGCCGAACGCAAGCGCCGTCTCGAGGAACTGCTGGAGGAATTCAAGATAGGCCATATTCGCAAGACGAAGTCCATGAGCTGTTCGGGTGGAGAACGCCGCCGTCTAGAAATTGCGCGTGCCCTCGCTAGCGACCCGTCCTTTCTGTTGCTTGATGAACCTTTTGCCGGGATCGATCCGATTGCCGTTGCCGATATCCAGTCCATTATATCGGGACTCAAGGAACGCGGCATGGGTGTTTTGATTACCGACCACAATGTGCGTGAGACGCTTTCGATTACCGACCGCGCCTACATTATGTACAAGAGCCAGGTGCTTACCGAAGGCTCTTCGGAATACCTCGCGAATGATCCCGAGGCCCGCCGCATTTACTTAGGAGACAGTTTCAGCCTTGGTTAGACGAAAAAACACTTCGTCTATGGCAACGCCTGAATTATCTTTCGTCAATCGTCTTTCGTCTATCGTCTAGGAAACCCTATGAATCTTGGAATGCAACTTGGTACAAGCCAGCGGCTGGAGCAGACTCTCTCGCCGCAGTTGCGTCAGTTCGTGACGATCTTGCAGAAAAATTCCCTGGAACTCGATACGGCAATCAAGGAGGAACTGGAAAGCAATCCTCTCTTGGAGCTCGATGATTCCGCCCCGATGGAAGAACGTGAAGTACGCGATGACGAACTTCCCGAATCCGGAGCGGAACTCAAGACCGACGACCTGGGCGACAACTATGACGATTACGATTCCTCTTCGCTAGATGACAGCGCCATGACGGACAGCGGTTTCCTAGATGGAGACGATAGCGGAGATATCGATTACGACCGTTACCTGAAGGATGGCTCCATGAATGAGGACGCCCCTTTCAAGGATCTGAACGCGCCTTCTAACGATTCGGACGAGGAGTGGGACCGTCCCATCAAGGATTACGGCAAGAGCCTGCAGGATAGTCTCCGAGACCAGCTGCTGCTTTGGTCGGGTACTCATGAACTTCTGGAACAGTTGGCAAGGCACGATTGTTCCGAGAAACGGTTTCGGTCGCTGGTGGAGTATTTGATTGACTCCGTTAACGAAGACGGCTTTTTGAAGGCTAGTACTCCGGAAATGGCTCCGCTCCATCTTTCCGATGATCCCTTTATCAATGAAATCGAGGCGGTCATTCGTGGAGAAAAAGTGCTTGAAGACGCATCCTTGCCGGTCCGCGAAGCGATTCATGTTCTGCAGGGATTTAGCCCGCGTGGCATAGGTGCCCGTGACCAGAGGGAATGCTTTTTGATTCAGGCGTACGCTATGCCAGAATTCCCGCCGCTAGGTATCACGATTCTGGAAAAGTGCTACGATGACCTGCTTTCGCTACGCTATGCAAAGATTGGCAAGACTTTGGGTGTTTCCACCGAAGATGTGCAGCAGGTTGTCGCGAGCTTTGCCCGTCTCAATCCACATCCCGGTTTCCTGCTGTCTAATTCTCGTGTGCAGCTCGTTGCTGCGGATTTGAAGATTGTCGATAAGCATGGCCGCATGGAAATAGAATCCGTGCGTTCTCCCTTGATGAAGAGACTTCGCATTAACCAGACCTACAAGGCGATTCTCGATGACAAGCGCGCATCGAAGTCGGACCGTGAATACGTAAAGACGCATTTGTCCAAGGCGGTAGAGTTCATGAAGGCTCTCGACAACCGTTACTCGACTATGGAACTGGTGATGCGCGCGATTTTTAAGCGTCAGAAGGATTTCTTTACCAAGGGACCCGCCTTTCTGAAGCCGATGGTGCAGCAGGATATTGCTGACGATATCAAGCGCGATGTAAGTACAGTGAATAGGTCCATTAACGGTAAGTATGTGGACACGCCCTATGGAATTTACGAACTCAAGAGGTTCTTTACTTCGGGTGTCAAGCAGGATGACTCTGTGGACGGCGAAGAACTCAGTTCGGCGACCATTCTCGATGCCATCAGGAACCTTGTAGATAACGAGGACAAGAAAAAGCCTCTTTCGGACCAGGCAATTTCGGACAAGCTTTTGGAGCAGGGAATCAAGGTGGCTCGTCGTACGGTGGCCAAGTATCGCGAGAAGGAATTGCGCATTTTGCCGGCAAATCAGCGTAAAAGAACCTTCTAAAATATGCCCCGGAACGCCATATTCCAACTTGGAATAGACTTTTCTTAAAAAAAATGAAAAAAAACTTTGTTTTTGAACAAAAAAAGATGTATATACTCTAGACGTGAGGTAGATGCCTCGCGAATGAACCCTATTTTATGGAGGTTATATCATGGATATTCAGTTTTCTGCACGTCACTTCAATGCTTCTGCCGGACTCCAGGATCGTATTCAAGAAGAAATGGATAAATTAGCCCGATTCTACCCGAATATCACCAGTGCCTCCGTCATTCTCGATCACGAAGTGGAACACCAGCGCCATTGCGAAATCACCGTGAATATTACCGGTTCGCAGGTAGTGGCTTCCGCCGACGAAGAAAACATGGGCAAGGCGGTCGACGTGACTCTTGAACGCATCAAGGTTCAGCTGAAAAAGGCTAACGACAAGCAGAATGATCATCGAGCCCAGCCCGTTTCCGAAGTCGTATAATCGGTTAAGATTGTGGCTGAGTCAAGATTGAAAGACATCAAGATCCTGCACCGGGAACGTCTCCTGGTGCGGGACTTTTTTTTGCGTTATGGCAAGGACCTGCAGATGGCCTGCCATTCTCCGGAATCGTGCCTGGATTCCCCGATAGCTGAAAGCGGTATTCATCGACCGGGCCTCGCGATGGCGGGCTACACTAAGGTCTATAGCTCGCAGCAGATTCAGGTGGTGGGTCATACCGAATGGAATTACCTGGAGTCGATTGGCCCCGAGGCTCGTGCCCGTGTTTTTGAGAATCTGTCTGTATATAAGGCGCCCATGTGGGTGGTGACGCATTCCCAGATGCCACACCCGGAACTCAAGGCGATGTGCGAACGACTGAACATACCGCTGTTCTCGACTACGCTGCATACTTACGAGTTCAACAAGGCCGCCCAGCGAATCCTCGAAGAATTTTTTGCACCCCATGCCATTATTCACGGAAGCCTGGTCGATGTCTACGGCGTCGGCATGCTGTATGTAGGCGACAGCAATGTGGGCAAGTCGGAATGCGTGCTGGACCTTGTCGAAAGTGGACACCGCATGGTGGCCGACGACGTGGTGCATATCAGCAACGTGGGCCGTTCCATTATCGGCCGCCCCGATCCGCTAATTAGGCATCACATGGAAATCCGTGGCGTGGGAATCCTCGATATCCGTTCGATGTTCGGTATCCATGCTATCCGCAAGGTCAAGAAAATCGAGACAATCGTGGAACTCCAGCAGTGGCAGCGTGATGGCGGTTACGACCGCACGGGGCTCAACGAGCAGGAAGAAGAAATTATGGGAGTCAAGATTCCCAAGGTGGTCATTCCAGTCGCTCCGGGCAAGAACCTGACGGTTATTTCCGAGGTCATTGCCATGAATACTTTGATGAAATATAGTGGCCAGAACGTGGCTCAGGACTTCAATGAGGCCTTAATGCAAAAGATTAAGGCCAAGGCCAAGGGCGAGTATGTCGATGATTTATTAGATTTCGACTATCAGAATTGGTCTTACTATGAATAGATTCACGCGCCTCGTCAAAGAAAACCTCTTGCCGTTCATCGTCTTTTCGGTGATTGCGGTTTCTTGCGCCGGCGCCTGGTACTATCTGCATCCGTCGAGTCCGTACCACGACCGGTACAAGTTTGTCGTTTCCTACGATGCCATCGGAACGCTTTCGCCGGGAAACCGTGTAGAAGTCCGTGGCATTTCGTGTGGTCAGATTGCCAAGGTTGAATTGACGGAAGATGCCGTCTACGTGACCGTAGAGGTCCTGGCATCGACGAGGATTCCGGTCAATTCGGAGTTCAGGCTGATCAATTCGGGCCTTATGGGTGAACGCGAAATGTGCATCCTCTCGGGGGACAGCGACAAGCTGATCGCTCCCGGAGATACCTTGATTGGTCATTATGACGAAGGCATGACCGGTGTCGGCAAGAAACTTGCGATGATTCTGGATGATGTTTCCGAAATCAGGGATACGCTCAAGGCTTTTGTAGATTCCATCACGGTGGGCGAGGCCGGGAAGAGCGTGCAGAGGACGGTGAAAAAGGCGGGGCGCATTGTGGATCTGACCAAGAGTGATGTCCAGGCGTGGAAGGAACAGGTTTCCGGAATACTGGATCAACTGGATGGGTCCCTTAGCCAGACGAAGACGATCCTGAGAGAAATTTCGGCCGATGGTCGGAAAAAGCTTGATACCGTGAGCTCGCTGATTGACCGTACTAATGAATTGCTGGAAAGGGTGAAGTCCCTGAAGCAGTATGGAGATGAAGTGTTTGAAAAGCTGGATCGTACCGACAATAATATCGGCCTGTTTCTTGGTTCCACTTCGGAGTATGCCAAGGAAGTGGATAAGCTTATTTTTGACATAGATCAGTTTAAAAACGATATAAAAAAGAACGGCGTCAAGCTGAATATCGATATTTTTTAAAAAAGTTTACCTTTTCCCGAAAAAAAAAGTTATTTATGACTTTATCGGTAGATTGTGTGCCATAGCAACTAAGGAGAATACCATGGCTGAGAAGAAACCTGTAAAAATGAGCGATGAAGACCTGAAGTTTTTTGAAGACATGCTTATCGAGAAACGCCGCCAGATCGTGACGGCGCAGACGGATTTTGACAAGACGGAATCCTTCAAGAATCAGGCACAGGCTGGCGAAGGTGGTGAATCGAACAGCGCCGATCTTGCTACCGATTATAACGCCCTTGAAACGAATTTCTCCTTGGCGGCCCGTGAGGGTAAGTATCTGGTGTATCTCGAAGAGGCCCTGAAGCGTATCAAGAAGGGTACCTTCGGTATCTGCAAAGTATGCGGCGAACTCATTCCCAAGGCTCGTCTCATTGCCGTTCCGACTGCAACGAAGTGCGTGAACTGCAAGGAAGAAACGAAGCGCAAGGAAAAGGAAGATAGCCGTCTTGAAATGGCCCGTATGCTTGCGGAAGCACAGCGTCGCGAGATGCTCAAAAAGGCTGCCGGAAAATAAAGGCCTATTTGCCCGTTTGCAAAAAACCATCAGCGTTTGACGCTGATGGTTTAATTTTATTTTCGGCGACGCTTCTAGCCCTTGGCCAATAGTTCCATCAGTTCGTAGTCGAGCCTTTCGGGGTTGTCGTACTGCTTGAGGTTTTCGTGCAGCGATTCGCCCTTCGAGATGATGCCGAAGTCCAGGTTCTTGTAGTTCCAGTAGCTGTAACCGACGTCTGCGTCGCGCAGGATTTCCATGAAGTCGCGCATCCATGCCATCTGGTGCTCACGGCCGACCTGCACGTAGACGCCGAACTCGTTACAGGCGACGGGCAGGTCGTACTTCGCGCGGAAGTCGAGAGCGTTCTGGATGCTTTCCTGCAAGCGAGCCTTGTCCCACTTGCCGTATTCGACATCGAGGCGAGTCTTTCCGCTTGCGTCGGGAGCGGGAGCGGCGTAGTCGCCGGGCCACGGACGGTCAATGTGGAAGAACGGATCGCCAATCCAGGCTGCGTGCTGGTGCGTGAATGTCACCGGGGTGTAGGTATGGAAACTGTAGATGGCGTTGTCGTCGTCGAGCGGAGTCAGATACTTGAATTCGCGGGCACTGTTCCACTTGTTGGATCCAACCACGATGGTGTTCTTCGGGGCGTGCTTGCGAATCGCCCAGAAGATTTCGTCTTTTACTTTGTCCCAAACCAGGGAATCCGCAGCGGCGGGTTCGTTCAGGATTTCCATCATTACGCGTGGTTCGCTGCTGTAGCGTTCGGCCATGTAGGCCCAGACCTTTGCGGTGTCCTTGCGGGCTTCGGCGCTAGCAAAGAACGGCTGTTCCTGGGAGCAACCTAGGTGAAAGTCATGTCCCGGGCACTTGTGCAGATCGAGAATGACGTCGAGGTCGCAAGCCTGAATTTCCCGGAGAGCCTTGTCCAGAAGAGCGAAAACTTCGTCCTTGGGCGCAAGCGTACCCTCGTCGAAAAGATTGAAGTAGTCTACCGGCAGGCGCACGTGGTTGAACCCCGCGTTGCGGATGCGCTTGAAATCGTCGACGCCGATAAACGTCTTGATGTGTGGGATGATCCCCGGAAAACCTACGGGATCTTTTTCCTGGATGCAGTCTACCTGGCTGAACCATCCACCCAAATTCACTCCCCGTAGTCTTTCTTTTTTCATTGTATCATCCGTTTTTGAAAAGGCTGAATTGCCTTATTCGTTTACGATCGTGAGGTCTTCTTCGGCGATGTTCAAGCTCATGATGACTTCCATGTCATCGGGAAGGTCCTTGAAATCGACGACCAAACCAACTTTCTTGGATTCGTCCTTCTGTTTTTCGAACAGGACGACATCGAAAATTTTCATTCTGACCACCGCCTCTTGAGTGACGGGAATTTCTATGGTCATGCCCTTGCTGATGGGCCCTTCAACAATCTTGCCCTTGAACACCAGAGAAGTCTGGTCGTCGCCGAGCGATGTCTTCTTTACATGGAATACAGCCATTATACCTTAGCCAATTTCGGTTATTTTTCTGTTATTTGTTCTTCGGCCCTGTTGCAGGCCGTGCCGAAAAATTAACTTTTTTGCATGGCTTTACGTGTCGGAAGAATCCCATTTTTGGTCTGTGCGCCGTTTTTTCATGACTTTATAGGACGGGAATCCGAATTTCGCAATATCGAATTCCTGGACGGTCCTCCGAGTCTTCATTGCGCCGGACTGAAGGATGGCTCGATTCACCTGTCTCCGGCATCGTCGATCACCTTTGCGCAGAAGCCTGGCGACTTCGTTCTCGCACCGGATATTTGTACCTCTTGCTCCTTTGAAGTCCGTTCCGTTAAGTTGTTTGCAAAATATCCGATAGGGGAACTGTCGCGCAAGAAGCTGCGCCTGACGGCGCAGAGCATGACGTCAGTGAACCTTTTGAAGATATTGCTGCAGGAACGCTTTGGGGTCGAACCCGAATACTTGCGGGGATCTTGCCTGCCGGACGACGATGCCTGTCTTCTGATCGGGGACCAGGCGCTAGAAGAAAATGAACGACATCGTTTTGCCTACGATTACGATCTAGGCTCTCTATGGCAGGATTGGCAGAAAATGCCGTTTGTCTTCGGTGCCTGGATTGTATCCAAGATAGCCTTGCGACCCGATCTAGTGCAGTCCTTGAAGGATTACCTGTGCTGGACTCGCGAAAGTGTCGAAAAATTTCGAGCCAACCCGTCGCTCGCCTTGGATCGGTGGTTAAGGCGCTATCCGGTTGATTTGCCCCGTTCCGTCATCGAGAATTACTATTCGGCTCTAGATTACCGCTTTACCGACGAGCGCAAGCGCTCCCTTTCAGTGTTTTTTGAGTATGCAGCGTCGCTCGGACTGATTGAGCGTGCCCCTGCATTGGAATTTCTGCCTTTTTAGGGCTCGTTTTGTAAAAAAAATGCCCGGCGGTGGCATTTTGCCATAAACAATATTATTTTACGGAGAAACCTTCGTCCTAGGACGAAGAGGAGCTGTTTATGGTTGAAGAAAAAATCCTGATAGTGGACGACAATGCCGAAGTCCTGTCTAAAACGAGTGACCTGCTGACGCAGGTCGGCTACAAGGTCGTCTGCATGGCTTCGGGCGAAGAGGCTCTCGATTTCCTGAACGAAAACATGGTTGACCTGGTTCTGCTCGACATCAACATGCCTAGCATGAATGGTTACGATGTCTGTCTCAAGATTAGACAGCGTTACGCCCTGGATGACCTTCCTGTCGTGTTCCTCACGAGCCGCGAGGATTCGGATAGCGTTGCCAAGGGCTTCTTGGCGGGTGCGTCGGATTTTGTAAGCAAGAGCGCCATTTCGGATATCCTGCTTGCTCGTGTGAATGTGCATATCCGTCTTTCTCGTTCGTTGCGCAACCTGAGGGATATTTCCTTGACCGATGATATGACGGGGTGCTTCAACCGTAGACATGGCATGTTTTCGCTGCGAGAATGGTTCTCGAGATGCAAACGCTACGGGACGCAGTTTGCCATTATCTTTTTTGATTTGAATGGCCTCAAGAGTACGAATGACCAATACGGGCATCAGGCAGGGGACCTTCTGTTGCGTTCCGTGGCTCATGCCGTGCAGGGAATATTGCGCGAAACGGACCTCCTGTTCCGTATGGGTGGCGATGAATTCATGGTGCTCTGCCCCGAGACCGACAAGAAAGGTGCATTCGTATGTGCCGAACGCATGCAGAAGGCTGTTGCGGAGATTACGATCGTCGACAAACAGGCTTCCTTCGCTTTTGGCATCGCGCATTCTAGCGAAGACTACAAGGAAATGGACGACATGTTGCACAGCGCAGATGTCTCCATGTACAAGATGAAACAGGAAATGAGGAAAAAGTAGGCAGTAGACAGAAGTGTCATCCTGAGCTAAACGAAACTTAGAACTTTAGTTCTCTAGTTGAGTTATGCCCTTTGGGTCGAGTGTAACGAGTCGAAGGATCTAAAAAAATCCCGCTTGAGCGGGACTTTTTTTGTCTAAATGGATTCGTCTACTTAATCGAAGCGAGGAGCTTTTTCAGGCGCTCGGCAATGGTTGCCCAGTCGCCTGCGGTCATTAGCTTCGGGTCGTAAATGCTTGCACCGAACGAAAGCAGGTTTGCGCCGGCCTTCAAGTAGCTTGCGGCGTTCTCCGGGTTCACGCCGCCGCATGCCATGAGCGGGATGTCGCGGAATGGCCCGCGCAGCGCCTTGATGTATTCGGGGCCGCCCACGCAGTTCACCGGGAAAATCTTTACGGCGGTGGCGCCCAGGTCGAAAGCCTTTTGCACTTCGGTGGGTGTCAGCGCGCCCGGAATAATCGGGATGCGGGCCGTGGCTGAAAGGCGGATGATTTCGTTGCGGGTATTGGGCGTCACGATAAATTCGGCACCTGCGGCAATGGCTTTGTCGAGGTCGCTCCCGTGGCGGACCGTGCCTGCACCTACGGCAATGCCGTAAGGCTTTGCGGCGGCCTTGAGGGCTGCAATAATCGATTCGGCGCTTGCGGTGTTCATGGTGACTTCAATCGCCTTGAGTCCGCATTCAACGGCGGTCTTGACGCATGCTTCTTCGGCGCCCTGGGGAATGTCGCGGAGAATGCCCACGACCGGCATCGGTTGTAAAAATTCAAGCAGATTCATGTCCTAAATATACAGAAAAAGGGTGTGATGTGCATATAAAAAATGCTTTTTTAGAAAAAATAGACAGTTGTTGGTTATTATTCGAACCTTAAGGCTTCAATGGGATCCAGGCGAGATGCCTTGCGGGCCGGGTACCACCCGAAAAAGACTCCGGTGGCAAAGCACACGCCAAAACTCACGATAACGCTCGTGATGGACACGCTCATGGGCCAGTTCATGGCAATCTTGACCGTCTCGGAAGCGGCAATGCCAAGGGCGATCCCGATGGCGCCGCCGAGCAGGCTGATAATGACCGATTCAAAAAGGAACTGCAACAGAATGTCGCGGCCGCGGGCACCGATAGCCATACGCAGGCCAATTTCCTTGGTGCGTTCGGTCACCGACACGTACATGATGTTCATGATACCGATGCCGCCTACAAACAAACTAATTCCTGCAATCGCGGTCAGCACCAGCGAGAGCATGTCCGAGGTGCTGGTGACCATCTGGATCATTTCTTCTTGGGTAAAAACGCGGAAGGGGTCGGTGGGCTTTGTCCAGCTGCGGCGCTCCTTCAGGATTCCCATGATTTCTTCGGTGGCTTGCACCGCGTAGCCCTCGCCAATGGAATTCGCATAAATCTGGCGGATGTTCGTGGTGGCGTTGAACCGCTTCATCACCGTCTGGTAGGGTGTAAAAATCACGTCGTCGTTGTCTTGTCCGAAATCGCCGGAGCCTTTCGCCTTTAGGGTACCGATGACTTTGAGCGGAATGCTCTTGTAGCGGATGGTTTTGCCGATGGGGTCGCCTTCGGGGAACAGGTTTTTCACGACGGTCTGGCCGATGACGCAGACTTTGGCCATGCGGTCTGCCTGGTCGTCGAACATGACGCCGTCTTCGATTTCGTAGTTGCGGATTTTCAGGTAGTCGGCCGATACGCCGCTCAATGCCGTGGGGGAGTTGTTGTTGCCTACAATGGCCTGCCCGCCTACGGTTATCATGGGCGAGACTCCGTTAATGTAGGTGGCGTTTTCGCGGATAGCAATCACGTCGGCTTCTTCGAGCGATTCGGTGGATTCCATTTGCACGCCGCCGCGACGGTCGCGGTTTGGCATGATGATGATGGCGTTCGTGCCCATGGCGGTCATCTGTTCCTTGATGGATTTTTTGGAACCTTCGCCCATGGCGACCATGGTGATGACTGCCGCGACACCGATCACGATGCCGAGCACCGAAAGGAAGGTGCGCATGCGGTTACGCAACAAGGCGCGGAGGGAGATTTTTATGAGAGTTAGTGGGGACATCGTCAATTATCCATTATCAATCATCAATTATCAAAATTCTCCGGGGGTGGGAGCGCTTCGAAGGCGGCTTTGGCGTCTTGAACGGATTCATTCTTCACATCTTTTTTCAAAAGTCCGTCGCGCAGCGTAATGGTGCGCCCGCTAAAAGTCGCGATGTCGGGTTCATGCGTCACGAAGGCGATTGTTTTTCCTTGGCGGTTCAGCTTCTGGAAAATCATCATGATCTCGTAACTGGTGCGCGTGTCCAAGTTTCCGGTGGCTTCGTCGGCCAAGATGATGACCGGGTCGTTTACGAGCGCGCGGGCGATGGCGACTCGTTGCTGCTGGCCACCCGACATTTGGTTCGGCAAGTGGTTCATGCGGTCTTCAAGCCCGACCATCTTTAACGCCTCGATAGCGCGACGGTGGCGTTCCGCTGCCGAAATTTTCGAATTGTATAAAAGCGGGAGTTCTACATTCTCGATGGCCGTGGTGCGGCTCAGGAGGTTGTAACTCTGGAACACGAATCCGAGTTTCTGGCTGCGGATTTTTGCGAGTGCGTCGCGCTTGAGTTTTTCGGTGTGCTCCCCGTCCAGAATATACTGCCCGGAGGAGGGTTTGTCCATGCAACCCAAAATGTTCAGCATGGTCGACTTGCCAGAACCGCTGGTGCCCATGATGGTCACGAATTCGCCGGGGTAGATATCAAAAGAAACTCCACGCAGCGCGTGGACGGTCTCGTCACCCATCTTGAAATCGCGGCGGATATTCTGTATGGACAAAATTGGGTTCATAATCGCTATTTTGATGCCTAACAAGGAGTTTTGGTTGCTTTTTGTATGATTTTAGGGGTGTGAGTAAAATCACAATGGGGTTTTCCGTTCCTAAAATACTACATTGAGAACGAAATGTAATAAAGACATGTGAGGGTATCAATGAAAAAAATCATTGCTTTATCATTGGTCGCCGGAGGTCTCGCCTTTGCCCAGTCTGGGTTAATGGGTGGAACTTCTGGCATCCATCAACAGAATGCCTATACTTTGGGCCAGTGGGGCGTCGAACTCGGTACGGGTGGCGATGTGTCTTTTGACTCCTGGTCCCATTCTCGTGGTGGTATCATCAATGTGGCGAATCAGAAGCGCGAATTTCACGAAATGGCCGGATCTCTTTCGGGAAATGTCCATGCCGCCATCGGTCTCCTGAATTTCCTGGACCTGGGCGTTGCGATCCCGCTGTATTACGACCATGCGAATTTGAAGGGTGAAGGCGAAAGCGACCTCTGGAAGCCTAGCCGTGGTGACCTGGATGTATGGTTGAAGGCCGGTATCGTGGGTAACGCCAAGAGCGTGTTTGCTCTGGCCGCCATGGTGGATGTCTATATCCCGACGGGTGAAACAGGGGCCGGTGTGCGCCCTCGCCATGCCTGGTATCTGAATGACGATGCCGGTGTGACTAACCCTTATACATCTGATGAATTCAACTTTGCCGGAACCTTGGTGTTCTCCCTGAATTTTGGTGCACTCGGGGTGCCTGTCTTGTGGAATACCCATGTGGGCTTTGTCTATGCTGGCGACGGAACGAACACCCTGGTCTATGGTACGGGCGTGAACGTGATGCCGACCAGCTGGATGGACATCTTTGTGGAATATTCTGGTGAAATGCGTGTCGAGGACGGTGCCTATCGCCGCGATCCGATGGACGATCCGATGCTCCTGACTCCGGGTATCCGTTTCCACCTGCCGTGGAATATCGACTTTGCAATGGGTCTGGATATTGCTATCCGTACCTTGGGTAACCTTGGTTACGACGGCGCCGATGAGATGGATGGCGTTGAATGCCATACTGTCCATTATGTGAGCGAAAATGGCAACAAGAATTACTATGGCTATGCTCCGACTCCGACGATTGCAGGTACCGCCGCCCTCACTTGGCGTTTTGGCGGCAATGCGAAGAGCGATGAGGACGGCGATGGCGTTGCGGACAGCGATGACAAGTGCGCGCATACTCCGAACAAGGCTGTGGTTGACTCTGTGGGTTGCCCGGTTGATTCCGATAATGATGGCATGCCGGATGGTCTGGACCAGTGTGCGGATACTCCGGCGGGCGCTACGATTGATACCGTGGGCTGCCCGATCGATTCCGACAAGGATGGTATCTTTGATGGCATTGACAAGTGTGAAAACACTCGCGAAGGTGCCGGTGTCGATTCTACTGGTTGCGAACCGGACTTCGACAAGGATGGCGTAGCCGATGTCCTTGACAAGTGTCCGAATACGATGGCTGGCGTGAAGGTAGACTCTCTCGGTTGCCCGAAGGATACGGACAAGGACGGCGTCTATGATGGCATCGATAAGTGCGAGAATACTCCTGCCGGTCTGCCTGTAGACTCTACTGGTTGTGGCGCCGATGCGGACAAGGACGGCGTAGCCGATGCGTTTGACAAGTGCCCGAATACTCCGGCCAACCTCCCGGTTGATTCCCTCGGTTGCCCGGCTGATGCGGACAAGGATGGCGTAGCCGATGCTTTTGACAAGTGTCCGGAAACCCGCGAAGGAGCTCAAGTGAATGCCGAAGGTTGCGAAGGTGACTTTGACGGAGATGGTGTTCCTGATGCTATTGACCAGTGCCCGAACACCAAGCAGGGCGTGGCTGTCGATTCTACGGGTTGCCCGGCTGACGCCGACAAGGATGGCGTTCCCGATGCTCTTGACAAGTGTCCGGACACCAAGGCTGGTCTTTCTGTCGACAATACCGGTTGCCCGCTCGATTACGACAAGGACGGCATTCCTGATGGAATTGATCAGTGCCCGAACACCCCGGTCGGCGTTCCCGTCGATTCTACGGGCTGCAGCAAGGACGAAGATAAGGATGGTGTCTATGACGGTCTCGACAAGTGCCCCAATACCCCGCAGGGTGCCGGTGTCGATTCCACGGGTTGCCCGGTAGACTCCGACAGTGACGGTGTGCCCGACTTTATTGACAAGTGTCCGAACACTCTCGAAGGTGTCCGCATCGACAAGAAGGGTTGCCCGCTCAACAAGAAGGAAGATTTGGAACAGTTGAAGAAGGGCATTAACTTCAAGACGGGTTCTACCAAGCTGACCAAGTCGAGCTACAAGACCTTGAACGATATCGTCAAGTTGATGAAGAAGTTCAGTACGGCCAACCTGGAAGTTCAGGGCCATACGGATAACACGGGTTCCGAAGAAGCGAACAAGAGAGTTTCTCAGGAACGCGCCCAGGCCGTGGTGGATTACTTCCTGCAGAACGGCATTTCCTCTGATCGCGTTCGCGCGGTGGGCTTCGGTTCTGATAAGCCGATTGCCGACAACAAGACTAAGAAGGGCCGCTCCAAGAACCGCCGCGTTGAACTCGTACCGTTCTAATCGGAATTCTTGAAATAAACTGCTGCGACGCAGCAAAAAAGGACTCGCTTTAAAGCGAGCCCTTTTTGTTTTGTATGTCATTGCGAGAACCCGTAGGGGGCGAAGCAATCTATAGTAAAAGTATAAATAGGCCTGTTTCGTTTTGGATTGCCGCGCTTCACTTTGTTTCGCTCGCAATGACGTAGCTTATTTTTTGAAAACCCATTTCTTGTATAGTGTAAAGCTTGCAATCACGTACACGCCGTTCGCGACAATGTTTGCGAAGAAGCCGGGCTTCATGAATTGCGAAATGAATTCGGTGAATGGTTTGCACTGGGCTGTGCTGAGCGCGTAGACGGTGGCTTCGAGGGTTGCGAGATTTAGCAGATAAGCGGCAATGAAGACGATTACGAATCGTACGATTTCGCCTCGTTTGCGGTTGTGGCTTTTGAAATTCCAAATGCGGTTCATCAGGTAGCTGTTGATGGCGCCAAAAACGAACCCGAGAAAATTGGAAAGTTCTAGGTTCCAGTCAAGTAGCTGGTGCATCACCCAAACCGAGGCGAGGGTGATGAGCGTGTTCATGACGCCAATCAAGTTGTATTTGATGAAATGCTTCACGAAGAGGAAAATAGAAAATAGTAGACAGTAAACAGTGGTGAGTAAACAGGGATGTTGAATGTTCTTGTTACATTCCTAACCACTAGTCACCAACCACTAGCCACTTTTATTTATTTTTTAGCCACTATGAATTGGATTGACTCGAAGAAGTGTTCGGCTGCCGATGCCGCGGCAATGATTAACGATGGGGACGTGCTGGGTGTATCTGGCTTTACGCTAGCGGGTTACCCCAAGGAAGTTCCATCGGCATTGGCCGCCCGTGCCGAGCAAATGCATGCCGAAGGAAAAACTTTTAAGATTACGCTTTTCTCGGGTGCATCGACGGGCGATAGCTGTGACGGAGCCCTGGCCCGGTCGCATGCAATTTCGTTACGCATGCCCTACCAGAGTAATTCGTCGCTCCGCAAGGCGATCAATTCTGGCGAAATCAAGTATATCGATGCCCATCTGGGTAAGATGGGTTACTTGGTCCGTACGGGTGCGGTTCCCGCTCCGACGGTAGCGATTGTTGAGGTGTCTGCCATATTGCCCGATGGTCGCGTGTGCCTATCGACTTCGGGCGGAAATTCCGCCTGCTATCTTGATATGGCTCCCAGGATAATCCTAGAATTGAATATGCGTCTAGGGGATTCTTTTACGGGAATACATGATGTGGCTTTGCCGGAATTGCCGCCGCATGCGAGACCGCTTCCGATTTATAGTGCGGGAGACCGCGTCGGCGATTCCTTTGTGAAGGTGGACCCGAGTAAGGTTGTGGCCATTGTTGAAACATCCCGTCTGGACGAGGTCAATCCGTTCGTGGAACCGGATGAGATTTCCAGAAATATTGGCGAACGCATTCTAGACTTTATCCGCTTCGAAGAAACTCGTGGCCGGCTTCCGAAGGGACTAGCCTTCCAGAGTGGCGTGGGTAAGGTGGCGAATGCGGTTCTCAGTGCAATGTCCGACGATGACCGCCTCGGAACAATCGACTTGTATACCGAAGTCATTCAGGAGGCCGTTTTCCCGCTTCTTAAAAAGGGAAAACTCGGTATCGCTTCAGGAACGGCTCTTACTTTGTCTGAAAAGGCGCAAGAAGAGTTTGTCGAAAACAGTGCGGAATGGAAAAAGCACCTGATCATTCGCCAGCAGGAAGTGAGCAACAGCGCCGATGTCATCAAGCGTCTCGGCGTGATATCGATGAATACGGCTCTTGAAGTCGATATCTTTGGAAATGTGAACAGTTCGCTTGTTGCAGGTTCGTCGATGATGAACGGCATCGGTGGAGCGGCGGACTTTGCGCGCAACTGCGCCCTTGGATTTTTCATGACGCCTTCCGTGGCAAAAGATGGTGCTATCGGTTCGGTGGTGCCCTACGTGAGCCATCTGGATCACCCGGATCACGATACGCAGGTCTTTGTGACGGAACAGGGGCTTGCAGACTTGCGTGGTCTTGCTGCCGAGGAACGTGCGCGGCTCATTATCAGGAACTGCGCCCATCCCGATTATCGCGAACCTTTGACGGATTTCCTGGAATATAGTTTGAAGCATGCTAAGGGTGTCCATATCCCGGTCGCCCTTTCTCGAGCCTTCGAAATGCACACGCGTTTCCTGGAAACGGGGAAAATGATTTGATTTTTCGCCTCTAAAGCCCATGTTTAGAAAAATTTAATTGGCGTATTTTCTCCGCCTTTTTATATTCCGGTAAGATATACTGGAACGACGAAATGATTCGCCTTTTTTTGATTATACCCTTGTTGTGGGCCGCCCTGTGTTTGGTCGCCTGTGGTTCGGACAGCTCTGCTTCGAGTCCGGACGAATTAGCTGTTGAATCTAGCGCCGGTCAGGATTCCCTCTCGGATTATCGTTCCAGCGGAGTAGTCGCTTATGATTCCCTAGGTAACCCGATATCCAGTGGCAACATATCTGCCGATGGAGGTTCCTCGTCTAGCTCGTCGCCTGCTCCGGTTTCCGTAATCGAGGATACGCTGATTGTTGATACGACGACCGTAACGGACGTGAACCGGTTGCCCGAATGTACTGCCGCGATCGAGGGCGAGTCCTTCATGGTCGAAAGCGAAAATACGCTCTATTTCTGTCTAGGCGGTTCGTGGGTGGAATCGGAAACCGTATCGACGATTTCTAGGATCGGTTGTCGCAATGGCGTGTTGACCGTTGGCGAAGAGGATGACGAAACCTCCACGGGCGGAGACGTGAGCATGAATCCGTGGGGAAATCTTAACGGCAATACGCCGTCTATCGATGACTCTACGGCGGTGCCGCGCAGGACTGCCGTCCGTATCATGGGGGTCGCCCAAAAGGGACCGTTCCGCTACGGAACGTCCGTGAAAATTGTTGAACTGGATAGCATGCAGCGCCTGGCAGATTCCAGGCGAATTCACAAAACATGTATCCTGAATGCCGATGGCAATTTTAGTTTCGATAGCGTCGACCTCGTTTCCCCTTATGTGCGTGTCGAAGCGAGCGGGTATTTCCGCAATGAGTTGACGGGAGGCCTTTCCGCTACGCCTGTTACCTTGAACGCGGTCGTGGATATGAGCGAACGCGATTCCGTGAACGTGAATATGCTGACTCACATGGCGGCACCTCGTGTCATGAAACTTGTTGAAAATACAGGTAACAATCAGCCTATTGGGTTGTTCAAGTCGCAGGCGCTCGGTGAAATTCTTTCTTCCTTCGAAATCCGTTTGGGCGGCTCGTCGACGGGTGGCGGCAACACTGGTTTTGGCAACTGGGGCTTTGGTCAGCAGCAACAACAGCAGACGACCGTCACGGACGGTACTGCGGCCGAAGATGTGAGCCTCTTTGACGGTAGCGACTATAGTGGTGCCCTGCTTGCGGTGTCGATCATGATGCAGCGTCAGGGTTCCGGAAACGACATGCTGCAGTATGCGGCCGGGATTGCCGAACGCATCAAGGGAAATGGCAACTGGGATGATAACAATGCGAAGGCGGACCTGGCGGACTGGCTCATGGCGCTTGACACGAGCGGATCCTTCGCTAAAATTCGCAATAACATTGCTTCCTGGCGGCTAGGTGATGTACCCGAGTTCGAGAAGCACTTGAGGCATTTCTGGACGACGGTCTATAACTTTGGCGAATGTAACTCGTTCAATGCAGATTCCGTGAAGTTTATCAGCAATAGCTTGAGCGCCTACTTTGTATCCGGTTATGATTTGCCGGGGCCGAAAGTCCGTTTTATCTGCGATGCCACGACGCATGAGTGGCGTGCAGCGACCGATGTCGAAAAGGATACCTATGGCCTTGGTGCGGGTGAATATGAGGGACAGCTCAAGAATGGCCGCGTCAATACGGACAAGTTCTATATATACGAACAGAAAAAGTGGCGTGCGGCAACTCCCGATGACATCATGGACTTCACCGATATCAAGGATGTCTATGCGGGGCTCAAGACGGGCGAAAAGGTCGTCTTTTTCCTGCGCCACGCGGAACGTTCCAATGACACGGGAAAGAATGGACATCTGACGAATGACGGAAAGGCGCAGTCCCAGTCGGTGGGCGAAAAGCTGAAGGGCGAATCGATATATTTTGCGAATTCGACCTATACGCGTAGCAAGGAAACTTGCGAGAATATCGCTATCGGAGCGGGGACAACCTATACGGAAAATACGATAGAGGAACTAGACGGCGAATGGTACGTGAAGAACAGTTCCAGCTACGAGAGCTGCAAGAGCGGAAACGGAGGCGGCTGGAATGTCAATTCGGCGTATGCCTACAAGGGTGGAATATGTACCGATGCTTTTTACAACTTTGAGGAACGCAGTGAACAGTTTTTACAGGAAATAGTCAAGCCGCACTTTGCTAACGTGAAGCGCGTAGGCGTCTGGATTTCGCATGACACGTTTGTCGTGCCCTTGACGGCCTACTGTTCGGACCGAAAGGTCAACTGGCGCTATTTTGATACGAAACAGTGGGCGAATTACCTGGCGGGAATTGCCATTATCATGGATTCGAAGGGAAATCTTCGTTATGTGCCGGTGAAGGGGCTAGAGTCGGGATCAATGACGATGTAGGGACTCTAAGGTAAGGTAATGAAATACGGAAAAGGGATTGGTTTTCTGCTTGGCGCATTGCTCCTGTTTGCGCTGGTTTCTTGTGAGGACAGCACCGGAAGTTCCGACAATTCCGAAAAAGTGACCTTCCGTGATTCGGTCGTTGTCCGCGACAGCATCCGCATGGTAGACAGCGTCCGTATTGTCGACAGTGTGCAGGTCAATGTCGTTGACAGCCTGAATATCGTTGACAGTATCCATGTGGTGGACAGTGTTCGCATCGTCGATAGTCTGAATGTCATTGATAGCGTTATCAATATGATAGACAGTATAAATGTCATTGACAGTATCCATGTCATCGATAGCTTGAATATCGTCGATAGCGTCCATGTGGTCGATAGTATTGTCCTGTTCGATCCGGAACATTACTTTGGCAAGTGTACCCGTGAAAACTCGGATGTCATCAAGTCGACGACCATCAACGAAGAAAACCGTCATTTTATCTGCGATTCGAAAACGCTTTTGTGGCGTACTGCAACTCAGGTGGATTGGAATAACCAGTATATTTACAATTCCGCCGTCAAGGAGTTTGTCCCGATCCAGACTGTCGCGAAAGACTTGGCCGAGGGCGAGAAACTTATCCTGGTGCTCCGTCATGCAGAACGCGGTAGCGACTATTCGATAACGGGACCATTGAATGAAAATGGAATAAGTCAATCTCTGGAACTTGGACGGATTCTCAAGAGCGATTTGACATTTTATTACGGGGCATCGCAATATGTCCGTGCGCATCAGACCTGCAACAACATTGCCAAGGGGCGTGATGAACAGGATACGCTTGCCGATACGCTTTCGATTTTGAATGACGATATGTATGTCAAGGATGCGGAAGCCTACAAGAAGGCCAAGAAGGATGCCGGCGACGGATGGAAGGCCGCTTCCAAGTGGGTGTACGAAAATGCCTATACGGATGCATTCTACGATTTGGAAATGCGCAGTACGGAACTGATTGACGATTTTCTGATTCCTGCGCTGATTCAGTCAGAAAAGTCGGTGGGCCTTTTTGTTTCGCATGATGTCGCGATGGTTCCCCTAGTGCTGTATGTGTCGTCTAGGAATATAGACTTGAAATATCACGTGAATAAAAATTGGCTAAATTATCTTGCAGGCATAGCCATCGTCCTCAAGCCGGATGGCACTCGCGTGTTTTATGCAGTCAGGGGACTCGATTCTGGAACGATGACTAAATAATTTGGTTGGTAGATGAATTTGAAAAACAGGTGTTCGATAGGGCGGTTTGTTAGTGCGGTATTTTTCCTATCGCCGTTTCTGCTGCTGTCTTGCGGTTCGGATGATAATGCGGTGAGTCAGGGCGATGAGGGACAGACGGCTCGCTCGGAAAACGGTGAACCAGAAGTTCGGCCTTCAATTTTTGATACCCTGATGGTGCAGGGGGCGGGTGATTTGCCTGCCTGCGATGCGAGTCGGGAAGGTCGAGCGTTCTTTGTGCGCAACGACAATCTGCCCCATTTCTGTGTGAAGGGAACATGGCGTAGTGCCGCAGACTCTACAGATTTCAGCATTACCTGCAGTGACGGTTTTTTGCATGCGGTGGACAAGATTGAACACCCGGAATATTTTGATCCGGATACGGTCATGCTGACGGGATATCGCCATGCGCCTTTTAGCGGGACTGCTTTTGCGACATCGGGACCGTTTATTTTTGGAACGAGCGTGAAAATTGCCGCGTTGGACAATGAATCGATCGGTGTTGCCGAGGGCTGTATCCTGAGTAATGACGGAAAGTATGTCCTGAATAATGTCAGCACCAACGCGTCCTGCGTGAAGATTACGGCGACGGGTTTTTATAGAAATGGTACGAACGGTCGTTTTTCGGACAGCCCCGTAACGCTGTCGGCAAATACGTGTAACCCGCTAAATGCGAACATAAATGTATTGACGCATCTTCGTATTCCGCGTGAACAGCAACTTCTGATGAATCATCTGGATTCCGTGACGGGTCAGGCGGAAAGGGAATTTTTTGCTGCGTTCGGGGTAGATACGGTGCAACTCTATTCGCAGAACTATTTTACGGATGGCCGTACCGACAAGCCTCATGCCGAGGACTTGAGCTTGACGGGGAATACCGAGTACAATGCGGCGCTTCTGGCCATGTCGATGATGCTTCAGGCGGGCTTCGACGAAAATGAGATGATGAATCTGGTGAATAATTTTGCCGAGGATATCAGGGGCGATGGAGTATGGAATGATCCTAACTGGAAAATCAAGATTGCGGATTGGGTCGTGGGTCTGGATTCTTCCTGGAAATACAATGACATCCGTAACAATGTCTCGTCATGGGGAATCGGACCTGTTCCCAACTTTGAAAATTACATGCGGGCCTTTATCCCGCTTGCGTATGGCTTTGAGCCCTGCACCGATGCGAATTCGGGCGTAGTCACCTATGTGAATCAGGGACAGAGCGCATGCTTTGCGAATGACTATGAACATGCGGATCATTCGACCGTGCGCTTTATCTGTGATGCGGGTTCGAAACAGTGGCGCGTTGCGCAGCCCATGGAAAAGGATACGGCCGGATTTGGCCCGGGTGCGTATGATCGGGAAATTCGCGAAGGTCGCGTGATTCATGACAACTATTACATTTACGATGCCGGTGCCTGGCGTGTAGCGACTCCGCAGGAAGCGGACGGATTCACCGATATAGTGGAAGTGTATGCGAATCTAAAATCCGACGAAAAGGCGGTATTCATTATTCGTCACAGCGAACGCACCGATGATACGGGTCCGAGTGGCCACTTGACCGATAACGGGAAAAAGTACGCCCGCGATCTGGGCGCGCGATTTGCTGCCGTTGCCAAGGAAGATTTCTATTACGGTTATTCGGGCTACACGCGTACCCAGGAAACCTGCGAAAATATCGCCCAGGGAAAGGGCCAAAGCGACTACAGTCTCGATGTTCTACCGTACATGGATGGCAACTGGTATGTGAAGGATGACGCTTTGGTCGAGAGTTACATGAATTCCGATGGCGGCGGATGGGTGGTGTATTCCAAATACGGCTTTACCGGCGCGTATTCGGATGCATTCTACGATTTGGAAATTCGCAGCGAGGAATTGCTCAAGGACAATGTGCTTGCAAATCTTGCGACCATGAAACGAGTGAACATCATGTGTACGCACGATTTTTTGGTGGTGCCCCTGCTCGCTTACACGACAAACGGGCACGCGAACGTGAAGTATTACGAAAAATGGAAATGGGTGAATTACATGGCCGGGGTGGCCATGATTATCTCTCCGGACGGTTCCATACGCTATATCCCCGTAAAAGGCCTCGAAACCGGGGTGATGTAGCTTTTGGCGGCGTAAACCAAGCGCCGCTTTTTCTAAATTTTCACCGCTGATTTTTACAAAACAGAAACCCAAAAGAATGGATTGAATCCAATATGAACGAAACACAGACCAATGCACCCGAAGCTCAGGAAGTGGCTCCCGCCGCAGCCCCGGCCCAGGATGTGCAGCAGCCGGCTCTCGTTGCACCGCAGCCTGCAGCAAAGGTGAAGGGCAAGTTCGACGAACAGCTCGGACTCATGCTCCCCTCCGATGCCGCCCAGGTTCAGGCGCAGCTTTCTATGCCGGGTATGAATGACGACATGGTTTACAAGATCGTGGAAACCCACTCTGGTAACCATTCGGTTCTCTATAAGACCTACGATCAGGCAGTTCTTGCACGCGACGTTCGCGATTCTATCGAAAACGCCGGCGGCCACAAGGTGTTGCCCATCGCCAAGGCCAAGCTGGGCTCGACCTACTGCAAGGGCGAATTTTCGACCGAACAGGGCTGTAAGGGCGACTCCGACACCTTCGGTATCGGCTCCCTGATCGAATTCCAGGCAACCGGTCTTATCGTGGTGATGGTGGTTATCGTGGGCCTCACGGTGCTCTGCTACCTCATGAACTTCATCATGGCCAAGCTCGGCCTCAACAAGGACAAGGCTCCGGCACCTGCAGTTAAGGCTGCCCCGGCCGCCGCTCCCGCCGCCGCAGCTCCGGTAACTATCGGTCCTGCCCACTGCGACTGGGATCCGAACGCAAAGAGCGTTCATCCGGGCTTCACCAACAAGCAGCTCCAGGCTTTCCTCGGCATTGCCGCCGTGGCAGCCCTCGAAGAACACCCGGGCATGAGCAACGACCAGTTCCTCGCCCTCGTGACCGCAGCGGCGACCCAGGCTATCGGTCAGCCCTGCCGCGTGACTGCTTACAGAAACATCAACTCTCCTGCTTGGACGATCGTCAAGTAAGGTAAACTTTTAAAACTCAACAGGCTTTTAAGCCAGGAAATATCAAAATGAAGAAAACCGTCCGTATCAGTTTCGAAGGCAAGACCTACGATGTCGAAGTAGAAGTTCTTGATTCCAATGCCGCCGTTGCCGCCGCTCCTGCTGCAGCTCCCGCTGCCGCTCCGGCTCCTGCCGCCGCTCCTGCTGTTGCCGGTGGTACCGAAGTCAAGAGCCCGCTCGCTGGCTCCGTGTTCAAACTGAAGGTCAAGGTCGGCGACACCGTTGCTGCCAACCAGGAAGTGGCTATCATCGAAGCTCTCAAGATGGAAAACCCGGTCGTCGCTCCGTGCGCCGGCACCGTGAACTCCATTGCCGTCAAGGAAACCGACACTGTCGTCGACGGCCAGACTCTCATGACCATCGCCTAAGAGGTACAGATAAATGAGTTCTCTTTTAAATTCGGTCGTTGAGTTCGCAGGCGACACCGGATTCGCATACGTCACCCCTTCGATGATCGTGATGTGGATCGTGAGTTTCGTCCTGATGTACTTGGCGATTGTCAAAAAGTACGAGCCGCTGCTGCTCTTGCCGATTTCGCTCGGCGCACTGGCGGTGAACATCCCGAGTGCGGGATTCTACGATGGTGGCTGGAGCATCGAAGGTATGTTTACCCCGACTGCCGGTCTCTATTACTACATCAGCCAGGGTATCCACCTGGAACTCTTCCCGCCCATCATCTTCTTGGGCGTGGGTGCCATGACGGACTTCGGACCGCTTATCGCTAACCCGCGTACACTGCTCCTCGGCGGTGGCGCTCAGTTCGGCGTGTTTGCGACCATGTTCTGCGCCGTGGCTTTCGGTGGCTTTACTCTCGGTGAAGCAGCCTCTATCGGTATCATCGGCGGTGCCGACGGTCCGACCTCCATCTTTACTGCAAACAAACTAGCAAAGCACCTCATCGGACCTATCGCCGTGGCAGCTTACACTTACATGGCCCTCGTTCCGCTGATCCAGCCGCCTATCATGCGCCTCATGACCAACGACAAGGAAAGGAAGATCCGTATGAAGGCTCTGCGCAAGGTGTCCAAGGCCGAACGCATCGTGTTTGCCGTGATGGTGATGATCGTGTGCATCCTCGTGGTGCCCGATGCTTCTGCTCTTATCATCATGCTCATGCTCGGTAACATCTTCAAGGAAGCCGGCGTTGTCGAACGCCTGGTGAAGACCTCTTCCAACGAACTCATGAACATCGTGACTATCTTCCTCGGTACTTCCGTGGGTCTCACGATGTCTGCAGACATCTTCTTGCGTCCGCAGACCCTCATGATTATCGCTATGGGTGTGGTGGCCTTCGGTTTCTCGACCGCAGCAGGCCTCTTCCTTGCCAAGATCATGAACAAGTGCACTCCCAAGAACCCTGTGAACCCGCTCATCGGTTCCGCTGGCGTGTCCGCCGTGCCGATGGCCGCCCGTGTTTCCCAGGTGGAAGGTGCCAAGTATGACCCGCAGAACTTCCTCTTGATGCACGCCATGGGCCCGAACGTGGCTGGCGTGATCGGTACCGCAGTCTGCGCCGGTTACATGATTTCCAGACTCTCGTAAGACTAGTCTAAAAGCAAATCAAGGACCCCCCCCGGCAGTGCGCCGGGGGTTCTTTTTTTCGTCATGGATCGTTTTCGGGTAGGCAAAAAGAGCTCTTGTAAAAAAAAGACCCCGCTTTTGCAGGGTCTTTTTAAGGGTGGGTGACCGGACTCGAACCGACAACATCCAGAATCACAATCTGGGACTCTAACCAATTGAGCTACACCCACCATGAGTGTGTGCCAAATATAAAAAAGCCACCCCGTTTTTCAAGGGTGGCCGTCAATTTTTTACTAAAAATCCTATAAAATTAGTCGTTTTTCAGCTTCGCCATGATGCGCAGGAAGTTCGACCGCTTGAAGTCGTTGCGATGCTCGTCGCAGAAACGAGGATATATGTACTGTTTCGGAAAAACTCGTATGGTGAACCTTTCGTCGCACCCTTCGAGGCAGCACCTGAAGGTGAGGTCCATGGACTCCGTGTAGTTATGGCGGAAGATGATATTCTTGGATTCGATGTTGTCGACGTCCTTCTTCTGCTTTTGGCGCTGCTTGATGTCGCGGTGCAATTCGCAGTACTTGGCAATCGGGTGGCCCCAGAATTCACGGCCGCAGCCTGGCTCCTGGCAAACTTTCAACTTGATGCGCTTTTTTTTCTTGTACTTAGGTAATTGCATAAAGTCCTCGAATTTCACTAAAAGATAGTAAAAAAAGGGACTTGAGGGGGACAATGGCCTTTTTAATGCGTGTATATCAAGTATGATGCAGAAAAGGAGAGGTCGAACATGAAGCCTAAGGGAAGCTCCAACTTGTGGATTCTGTTGGAGATATGGCTGTGTCTTGCGTTCTGGGTTTCGGTGGCGGTATTGTGCATTGAAGGTTGCTCCTATGAATCCGGAACGGTCGAAGAATCCCGCCCGCTTCAGGTGACGTTTCTAGACGTTGGGCAGGGACTTTTGGTTTTGCTGGAATACGATGGCCACCATGCGCTTTACGATACGGGACCGGATTCAGCTGGTGTCGTGGATTCGCTGCTCTCTCGCGGTATCGACTCTCTGGAATGGATCTTGGTGAGCCATGGACACCGGGACCATGCGGGAGGTTTCATGGAAATGAGGGCGGCGGTGGCGTCGGGACGTCTGTTCGTGGGCCGGCTCCTGCTGGGGCCCGATACGGCGGCGTGCCTAGTGAACGATTCGCTGCGGACTCTCGCTTTGCAATTGCGGATTCCGGTTGATACGCTTGTCCGTGGGGACACGGTCTGGCTTGCTGAGGGGATTCGTTTTGAGGTGCTCTGGCCTGTTTCTTATGGCCGCTATGGGGAAAATCGCGCTAGCGTTGTGATGAAGGTGTCGTTGGATGGCATGCCCGGTGCAGAAGATGCCGGTGCGTCGGTGCTTCTGACGGGCGACCTGGATTCAGTCGGCGAAAGGCGCCTGCTGGAACAGTCTCCCGATTTATCTGCGGAACTTATGCAGGTCCCGCATCATGGCTCTGCGGGAAGTTCCACGCTTAAGTTCCTTTCGCGAGTTATGCCGAGATATGCGGCGATTGGCGTCGGGAGGAACAATGGCTATGGGCATCCGTCATCGGAAGTGCTTCAGAAATTGAAGTATGTCATGGGAGATTCGGCGTTGGTCTTTCGTACCGATCTGCATGGGAGCGTTTCGTTTGAACTGTGGCCTGAAATCGGAATAATCAAGCAGTAGGCGGCCTAATACTTGAAGCCGATGCGAGCCTGGAAATGGCATCGGGCGGTTCTCGGATCGCGTTCTGTCTCTGTTGCGTTCATGCCGAATAGGACGGCGTGGTGGTTGGAGTCCTTGAAACGGACGATGTTGATGCGTTCGCCGAGGGGAATTTGGTTGATGAAGTTCAGTTGGATGGAACGAATGCCGCGTTCCTTGATTTCCTGTCGGGTCAGGCAGTCCATGATCCAATCCACATAGCGGCAGTGGTTGACATGGTGGTTGATGTCGAGGTCGGTATTGCGAGCCTGTTCCTGATAAACTAATTTTGGATCCTCACCGTTGGGAAGGATGTCGAGCATTTCGGGCATGGCGCTCTTGCCTTCGAAAATGGGAAGTTGGAACGGCGTGCGGGAAGGATTTTCGGCCATGCCGGTCTTGAGGTTGACAAGAAGCCATGATGATGTTCCTTCGACCAGGGCGTGTCCTTGACCGTCCACAATCACGTAATCTTTCAGCAGGACCTTGTCCTTGTAGTTTTCCTTGATCCAAGTGGAAACGCTCAGATCTTCTCCTAGAACCGGGACATGGTTTAAGCGAATTTTCATGCGCGTAATGACGGTCGTGTATCCCATCTTCATCATGTTCCAGAAGCCGAATCCGTTGCGCTCGGCATCGGCGATGGCGGTTTCTTCCATAAACTGGAAAAGGCGAGAAAGCTTGAGACGGCTGTGCTCGTCACAGTCTGAAAAACGGACGGAGAATTTAAGGTCGTTGATTTCGCTTGCCATGGAGCCCTCTCGTTTAATGATCCTTTGTTTAATTTATAAATTTGCGGTATGGAAGAACCTTTTTTTCGTCCCAACCATATTCAGATTCCCGCTTTGAAATCCTATGAGGGCGAACTTCGCGTGCCCGGTTCAAAAAGTATCACGAACCGCGTGCTGCTGGTTGCGGCCCTTGCCGAAGGAACAACCCGTCTGCATAACTTGCTCAAGAGCGACGATACGCGCTATATGGGCGAGGCTCTTGTCGCTCTTGGTGTTGATGTAAAGATGTCCGGAGACTTTACCGAGGCGGTAATCGTCGGCCGTGGCGCTGCGATTGAAGCCCCTGTGGATGCGTCGGGAAACGCTTTGGCGAATCTTTATCTGGGAAATGCCGGTACGGCCATGCGGTCCCTTTGTGCTGCCTTGACCCTCGGACGGGGCGAGTTCAAGCTGAGTGGCGAAGAACGCATGAAGGAACGGCCGATTCGCGATCTGGTGGACGCACTGTGTTCCTTGGGGGCCGATATTCGCTACCTTGAAACGGAGGGCTTTCCTCCGGTCCATATTAGGGCTCATGGACTGACTGGAGGTTCGGTTTCGGTCCGCGGCAATATCTCGAGCCAGTATCTTACCGCCCTTTTGATTTGTGCTCCTTATGCGGAAACTCCGCTACATATTCATGTCGAAGGAGAACTGATTTCGACACCGTATATTCTCTTGACGCTCGACGTGATGAAGCAGTTCGGTATCGAAGTGAAACATGACGGTCTTACGGATTTCTATGTTCCCAAGGGCGTGTACAGGAGTCCTGGCGATTACATGGTCGAAGGTGACGCGAGTTCCGCGAGCTATCCGCTCGCGGCGGCGGCCGTCAGTGGCGGCCGCGTGCGCGTGCTTGGAGTCGGCAGCGCCTCGCGTCAGGGGGATATCGCTTTCGTGGATGTGCTTAAGCAGATGGGCGCTACGGTGACGATGGACGATGACTGGATTGACTGTATCGGTCCTTCGGGCAAGCTGAAGAGCCTAGGTGAATTCAACGCTGTCAAGATTCCTGATGCGGCAATGACGGTGGCGGTTCTTGCTCTTTTTGCCGATGCGCCGATGACTATCAGCGGTATCGCAAGTTGGCGAGTCAAGGAGACGGACCGCATTGCGGCGATGGCGGCCGAACTCCGCAAGGTCGGTGCCGAAGTCCGGGAAACGAACGATTCCATTACCGTGACACCTCCGGAACATATTCAGGCGGCTACTATCGAAACGTATAACGACCATCGTATGGCCATGTGCTTCAGCCTGGCTGCTCTGGCCGGGGTTCCCATTAAAATCATGGATCCGGCTTGCGTGAACAAGACCTATCCGAAATATTTCGAGGACTTCCTGAGAAATTCGAAAAATGCCTAGATGCTGGTCAAAAATAGGTGCGCTTCTTGCCTTGCTGCCGGTGCTATCGCTAGCGGTTCCTGAGTTACATGCGGGTCCTGCGAAAATGGATACGCTGTCCCTTTGGGTCATGGATCAGGGAATTAATACGGGAAGTTCACTTCAGAAACTCACGCGTAAGTTTACTCTGCAGACGGGTGTTCCGGTCAAGATACGTTTTCTTGACTGGGGTTCGGCATTTGACGTGCTGACTCATGCCCTGTCGGCATCTGCAGAAGAAGGTGCAGGTCCCGACGTGCTGCAGCTGGGCTCCAGCTGGGTGCCGTACTTTGCTAAACAGGGACTGATTTCTCCGATAACAGACTTGATTGACCGGGCGGATACGAGTCGCTTTTATGAAGAGTCTATGAAGTCTGCCTATGTCGGCCGCGGAAATACACTTTACTCGTTGCCTTGGTTCCTGGATGTCCGTTGCTTTTTCGTGAACGAGAAAGCTTGGCTTGAACTGGGACTTCACGATGGCGACATCGAAACGTTCCCGAAATTCTTTGGAGTGTTGCGAGCCGTAGCCGAAGCCAATGTTCAGAATGAGGCGGGAAACCAGGTGGTGCCTTTTGAATATGGCGTCAAGGGAGACTGGACGGGCTATCAGCAGATGGCTCCAATCCTCTGGAATTTCGGCGGTGATTTCGTCGCCGAAGAAAACGGCAGCTATCGTAGTGCGCTCGTTGACTCGCTGACATTAGTTGGTCTGCGTCATTATTTCAAGTTCCTGCGCGATGTTGATGTCTCTCCATATAATTTGCATGAAAACTCAAGTGGTGCGGCGGATCGCTTTATTCGTTCGGAACAACTAATTATATATGGCACCTCCGAGCTGATTCGAAAAATCGAGTTCGATAATGCTTCCGGTGGACTGATGGAATCTCCGATTGCCAAGGATGGCCTGATTACCGTCTCGGCGCCGAAGGGGCCTGCAGGAGCGTTTACCTTTGTCGGAGGAAGCCATTTGGCGCTAGCCCAGAACAACGCGCTCGCGAAGAAGGACTTGGCCAGGGAATTTTTCCTTTTCATGTTGCGCGCCGACAATATTGACTTCTATTCACGACACAGCGGCTTTATTCCATCGGATCGTAGCCTGATTCGCATCTGGATGCAGGATTCCCGGTACAGTCAACTAGTCAACGATCTAGAAAGAGCTGGACGCAGCTGTCCCAACATTCCCGAGTGGAGTGAAATCGAGACCCTCGTGAATGCGATGGTGAATAAGGTTGGCGAAAGTCTGACTCGAGAGAATTCCGACATCAATGAAACTATTGCGGGGTTGGTTTACGACACGCATGTTAACGTGAACAAGGTTCTAGGGCGCGAAGACAAAATGGATCGGGGACTGCAAATAGCCCGTATCAAGAAGATTCTGATGCAGCCGGTTGAAGAGGAACTTTATATGGGTAAAATCGGTATAGAGGAAAAGTCGAATGTAAGCATGCGGTTGGTTGTTGTCCTTGCCTTAGGTCTCGTTGCAATCGTTTTGTTACTGGTATACATTATCCGTGTCCGTAAACGATAGTCTTATGAAGAAACTGGTTGGATTGGTCTGCTTGCTTGTTGCACTTGCCAGTGCTGCTTTGGACTTGGATTCCGTTCAGGCGTATGTTGACTCGATGGTTCCGGGTTCTCGTTACGGGCTGTCGGTCCGTTCGGTGAAGACCGGCAAGGAACTGGGAAATGTTCGCGGCACGGAAAAATTTACTCCGGCAAGTACCCTGAAAACCTTGACGACGGCGACGGCGCTTCATTACTTGCCGCTGGATTATGCGCCCAAGACGGAAGTGTCGTTGAATGGTAGCGTGCGCAGGAATGTTTTCGTCGGTTCCATAGGAATTCGTGGCGAAGGCGATCCGAATTTCTCGGGACGCTATTATGCGGATCCGTTCTATATGCTGTATTTGATGGCCGATTCTATACATGCCCTTGGCATTGACACGGTCCGAGGAAAGATTAATCTGGATTCCAGCTATTACACGGGTCCGTGGCGCGCTGAACATTGGCGCAAGAATTTTTATGATGCCTGGTACGGTGCTGAAATTGCGCCTCTCGGATTTAATGACAACTGTACCATGATTCGCTTTAAACCGGGCGAGAAGGTGGGGGATACGGCTCGTGCAGAAATTTTGCCTGATGTCGGTTATGTCGTTCTTAAAAATGAGATGCTGACGGTGCCTGGGAAAAAGAGAAAATGGACATGGGCACTCGATTCCGCCAAGCCTGAAATTACGATTGGAGGTGCTATTGGTATCGATGTTGATTCGAGCCAGCTTGTTCTCCCCGTGCGCAATCCGATTGCCTATTTCAAGGCCGCCTTTATTCATGCGCTTAGCGAACGTGGCGTGACATTTGTCGAAAAGGCTAACGAAACGGATGGAATTCAGATAAAAAAATTTTCCTATTCCGCGGCGCCTTTCCTGAGTATCCTGGACGAAATCAATCAGCGTAGTCAGAACATGCATGCAGAAACGCTTTTCCGCAACTTGGGTGCTCAAAAGGCGGGAACGGGCGGTGTCGAGGGCGGTCGTGCGATGGAAATGAAGTTCTTGACGGAAATAGGAATTGATACGGCTGATTTTGAAATTTGGGATGGTTGCGGACTCTCTCCAAAAAATAAGGTGCAGCCTTCGACGGAAACGAAACTGCTTGCAACGATGGCGCGGCATCCTAAGGGCAAGTATTACATCAACAGTTTCGCTGGCCCAGGACTTGGAACGGGGGGCAAACGGATGCTTGATTTGCCTTATCCGTGGCTTACGCGTTTCAAGACGGGATTTATCGGTGGAGCGCATGCCCTGGCGGGGTATATATATACTCTTGACGGGGATACCCTAGCGGTGGCCATGTATCTGAACGAAACGGGAAAGAATTCCGATGCCACGCTCAAGGATGTGCTTGATACCTTGTGGATTCGCATCATCTATCAGGTGAATGACAATTACACTTCGCTGATGAAGATGAAGCAGTTCTGGCTTTCGGGACAGTATGTGGCGGGACTTCCGGAAAGGCTTGATTACTTTTCGAAAAAGATGATGGGAACTCCGTATAGGCTCGGCCCCATGGGCGAAAGCTATCTGGATTCGATAGAGAACAAGCCTGTGGTGTACATGGATTCCGTAGACTGCGTGACATTCATTGAACATGTGCTCGCCATGGCTATAGCCCCGAATGAAAACGAAATTTTCAGTACGCTGCAGAAGATTCGCTATTACGACGGCATTATTGAATACACTCATCGTAAGCATTACTTGCTTGCCGATTGGGTTTACGAAGGTCGCTTTGCCCGTGTCATGCCCATGGCGGGTGATACGGTTGTTCGGCGCACGATGGCGAAACAGGCCTTGTTCAAGTCGAAGAAACTAAAATGGGACAAGGAAGATGTCCCGATGAATCTCCGTTACCTGCCTTATGACCGTGCCGTTGAAATGGCGTCTAAGGTCTATGAAGGCCCACTCATGGTGACGGGGATTGCGTTCGTTGCACCGCAGCAGAACCTGGATGCGACTCATACGGGGCTTGTCATATTCCGTCCGGGAAAACAGCCTGTGCTTCGCCATGCTGCGTTCAAGAAGCAAGTGCTGGAACTTCCGCTAGTTGATTACCTGAAGGGTCGTAGCAGGGCCAAGGTTCCGGGCGTTACCTTCTTTGAATTCGTAAAGCCTTAAAATCAGTCGCCGTAGTCAAAGGCGAGAATGGCCGTCAGTTCGTGGGCGGTGTCGTTCCCTTCAAAAAGAGTCCATGCATCGGGCTTCCAGCCGTAGGCATTGGTAGTAAGTTCCTTTCCCATGGCGATTTCGGCGGCTTCGACTTCTTCCCAGTGGATGGGCCCGTTGGGAGACCTGTAGTATCTCAGCATTCCCAGAGCTTCCATCGATTCGGGATGGTCATCCACTAGCTGGTAGACGCAGTCCTTGTAGCTTTCCCCTTTCAGACGGATGACGCGGAAGAGCCTCTTGGCGCCCAGAAACTTGGAAAGATCCCCGTGGTGGACATCAATCTTGCTCCCCTCTCCAAAGAAACGGGAGAGTTCCTGAAACACTTCGGAACCTTCGTCCAGAAAGGGCGAAAGTTTCTTGATGAGAGCATTGATCTCGTTGGGAGCCATGCCCCAATTATAGCTAAAAAAATTTATTTCGTTCTCTCGTAGCTAACGAAGGCAAATTGCTTGCTGTCGGGGGACCAGGAATTCACATTAATCGTGCCCTGTCCGCCGAAGAGCTTGAGAAGCGTTCGTGGCTCGCTCCAACCGTTCTTGTCGCTGCCGGTCATGAGTCTAAGCTCGACCCACTTGTTCGGCACGTGGTCTCCGGGGCGCACGTCCTTTTCATGATAGGCGACCATCACCACTTTTTGGCGGTCCGGCGAAATGTGCGGGAACCAGGTGTTCCAATGCGGATCTTCGGTCATCTGGGTCTGTTCGGAACCGTCGGCTTTCATGCGCCAGGCTTGCATGCGGCCCGTGCGTACGGAATTGAACCATATGTATTCCCCGTCCATGTCGTATTCAGGCCCATCGTTTAGCCCTAGGGCATTTGTGAGCTGTTTTTCGTTTCCTCCGATGGCGGGGATAGTGTAGATGTCGTATTCTCCGTTTCTTTCGGCGCAGTAAGCGAGCGTGTTTCCGTCTGGGGTAATGCCGTGGAGATAGCTAGGCGCAAGCGGCGTGACGAGTACGGGCATCCTGCCGTCAAAGAAAATTTTGTAGATGCGCGAAAGTCCGTCTTCCTTGGTATGGTGACTGACGTAGAGCCCCGTCCCGTCAGGGGCGAGAACATGATCGTTGTTGCAGTTGTTCACATAGTACGAAGGAACTTCGGAAATGTTTCCGCTATCCATATCGTAGCGGTAAATACGTCCGCCCGCATTGTAGGTGAGGAACTTTCCGTCGGCACTCCAGTTTGGAGCCTCGATGACATGGTCGAATTCCTTGAGAAGCTTGGTTTCGCCTGTTTCAATGTTGTAGATTTGCAAGAAGGACTTGTCGCCGGAACGGTCCCATACTTCGCTTGCGCTCTGTTCGAAGGGGTAGGCGATTCCCCAATTCTGACGGAGCCCATCCATTTGCGTCATCATCTGCATGGTCTTGACGAGCGGCATTTCGGTGCACTCTGTATGGCCTTCTTCCAGAGCCTTTTTGCAGGCAAGAACTTCATATTCGTAGCAGTTCGCGATTCGCGGCGGATTGATGGTTTCGGTCAGGGTCCCGGAGTTGTCGTAAACTTGGGCCTCGACCATGTCATTTAAGTTCAGTACCCTGATGAAACCCTTGGAACCGTAGATAAAACCTTCGTTGTGGAGAGGCGCTACCATGGATGTCTTGAGATGGGCAATCTGTCCGTTTTTGTAGGTGAGATCAATCCAGTCGCTAGCGTCGACGCCCGTGTGGAATTTGACGCAGTGACTCTGTGTCTTGACGATATGGTTGTTGTCGCCGCCGATCTGCGGGTCGGTCAGGAAGAGGTCTGCGAATGTGAGGCTGTAGATACCGAGGTCTAGAAGGGCTCCGCCGGCAAGAGATGGATTTTGTAGACGTTCAACATGAGAAATTGGCTGCGAAAAATCCGCTTCGATGCTTTCCACCTTTCCGATGCATCCCTGGACAAGGCGGTCCTTGATTATCTGCACGGCGGGCAGGAATCGTGTCCACATGGCTTCGCATAAGAACACCCCTTTTTCCTTTGCCAAGGCCGTGACTTCGGATGCCTGCAAGGCGTTTGCGGTAAAAGCCTTTTCAACGAGTAAATTTTTTTTGTATTCTAGACAAAGTAGAATGTCACGATAATGCTCGGAATGGGGCGTGGCGACATAGATCAGGTCACAATCCGGGTCCCGGGCCAGTTCCAGGTAGCTGCCGTAAGCTTTCTGAAACCCTCTTTCCTTGGCGAAGTTCTGTGCTCGACTCAAGTCGCGGGAGGCAATCGCGTATGCCTCGACGCCCAATCCCTTTTCTTCGAGAGCCTTGACCGCTTCGGCCATCTTGCCTGCGATGTATCCGCTTCCGAGTATTCCAAGTTTCATGACGGCTCCTTTTGGTGTCCTATTTAGTTTTCAAAATATAGGCTATTTCGCTTGGTGAAACTGGTGGAAAATCCACATAAATGGATTCAGGTGTAAACATGGAATAATGCGAATGGTCATTAACGAAAGGACCAAAAAATACCTATATTCCCGTCGTAAAACATGGAGCTTTATTATGGAAATCAAATGGCTTAATCCCGATGCAAAGTTTGACCGCCTCGTACTGGCAGGCGATATTGGTGGAACCAATACGAACCTTGGCCTGGTTGGCTACAAGAACGGCAAGTTCACCTTGATTCTTGAAACCGTGTGCCCCAGCAAGGACATTGACGGCCTCGACGCCCCCATTCGCGAAACGCTCAAGCTCGCTGCTGAATCCCGTGCCGACCTCAAGCCCTCGCATATCTGCATTAGCGCTGCGGGCCCGGTGGCGAATAACAAGTGCGTCATGACGAACCTGCCCTGGAGCGTTGATGGTGATGCCCTGACGGTTGCGACGGGTATCCCGACGCTTGTCATCAACGACTTCATGGCCATCAGCTACGGTATCCCGACACTCGACGTGGACGACCCTAAGCAGATATTCAAGCTCACGCATACCGATGGCAGTCAGCCCGCCCCGCAGAAGGCGACGAAGGCCGTGATTGGTCCGGGAACTGGCATGGGCGTCGGCTTCCTGGCGTTCGATGGCGAAAAGTATATCCCCGCTTCTTCGGAGGGCGGACACTCCACTTTCGCTCCGTTCGACAAGGACTCCCAAGAATTTCATGACTACATGGAAAAGAAGATTGGCATGGTTCCCGGCGTGGAACCGCTCGTTTCTGGCATGGGGCTCCGCAACATGTACGAATGGTGGAAGGAGACCCGCGGCGTTCCCGATAACGAAGCCTTCAAGAAGATTGAAGAAACTGAACCTAACGATCGCCCGAAGTACATCAGCCGCGCAAGTGATACCGATCCGGTGGCGGCCGAAATGATGCGCCTGTTCGTGAAGATGCTTGCTCGTTTTGCAAGTGACGCCGCAACGCTGTTCCTCCCGCTCGGTGGTTTCTACTTGGCTGGCGGCACGGTGCAGAAGGACCTGCGCTGGCTCGAACGCGACAACCTGTTCATGAAGTATTTCGAAAAGAACTACAACCCGAACATCCGTCCGCTTTTGAACAAGATTCCGGTGTACATCATCAAGGATTACAGCATCAGCCTGTACGGCGCTGCGAATGCGAGCCTGAACTTGCAGAAGTAATTGTTGCAGAAGAATAAAAAAGGCCGCATTGATGCGGCCTTTTTTATGTTTCATGATAGGAACATTATCGGATCACGATTTTTTGTGCATGGCGGAAGCCTGCTCCGCGTGCAGTGACCATGTACATGCCGCGTCGAGCGTCTTTCCAGAGAAATTCGCTACCATTGGCCGTGGTCATCTCGTTCCCGTTCATGTCGTAGACATGCCACGAGGCCGTCTTTGAAGTCGAGAAAAGGATATCGTTCCCGATACGGTTGAATCTTATTTTGCCCGGTGCGGTAGCCTTGGTCAAGAGGGCGTCGGTTTTTCTGGAGGTGAGCGAGGAGGAATCGCCCGGCGTTGCGGTTTGGGGATTGTCGATCGCATCGATGACGTTCACGAAGGTGCCGCTCATCATGGATGCTCCAAACCAGGCAAGGAACTGGTCGAAGTACATCTCGTTGTGCAGGGTGTCTTCGAGGCCACCCGTCGGGTCGACGGCCAATCCGAAGTAGTCGCCGCCTTCATAGAACTTGCCGAGCTCTTCGCTGAAATCGATTCGGTCCTTGGATTCGCCCACGGCAAGCGCCGCCGTGGACCACATGCCGATTGTCAAGTGGCTGTGTTCTCTGCGGTATCGCCAGGTGTCCTTGTTCTTGCTGTCGTTGAAATCGGTCCAGATGTCGTCGGCAGGCAGGAGTTCTCCGGGATTTTCGATCTGGTAGTAGTTGGCGGCCGCTGCGCCGCCTTTTGAATTAATGAAACTGAGGGAGTTCTTGAGAAAAGCCTTGGCGCGAGATTCGTCGAACCATACGGCATCAATGGCGACTCGCCAAAGGATGCGTATGGCGTCCTTGAAAAAGGCTCGGCTATTGAAGTAGGCGTTGTAGCCGAGGCTTCCGGCCCAGCCGCCGTCAGGGCGCATCCAGTCGGGAATCATGCCCATGCTGTAACCAGGACTATTTTCCAAGATTTCGTATGTCTTGTTGACAACATTGTTCCAGCGATCGCCGTTGCTGTCGAACTTGGCGAAAACTTTGTACCATGCGGGGGAAAAGTAACCGGGGTTCACAAAATCGTTTCCACCCCAGTCTGCGCCGGGCGCGAGAATTCCGTTGCTTGTAATCTGCTTGGTGCTCCACATGCAGTCGAGAATTTTTTTTGCATGATCGGCATAACCATAGCCGAATTTTGTCGAAGTGTAGGGCTTCCACTTGCCGGCGGATACGAGTTTGTCTGCGAAAATCAGGGCTAACGCTACATCTTCTTCGGCATCGGTGGCTGCACCCTTGCCGCTAATATTTCCGCTGGGGGCCATCTGCCAGTTGTAGTAGCAGCCGCCCCACATTTTGTTGTTGGCCGCATCCCAGATGGTATTGAAGTGGTCCTGATCGTTGGCGTACAGGGCAACCAGCATGCCGTAACCGACGGCTTCGCTGACGGCGTCGCCCGGCGTTTCGCTCTTGGGGCGGTGTATCAGTCCCTTGCCTTCGGAATAGGGGTCGATGTTGCGACGAATTAAACCTTGCCAAGTACTGTCAAGAGCGGCCTTCCAGTAGGAAGCGTCTACTTTAGGTTGTGCATTTGGCAGGTCGAGGACTGCTAGCGAATAAGAAAACGTTGCAGCGATACAGAGTGGGGTATATTTTGAAATTTTCATGACATCTCCAACATGCCCGAACACTCTCCATTCAAATATATAATAAAAGTGGATGCTATGTTTTAGGATGAATAAAAAGACCGCGACTTTTAGTCGCGGCCTTTTTAATTTTTAGGCTCGGGGCGATTTACCCCGCTGCGCCGTCTTACTTCTGGTGGGCCTTG